>DASSME010000520.1:0-12695 GCA_035689035.1 Longimicrobium sp. | reverse complement strand
CCGGCTGCGTCCCCGGGCAAGAGGGTGGAAACTTCGCACATTTCCAACCTACTCTTGTTTCGCGGCCCCCGCACCACCGGATGCGTCGTCTTTTATTGCCGCCATCCCATCATCCGAATTTCCGGATGAGAACGAATTCATCCCACGCGGTGCTGGCCTGTCCCCGGCAGGCTCACACGAATACTTCGAGATGATGCGGCGTTTTCCGGCACCGTGGGCCGCGTTTCTTCCAGCCTGACGACCCCTCCCTTTTCACCCGTCCGAACCACCGATGCAGACGAACGTCCTGGTCCGCGTGCAAGCGCGGTGCGGCAAGTTCCTGGGCCCCGACGCGGGCTACTCGCGGGTGACGCTGAGCGACGCGGCGTCGGGCGCGGTGCTGGCGCAGGGGATCGCGCAGGGCGGATCGGGGAACCTGTCGCCCGGGTTCCATCCGTCTTCCACGCGGCAGCCCGTGGTGACCACGCAGAGCACGGGGGAGCAGACGGTGCTGTGGCTTTCGGCGCTGCCGGCCACCATCCCGCCCGCCGCCGGGTTCCGTGCCTCGCTGGAGCTGGACGTGCCCACGCTGGTGCGGTTCACCGCCGAATCGCTGGGGCCGGACGGAAGCCCCAACGGCCATCTCGTCACCGAGACCATGCTGCTCACGCCCGGCGTGGACCTGGGCGCCGAGCCGGGCGTGGTGCTGGTGATCCCCGGCCTGATCGTGAAGAACGTCACGCCCACGGAAAGCGGAACGTCGCTGAGCCTTACGGCCACGGTCACCATGATGTGCGGCTGCCCGATCGACACGGACGTGCCCTGGCTCCCCTCCGAGTTCGTCGTGACCGCGACCGTCACCAGCACGGCGGGCGGCGCGCAGGTGGCGCGGGCGGCCCTCGCCTTCCAGTCGCGAAGCACCTTCGGCACGGCCCAGCCGATCGTGCTCCCCGGCCCCGGCACGTACACCGTGGCCGTGGAGGCCGTGCAGCCGGCCGAGGCCAACGTGGGGAGCGCATCCATCACCGTCACGGTCGCGGAGTAGGATGGATCCGCTGGTCGACGCGCACATCCGCGACTTCTTCCAGGGCCATCCGATCCGGGAGCACCAGTGGCCCGAAGGGCCGGCGTTGCGGGCGCTCCCCAGCCTGCGCGTGCTGGAGATCGGCCCGGGGCCGCGGATGAGCGGGCTGACCACGTACGTCACGCGCGGCGCGTGGGCGGCCAACGCCGAGGCGCCGCTGGAGTTCCTGATGCTCACCGGCACTCCGGACGCACGCTACGTGGAGCTGTTGACCATGCTGGCGTTCTACGGCATCCAGGAGCGGCTCGGCGTCGGCCACGTGGTGCCGCTGGGTGGGCCGCTGGTTCCGGGCTCGCAGTGCACCTGCCTCTACACCTCGCTGCCGTACACCTACGGGCCGGGGCTCGAGATCCTCGAGCTCCCCGGCGGCGGGCACCTGCACCTGCTGTGGGCGATGCCGATCACCGAGGCCGAGCGTGCCCTCGCGCGCAGGGAAGGCCCGGACGCGCTGGAGGAGGCGTTCGAAGGCGAGGAAGTGGAGTACTGGAACCCACACCGCCTTTCGCTGCGCGCCGCCTCGGCGCGGGCCTGACCCGGCCGCCATGGACCCGCGGACACTGATCGAGACCGCCGCGGCGCTGGCCGTGCCCTTCCAGCCGAGCGACGACGTACAGGCGGGCGGCGTCGCGGCGGCGCTGGTGACCGCGGCGGGGAACGTGTACACCGGCATCTGCATCGACACCGCGAGCAGCCTGGGCTTCTGTGCCGAACACGCCGCGGTGGCCGAGATGCTGAAGGCGCGCGAGGCCGAGGTCGCGATGATCGTGGCGGTGCACTGCGACGGCCACGTGATGCCGCCGTGCGGCCGCTGCCGCGAGCTGCTGTGGCAGCTTCACCCGCGCAACACCGAGACCGCGGTGATCCTGGGCCGCGACCGCGTCCGCCCGCTGGCCGAGCTGCTCCCCGAGCGGTGAGCCCGCGGCTACCCTTCCCCACCCTTTGACGGCTTCGAGGGGCGAGATGAAAGCCTACGTGATCACCACCGGCGTGGTGTTCGGGCTGCTGACCGTCGCGCACGTCGCGCGCATGATCGCCGAGCGGCCTGGGCTGGCCGAAGAGCCGTGGTACATCGCGATCACGCTGGCGTCGGCGGCGCTGTGCGCGTGGGCGTTCGTGGTGCTCCGCCGGCTGAAGGCGTGACGCGTTCGCTCCGCGCGCCGTCCAGGCGAGCGCCCGGAGCATCCGGGCACAGCCGCGGAACAGATGGTGAGCTGGATGTCACCACTCGCGGGAATCAAACGTTCTCCGCTGCGGAACGACCCACCCAGCCACCCCGATCGACCGAAACGAACACCGATGCACCGTCTTCTACGCTTCACCGCCGTGACCGCCGCGCTGCTGGCCGGCGCCGCCTGCTCCCATCGCGCCGGAGTGATCGACGCCGTGATCTACGACGAGTCCGCGGCCGGCACCCTGCTCCCGGTCACCCGCCTGCGCGCCGAGCCGTACTCGCTGACGTACAACAGCGGCCTCACCGACTCGGCGCGCGTGGTGGTGACCGACGCCCGGCAGTGGGCGCAGGTGTGGAGCGCGATCTGGCGCAACCACTCGCCCGAGCCGGCGCGGCCGGAGGTCGATTTCACCAATGAGCAACTGGTGGTGGCGGCGCTGGGGGAGCGCAACAGCGGCGGCTACGGCATCATCGTGGAATCCGCCGCGCAGCACCCCGACTACGTGGAGGTGGTGGTGCGGACGGTGTCGCCCGGCGTCCGCTGCGGGACCACTGCCGCGCTCACACAGCCCGTGGACGTGGCGCGCATCCCCGCCGGCACGCTCCCCGTGCGCTTCCGCGACCGCGGCTCCGTGAACGAGTGCCCCTGAGCAGGATCGATCGCCGATCGTGAACCAGCCTCCGCGCGCCGATCGGTCTTCCGCGCGCGGAGGCTGGTTCGTTGCCATGGCAGGCAGGGCGGCCGGGCGATTGAAATCGCGGCAACGACGGCACGAAGTCCGCCTTCGCGGACTGCCGGAACACATTGCGGCGTAGTGACATGCCTCTAGTGGCCGCAAGCCTGTCTCAGTAGATGCCCACCTTCCCCTTCGCGAACTCCCGCAGCCGCCCCGAGTCGTAGCCGACGCCGTCGCGGAAGACGTAGCGGGTCTCGTAGATCCGGGACGGCGTGCCCACGGGGTCGCCGCGGATGACCACGAGGTCGGCGTTCTTCCCCGACGCGATGGAGCCGATTCGGGCATCCTCGCCCAGGATGCGGGCGCCGTTCAGCGTCATCACCTGGATCGCCTGCTCGGGGGTGAAGCGGGCGCGCACCAGCAGCTCGTAGTTGCGCAGGTCGCCGAAGCCGGGAAGGAAGCCGGTCCCCCAGGGGTCGCACCCCGACCCCAGCAGCCCGCCCGCCGCTACGAACATCCGCTCCCAGCGCATCATCTTCTCCAGCAGCCGCGGGGGCACGGTGAAGCCCGAGGTGGGCAGGCCCGCGTGGGTCGCCTCCACCTCGGCGCGCGCGGCCGGGGCCAGCATCTCCATCGCCCGTGCGTCCAGCGGCCGGCCGGGGACGAAGCTCTCGTACACCCCCAGCGTGCTCACCACCGGCGTGCCGCGCGCCACGATGCGGCGGATGCTCTCGCGGACGGCGGGGCTCTCCACGTCCACGTCGGCCTGCGCGACCTGGTTGGTGCGCGGGCAGACGTCGGGCTGCTTGCCGGGGACGTACTCGCTGTTGGTGATGAAGCCGTGCTGCAGCGCGTCGATCCCCATCTCTGCCGCGTCGCCGAAGGTGACGGCGCACAGGTGGGCGCTCACGTGCAGCCCCCGCGCGTGCGCCGCGTCGATCAGCCACTGCAGCACGTTGCGCGGGCCGCTCAGCACCTTGAACCAGGTGGCGCCCTGCCCCGCCCACTCGTCCACGAAGCGCCGCGCGTCATCCGGCCCGTCCAGGCCGCGGAACGGTCCCGTCTTCCCCGCCCCGCCGCGGACGTACGGCCCGCCGATCAGCAGCCGCGGCCCCGGCATCTCGCCCGCGTCGATCGACCGCTTGAGCGCCACCTCCTGCTCGGGAAGCTGGCTCCCCGCCGTCATCGCCGTGGTCACGCCGAACGCCAGGTACAGGTAGGCGCTGGTGTTGTCCGGCACCGTCTGCTTCAACCCGCCGAAGTAGGTGTGCTCGTGCAATCCGACCAGGCCGGGGATCACCGTGTGGCCGCGCAGATCCAGCACCCGCGCGCCCGCCGGAGCGCGCGTGCCGCGGCTTGGGCCCACGGCCTGGATGCGCGTGCCGCGGACGATCACCGTCTGGTCGTCCCTCGCGGGCGCGCCGGTGCCGTCCACCAGCCGCACGTGCGTGAGCGCCACCACCGGCGCGTCCACCGCCACGTACGGCCGCACGCCGGCAGGAATCGGGCGCCGTTGCTGCGCGGTGGCCGGCGCGGCGGCGAGCGCCAGGGTGGCGGCCAGGATCGAGATGCGAATTGCTCTCATGGCGTCGGGTCCAGAGACGGCGGCATGGCGGATGGGGGGGATCGCTCGAAGTATGCGGCGCGGCAACCCGCCGAGCCAGATCCATCCACACCGGCGCGGACCGCCGCCGGCTGTACGACGCCGAACACAGCGACGGGAAGCCTCATCACCCGGATCTGGCAAAACTGCGCCGCGGGTGACGGCGGCATCCTGAACCGCAACCGCGAGGCGCTGCGCGCGAGCCACGGAGAACACGGAGGGCACGGAGAACCGCGTAGTTCTCCGTGCCCTCCGTGGTTCTCCGCGTCTCCGTGTTCACCGCCGTTGCCGTTCATCCACCTCCGAACGGCCCCGTGGCGTCACGAAGGAGAAACGTCAGCTCGCCACCGGGTTGCCGTTCTCGTCGACGATCACGAGCGGCATGCCCAGCGCGCGCAGGCCGGGCTCCACCACCTTGCGGTCGCCGACCACCACGATGACGGACTTCTCCGGGTCGAGGTAGCGGGTGGCGACGCCGGCCAGGTCCGGGGCGCCCAGCTGCCCGATCCGCTGGGCGTAGGAGTCGTAGAAGTTCGTGGGGATCCCGTTCTGCAGCAGGTCGGCGATGGCGAACGCCACCTGCGTGACCGTCTCGAAGCGCAGCGGCAGGCCGGCGGTGCGGTTGGTCTTGGCGAACGCCAGCTCGGTGTCGGTGATCGCGCGCTCGCCGCGGATGCCGCGGATCTCGCGCAGCCACTCGACGATCGCGCTGTCGGTCTTGGCCGCCACGATGTCGCTCTGCCCGCGGAAGGTGCTCACCTGCGGCGGGCGGCGCCACTGCAGCGCCGAGCCGGCGCCGTAGGTGTAGGCGTGCGCCTCGCGCAGGTTGCTGTTCAGCCGCGCGCCGCTCAGGCCCCCGAACACCGTGTTCATGGTCTCCAGCGCGTAGTAGTCGGGCGTGTCGCGCGGCGGGCCCACCTGCCCCACCCGCACCGTGCTCTGCGGCGAGTTGGGCCGGTCCAGCAGGTAGATGGTGGTGGGCGCCGAGGGCCGCGCGGCCGGCACCTCGTAGCGCGCCGTCTTCCCGCCCGCCGGCCAGGCGCCGAACACGCGGTCCAGCCGCGCGACCGCGTCCGCCGGGGTGATGTCGCCCACCACCACGAGCTTCACGTTCTGCGGGCGGAACCAGTCGGAGTGGAACGAGACCAGGTCGGCGCGGGTCACGGCGCCCACCGTCTGCTCGGTGGCCACGCGGGCGTACGGGTGCTCGGGGCCGAATAGGACCGAGTTGAAGACGCGGTCGGCCAGGAACCCCGGCTGCTCGCGCAGGCGGCGCAGGTTGGCCAGCGTGTTGGCCTGGTTGCGCGCCAGCGCCGAGTCGGGGAAGGCCGGGTGCATCAGCATGTCGCCCATCAGCTCCAGCGCCCGGTCCAGGTTCTGGCCGATGGTGGTGAAGCCGTTGGGCGTCACCTGCGTGCCCAGGTCGGCGAAGGCCTGGGCCAGCTGGTCGGCGGTGCGGGTGGTGGTCCCCTCCACCAGCATCCCGTTCACCAGGTTGGCCAGCCCCGCGCGGTCGGCCGGCTCCAGCAGCGGCCCGGCGTCGATCACCGCGCGCACCGCCACGATCGGCAGCGTGTGGTTCTGGATCACCGCCACGGGGATGCCGTTGCGGAGGGTGCGCATCTCCACCGCCGGCAGGCGGAAGGGCGCGGCGGGCGGCGGCGCGGGCCGCTGCGAGCGGTCCAGCGGCTGCGCCTGCGCCGCGGGGGCGGCCAGGACGGCCGCCGCGCAGGCGAACAGCGCCGTGCGAGTCATCCTGGTCATCAGTTGGGCCTCGGGGTGGAAGTGGTGGTGGTCGTCGTCGTCGTGGTGACGGTCGTGGCCGTCGCGGAGGTGCCCGGCGCGGCGGCCGGCGCGGCGGGGGCGGCGGGGGTCACGTTGGTGTACGGCAGGTTGGGCTTGCTCACCTGCCCCAGCTGCCCGGCCGGCACCATGCTCAGCACCACGCGTCCGGGCCCCAGGTACTGCCGCACCACGCGCTGCACGTCGGCGGGCGTCACCGCCTGGCCGCGCGCGATCTCGGTGCGGTACCCCAGCGGGTCGCCGTCGAACACCTGGCCCTCGGCCAGCACCTCGGCGCGGTTGAAGCGGTTCTCCAGGCCGATGATGGCGCTCACGGTGACGTAGTTGTTCACCCGCCGCACCTCGTCGGCCGAAACCGGGCCCGCCTTCACCCCGTCGATCACGCTGTCCACCAGCTGCTCGATCTCGGTGAGCGACGCGTTGGGGCGCGGCGTGACGAAGACCTGGAAGTAGCCCGCGTCTTCGCTGGTCGCGTTGTAGGCGAACACGCTGGTGGCCAGCTGCCGGTCGTACACCAGCAGCTTGCGCAGGCGGCTGGTGCGGTCCAGCGAAAGCAGGTTCCCCACGGCCTCCAGGGCGTAGCGGTCGGCGTGGTGGCGCCCCACCGTGGGCCAGGTGAAGGAGATCTGCGGCAGCCGCGCGCGGGTGTCTTCCAGCGCCAGCCGCTTCTCGGCCGGGAGCGTGTTGGGCGCCACGCGCGGGCGCTCGATGGCCGGGCCGCGGGGGATGGGGCCGAAGTAGCGCTCCAGCAGCTGCCGCGTGCGCACCGGGTCGATGTCGCCGGTGATCACGATGGTGGCGTTGCTGGGCGAGTAGTAGGTGCGGAAGAACTGCTGCACGTCTTCGAGCGACGCGGCCGACAGGTCGGTCATGCTCCCGATCACCGGCCACGAGTAGGGGTTGGTGCCCGGGAACAGCGCCGCCGACACCAGCTCGTCGGCGATGCCGAAGGGCTGGTTGTCCACGCGCAGGCGCCGCTCGTTCTTCACGATCTCGCGCTCGGCGTCGAGCCGCTCCTGGTTGACGCGGGTGAGCAGCGTGGCCATGCGGTCGCTCTCCAGCCAGAGCGCGGTCTCGAGCTGGTTGCTGGGGAGCACCTCGAAGTAGTTGGTGCGGTCTTCGGTGGTGGTGCCGTTGAAGATGCCGCCCAGCGACTGCACCAGCCGCCGGTGCTCGCCCGACTGCACGTTCTGCGACCCCTCGAACATCATGTGCTCGAACAGGTGCGCGAACCCGGTGCGGCCGGGCTTCTCGTTCTTGGAGCCCACGTGGTACCACACGCTCACCGCCACCACCGGGGCCGAGTGGTCCTCGCTGAGCAGCGCCGTCATCCCGTTGCCGAGCGTTTGGCGCACCAGCGGCAGCGTGGGCACGTCCACGCGTGGCGACGACCGCGCGCCGCCCTGCGCCTGCGCCGCGCCACCGTACAGCAGGGCCGCGGCGAGCAGGGCGCGCCGCGCGGACCAGACCGTTCGCATCATGGGCATTCCTGGAGGGTTGGGGTGGGTGGATGCGGATGGATGGAGGACGGCCGCGCGCGCGGCCACGGAATCTGACACCGCCGGTCCGCAAACGGTTGCGCACGCGCGCGAGGGCGCCGGCCCCCACGCGTTCGGCGCATCCGGATCACAAGATTATAGTGAACGTTTGAGTGTGTACGTGTCTTACATTTCCGTTAGGAGTTCGGCGGGTGGCCCGCCCGGAAGTGCACGAGGGACCGGGATGTGGCCGCGGGCGGCGTTTCAACTCCGGTGATGGGATGTGATGGCGCGATGGGAAGGGGCGAATCAATTCGCTGCAACAACCACACGAAGTTCCACCTTCGCGCCGCCTTCGCGGACTACCGGCGCAGGCGCGAACGACGTGATGGCGCGCGGGGATGGGGATCGGGGGCGCAACGGCGGAGGATTCGCGCGTGGCCGGTTGCCGAATCGGCCGAAGCAGCCCACGTTCCGAGGCTCGCGAGGGCGGTTCACGGGTCCGATGTCCACGCGTTCCGCTTCGTTCGGGGGTGGCGTGCACCACGCGCGGCTGGAGGTGGCCGCGGTCCGGCGCGCTCCCCCGACCACTCCCCCATCTCCGCCGAGCCCGCGTGGAAAACCCTTCTCCCCCGCCAGACGCCACGGCCCGCCTCGAGGCGCTCGCCCGCGAGGGCCGCGAGCGCCACGCCGCCGCGCTCGCGCGGGAAGCCGCCGAAGAGCGGCGGACCGCGCTGCGGGAGCGGCGCCAGGTGGAGCGCCTGGGGCGCGTGAACGTCCGCAACGCGCTGCTCGACAGCCCGCCCGGCCCATCCCTGCCCATCCTGCGCATCGCCATCGGCGCCGTGGTCGTGGGGACGGTGCTGCTGTTCGTCGGCGGCAGGTGGCAGGTGCTGGGGTGGGTGCTGCTGGTGGGCGCGATCGCCGGGTTCTTCGGCGGGCGGTTGCTGCTGGGGCCGCGCTACGTGCGCATGGAGGCGGCGTGGCTGCGCGCGCTCCCGTTCCCCGTGCGGGGCTACTTCCGCGTGCTGGGCGACACGCCCGCCGAGGAGCGGTGCGTGCGCGTCCGCATCACCTTTCGCCACACCGCGCCCGCGCGCGAGGTGCTGGAGGGGATGGCCGGCCGCATGGCCTACCCCGCCACGGCCAGGCTGGACGGCGGCAGCGGGCTGCGCTGGACCATCCGGAGCGCCGCCATCCGCACCCCCGCGGTGGACGACGTGGAGATGACGAATCTCCAGGTCCTGGCGTGGATGCGCATCGTGATCGGAGATGTGCTGCTTCCGCTGCACGACGCCTATCCGCTGCGCTCGGTCCGCTTCGATGGGTGACGCCCGTTTCCGTCGCCACGCCCGGATGGTTAGGATTCTACCGCGCAGCCGCCCGGAGGCCGCGTCCCGCGCCGCGAACGCGTCCGCCGCCGCCGCGAAACCGCTTCACCCGCGCCCGAGCCCGACCTTGCCGCTCCCGACCCGCGCCCTCGCGATCCTCGCCGCCGATCGTCCCGGCCACCGTTCCCGCTCCGGTCATCGCAACGCCGCCGGGGTCGTGCTTTGTGCGATCCTCGTCGCGTGCGGAAAGGCGGATACGCGGCCGGGGACGGTGGCGGGCGATGCCTACATCGTCACCGACGAGGGGCAGGAGGTGAGCCTGGCGTCGATGCCGGTGGCGCTGGTGCCCGAGGCCGAGCAGCTCGATTCGCTGCTCGCGCGGCTGTGCCCGCGCCGCGAAGCCGCCGCGCCCGCGCCCGACAGCGCGATGCAGGCCGGGGCGTGGCAGCAGCGCGCCCGGCTCCTCTCCGGCCGCGCCTCGAAGCGCGCCCGCACCGACGCCGCCGCGCACTTCCGGCTCGACTCCATCGCCCCCGGCAGGTACCGCGTGTGGGCCGACACCGCGTACGGCGGCCAGCGCTGGTCGTGGCTGCAGCCCGTGACCATCAAGCCCGGCGACACGGCGAAAGTCGCCCTCAGCAACGCCAACCCCGACGACAACCCGTTCCGCTGCACGGAATAAGCGCCGGGTACGTTGCCGCGGCGCAGGTCGTCCCGGCCCGCCGCCATGAAGCCCCGAACCGTGCACCACCACCCACTCCGCGCCATAGCCGGTAGTCCGCGCAGGCGGACTTCGTGTAGTCGTTGCAGCGAATTCATTCGCCCCGCCCCGCCGACGGGCCTGATCAGAAGGAGGACGCGCGTGCCGCACGTGGTGCTGCTGGGGGACTCGATCTTCGACAACAAGGCGTACGTGCGGGGCGGGCCCGACGTGCTGGAGCAGCTCACCGCGATCCTCCCCGCCGGGTGGACGGCCACGCTGCTGGCCCGCGACGGCGCCGTGGCCGCGGAGGTGCCCTGGCAGCTGCGCAACCTTCCCGGCGACGCCACCCACCTGGTGCTGAGCGCCGGCGGCAACGACGCGCTGGGCCACGTGGGTATCCTGGACCAGCGCGCCACCTCCTTCGGCGAGGTGCTCGACGCGCTGGCGGCGATCGGCGGGCGCTTCGAGCAGGGGTACCGGGCGATGCTGGAGCAGGTCACGGCCACGGGGCTGCCGGTGACCGTCTGCACCATCTACAACGGCAACCTGGGCGAGCCGGTGGCCCAGCGCCGGGCCACGGTGGCGCTCACCGTGTTCAACGACGCCATCCTGCGCGCCGCCGCGGCCGCCGGCCACCCCACCATCGACCTGCGCCTGGTGTGCGACCACCCCGGCGACTACGCCAACCCGATCGAGCCGTCCGCGCGCGGCGGCGAGAAGATCGCCCGCGCCATCGGCCGCGCGCTCACGGGCGTGGAACCGGGCCGCTGAGCGCGGGATGGCCGGATCAGCACCCACCCCCGGCCGCAAAGGGGCGCCAGGGGAAACACTTTGTCCCGCGGAGGGGAACCGCTACGCGCCGCGGTGTACAATGGAGCGGAGGCGCCAAGGGGTGGCGCCTCCGTTCGCTTTCCGCCAGAGGTCCGTGATGATGTCCGTCCGTTCCCGCTTCGCGCTCTTCGCCGCCGCCGCGGTGGTTTCGCTCTCCGCCACCGCCGCGCACGCGCAGGTGCTCCCCGGCCCCCGCGACGACACGGACGCGCGCATCAGCCAGTACCGCATGGACGTGCTGCGCGAGGCCAACGCCACCCTCACCGCCTGGCGCGACGCCTGGGCCGAGGACGACGTGCGGGCGCTGGTGCGGCTGTACGACCGCAAGGCGGTGGTGCAGCTCCCGGGCGACGTGACCACGCGGCAGGGCGTGGCGGGGGTGGAGACGGCGCTCAGGGCGCAGCTCCCCGGCGTGGGGCGGATCGAGCTGGGGCTGCTGGACGCCGAGGTGAGCGGCGACCTGCTGTTCATCTTCCAGAGCTTCATGCTGTCGCCCGTGCCCGGCGATTCGGCCTCGGCGGAAGTGGAGCCGGTGACGGGGACCAGCACCCTGGTGATGAAGCGCGAGCGCGGCGGCTGGCGGATCCGCGCGCAGATGTTCCTCCCCACCCCGCGCGCCGTGGCCGCCACCCCCGCGCCGTCCAGCGCCGCGCCCGCGCCCCAGGCGAACGGCGACACGAACTGACGCCCCCGGCGGAACGGAACGTCACCGGGGAGGATCGCGGCACACCCGGCCGCGATCCTCCCTTTTTTCGATCGAAACGCGAGCTCGTCCCGGCTTCTGCGTTCGCCCGGAAACGGTCCAGATCCAGAGCCGTCCCTGACGCCCGCCGCTCTAGGCGAAACGGGCCCGCATCCGGTGATGGATGCGGGCCCGTCGGCGTTCCGTCACCCGCCGTGCATCAGCGGGTGTGGATGGTGAAGATGATGGGGATGCCCCCGCCGCTCCCCGGCAGGCGCGTGGCGATCTGGTCGCCCGCGTCGCGGCGGCGGCCCAGGAAGATGCGGTCGACCGTGTTGCCGGGGTGGTCGTGGTTGTAGCGCACCACCTTCCACCCGGTGAAGCTGCCGATCATCGCGCCCACGGCCACGTCGCTGGCCCAGTGCGCGTTGTTGTACACGCGCGAGATCCCCGCCAGCCCCGCCGCGCCGTACAGCACCACGGCCACCCATCCCTTGTGGTCGGGCCATAGCTGGCCCACCTCTTCGGTGGCGGCGGCCGCCGCGGCGAAGGCGCTGGTGGTGTGACCCGACGGGAAGGAGCGGTACGGGTCGCCCAGGAGCCCGCCCATGAAGTGGAAGGCGTACGGCGTCTCGGGGTTGGCGCTGGGCCGGGTGCGCCCGGCGGCGATCTTGATCACGCCGGTGATCCCGTCGGCGATCAGGATGGCCTCGGTGGTGTGCAGCCCCAGCTCGGCCAGGTCGCGGTCGCTGGTCGCGCGGCCGGTGAGGTACACCCCCGACCCCACCACCAGCCCGCCCGGCGAAGCCAGCAGCCGCACGCTGGTGGCCGAGAGCTTCAGCACGCGGCTGGCCTGCAGCGACGAGTCCTGCAGCGCACGGGCAAGGCTGCGGTCCAGCGGGGCCAGGATCACCGTGACGCCGGCGAACCCGGCGGCCCAGTACAGGTCTCTTCCCTCGAACAGCGATTCGCCGCCGCTGCTGTCGGCCGCGGTGGTCTGCGCGAGCGAGTGGAAGGGCAGCGCCAGCGTGCAAGCCAGCACCAGTGCGAAGGTACGGTCGCGGAGCGTCATGGATCTCGATCGGAAGCCAGCACGTGCGCACGATCCGGCCGGTGGGACCCGGGGGAAAGGGACCGGGCGACGCAGCATGCCGAATCCGTGCCGCGCCCCCTCCTGAAGATTCTCTCCCCCCTTCCCCGCCGCAACCACGGCGCATCAATACGCCCACCGCAACCCCGAAAATCCCCCCGCACGGAGTGCCCCCACGCCATCGTGGACGCCCCGATCGCCCGGCGCGGCCTGGGGCGCCCCTGTCCCCCGTCCCCCGTCCCCTGTCCCCTGTCCCCTGTCCC
>DASSME010000519.1:0-13623 GCA_035689035.1 Longimicrobium sp. | reverse complement strand
GCGGCCTAACGAAAACATGGATTGCAGGCCGCGCAGCCGGCCCTGCAATCCGTTGTTCAAGAGGCCCAGGGTACGCGCCGGGAGCGTGTAGGGTAACGGTTCGCCGGGAGCGGCCGGAGAGCGGGCGGAGACGGCTCAGCTAGGGCGCAGGCGGTGGCGGGAGCGTGCGGAAGGATGGGTTGTCGGACGCTCGAGGGCGCCGCTGCGGGGTGGTCCGGCAGTGCTGATCGCGACCGAGGGACCGTCCGCGGCGCCGGGCGCAGCGAGCCACCACGGGGCAGCGCGGAAGCGCAGCCCGCCGTGCGGGGAAGCGGAGACGCTCTGCCGGTGCATGCGGGCTAGCTCGTATCGAAGACGACGCGGGTGCGGCAGCGGACGAAGGCGACGACGCACATCCTGCCGCCGCACTCGCCGCAGTGGATCTCGGAAGAAGTCCTGGCTGCGGCCGTCGTCCGCTCCGCGCCGAGCACGAAGCGCTCTCCCGCGTGCAGGGCCGCGAGCCAGCGGACGGCCTCCAGCGAGGGACGCGCGTTGGGACTGGCGAAGCCGTAGTGGCGCACCTTCTGGAAGCCGCGGGGGAGCACGTGCTGGAGGAAGCGGCGGAGGAACTCGTCTGCTTCGAGCGTCATCGAGCGTGGGCGGCGCGACCCGCTCCGGCGCCAGGTGAAGGTGACGCGCCCGTCCTCGCACGAGCGGATGCGGTGGTCGCCGATGGCCACGCGGAAGACGTAGGCCGCGAGGTACCCGAGCGATGCGCGGCCGTCGCCCGCCGCCTGCGAGTGGACGACCCAGTCCCTGCGCCACACCGCGGGATCGACCTGCTCCGCCAGCCCCGCCCTCTCCACCGCCTCGCGGAAGATCGCGCGGTAGATCTTCGACAGCGCCTTCACCGGCACGAAGAAGTGCGCCCGGGAAGGGAGCCAGCGCGAGCCGTCGGGGCTGGGGCCGCCGCCGGGGACCACGTAGTGGACGTGGGGGTGGTACTCCAGCGTGCGTCCCCAGGTGTGGAGGACGCCGAAGAAGCCGGGCGAGGGGGTGCCGACGAAGCGGGCGTCGGCGGCCAGGCGGCGGATGGCGCCGCTGGAGGCCTCGAAGAGCGCGGCGTAGCAGACCTGCTGGTGCGCGCGGACGAAGCGGCGCAGCTCGGCCGGCAGGGTAAAGGTGAGCAGGAAGTAGGGACAGGGCAGCAGCCGCGCGCGCTCCTTCGCGAGCCAGGCGCGGGTCCGGTCCTGCTGGCAGGTGGGGCAGTGCCGGTCTCCGCAGGAGCGGCCGATGTGGTGCCGGTGGCCGCAGGCGGAGCAGGCGAAGACCACGGTGCCGAGCTCGCCGGTGCGGCACGCCGCGATGGCGCGCAGGACCTTGCGGTGGCGCGGAGGCACGGCGTCGCCGAAGCGCGCGAGGTAGGCAGGCCCGTAGCGCCGCGCCACGTCCGCCACGGTGGGCATGGCCCGGGCGCCGCGGCTACTCCATCAGGCGCTCGATGACGGCGACGGCGTGCTCCTGGCCCGCGGCGGTCAGGTGCAGGTAGAGGGTGGTGGTCTTCAGCGAGCGGTGGCCGAGGTACTGCTGGATCAGGCGGAGGTTGACGCCGGCTTCGAGCAGGTGGGTGGCGTAGCTGTGGCGCAGGGTGTGAAGGCTGACGCGCTTCTTGAAGCCGAGCTGGAGCACCACGCGGCGGAGCGCGGCCTGCACGCTGCGCCGGGGCATGGGGTGCGGGGCGGTGGGGCCCGGCTTGCCGCCCTGCCCGATCGCCGGGAAGAGCCAGCGCGGGTGGCGGTGCACGCACCAGTACTCGCGCAGCAGGGCGAGCGTGCGCGGCGGCAGCGGGACGTAGCGGTCGCGGGCGCCCTTGCCGCGGTGCACGTGCACCAGCCGGCGGGCGCCGTCGATGTCGCCCGTCTGCAGGTGCAGGCCCTCGGTCATGCGCAGGCCGAGGGAGTAGAGGGTCCAGAAATAGGTGCGGTTGTGCAGGGTGCGCACGGCGCCGATGAGAGTCCGGACCTCTTCGGCGGTGAGCACGTCGGGGAGCGTCTGCTGCTTCGGGATGCGGAGCTGCCGCAGGGTGGGCCAGTCGCGCGGGAGCGTGGTGCGGAAGAAGAAGCGGATGCCGTAGAAGGCGATCTTGAGGGAGGCGGGTGCGAAGTGCTTCTCGTTCTTGAGGAAGAGGAGGTACTGGCGCAGCTCGGGCTCGGTGACCTGGTCGGGCGGCTTGCCGAAGTGGGTGGCGAGCTGGCGCACCGAGCGCAGGTACGCCTCCTGGGTCCGCTCGCTCAGGCCGGCGAGCTGCAGTTCCTGGCGCATGCGCTCGCGCAGCGGCGTGGTGCGGGTCGCGTCCATGACGGGCTCCTTTCGCAGGGGAAGTGGAAGTGGACAACCTTCCTCCTGCGAAAGGAACTCCGCGGGGCGCGGCCCCACTGCCGCGCAGCGGCTTACTTGAACAATCGGCTGCAGCGGATGCGGGGCCTTGCATGTTTTCGACCGGAGGAAAGCCTTGCGCGCCGGCCCCGCACCCCTGACCCTTGTGTCGTTAGGCCGCTGGGCAAGCATCGCGGCAGCGGCGGGGCCTCCCGCGGCTTCCGTGTCTTGGACCGCCCGATCCGGCCGGACGTCATTGCGCTACCTCTCTGCACTTCACCGCATTCCTAATGCAACTCTTCGAGAGCATTGAGCGCCAGGACACAGGACCTGCTTCGCATTCCGAAGATTCCTTCTCCTACTACAACCGCTCGGCACGGACTGGAGTGGAGCGCATACGCACACTTCTCCAGCAGTGGTTTGATCACTTCCCGCGTAGCGAGCAATTGGATTTGGCTCGCCGATTTCGCGCTGATTTCGACGCTGCCTTCTTTGAGCTGTTCCTCCACGAGCTTACGCGTAGGCTAGGAGCAGAGATTTTACCGCATCCTCAAGTTCCAACGACTTCTCAAAGTCGTCCCGACTTCCAATTGATGGACAATACCGGCGTGAGCTACTTAGAAGCTCGGGTCGCGCGCGATGAGAGTTCAGAGCTCGCGCGGCGGCGCCGTGTCATCGCGGCCGTGTACGACGCAATCAATGGCCTCGAGATCCCAGACTACTTCCTCCAGATTGCTGAACTTACACTGCTAGCGGATCGACAACCTTCAATGCGCGGTTTGTGTCGGCAGCTTCAACAGTGGCTTCGCACACTGGATTACGCTGATCTCGTGGCTCGCCGTGATGAAATCACAAGCTTGGACGCCCTACCGACGTTGAACTACCAAGACTCGGCGATTCGCGTTCGGATCAGTGCTATTCCAGTTTCAGAAGCGAAGCGTGGAGATCCCGAGCACAGACCCATCGGAATCTATCCTATGGAAAGTCGCTGGGGCGGATCCGAGGCGAGCCTCCGGCGTGCTCTCCAGCGGAAGGGGACGAAGTATGGGAATCTTGAGGCTCCTTTCATCATCGCAGTGAACTCACTGAGTAGCTGGGGCTTCGACCGAATAGACCAGATGGAGGCTCTGTTTGGAACCGAGCAGATCATTGTGGGAACTCGTGACGAAGAGCCTGGAATGGCTCGAAAACCCAATGGATTCTGGAACGGGCCCAAGGGACCGCAGCACACACGGGTTAGTGGAGTATTATTCTGCCAAGTTGGTCCGTGGTATGTCCACACCGCTCAGACATGTCTTTATCTCAACCCGTGGGCGACCGCACCGTATGACGGAGTTCTCACAGCGTTGCCCCGCGCTGTGCCGACCGAGAGCAAGATGTCCTGGAGAGATGGATTGGAACTCAGCGCAATCTTCGACTTGCGCCCTGATTGGGTTGGTGAATGACGCAGACGCCCCGTCCCGCATAGCGCAAGGAGCCTCTTCGCATTCTCGCTACAATCCGAGAGCGCCGTCCCTTACACGGGGCGGGTGCGGCCTAACAATCGGCTCCAGGGGATGCGGGGCCGTCCATGCTTTCGCTGGCGACAGGCTTGCGCGCCGGCCCCGCACCCCTGACCCTTGATCCGTTAGCCAGCAGCAGAGTATCCTCGCAGTTGGACAGTAGCGGAGCCTTGGCCGCGTGTCAGCAGCGACCATGAGCAATCAATCACCCTTGTTCTCAAGCTAACATGCCCTCAACCGAAATCCTCCCAGCCATGATAGGTGCAGGGGCAGGGATCATAAGTGCGCTGGTCACGCAGCTCTTTACGTCCCGAATACAAGATCAGCGTTTTCAGCACGAAGCAGGGCGGGAACGAGACCGGTTGGCAGCCGAAGCCAAAGCGCGAGAGGAGCAGTTCCGGCGAGAGATTGCCGAGCGAGAGGCAACTGTGCGCCGGGAGTTCGAATTAGACACCGAGGGCCTCAGAACGCGTTTTATGGCCGAGTTGGTTGCGAAGCGACTGCTTTCTCACGATGAGTGGAAACAACGGACGTTTGACGTAATCCGTACCAAGATTGGCGGGTTTCCTGACGATGAACTCCGCCAGATTCTCGTGCGAGCCGGTGCCGTACGCTTCATAGGGCCAGATCGGGAAGAACTGTGGGGTTTGCTTGACCGGAACGAGGAGCGGCTTACATAACGGTCTTCTTAGCCACCTGCTAACTAACTACTAAATCGACGCCACAAGCCGGAGCCCTTATCGCCTCAGTGCTGGCTAACGAAAACATGGATTGCAGGCCGCGCAGCCGGCCCTGCAATCCGTTGTTCAAGAGGCCCGGGGCAGGCGCCGGAGCGTGTAGGGTAACGGTTCGGCGGTAGCGGTCGGAGAGGGTCTGGCGACGGCTCAGCTGGGGCGCTGGCGGTGGCGGGAACGTGCGGAAGGAGTCGCGTCCGGACGCTCAAAGGTGCCGCTGCGGGGTGGTCCGGCAGTGCTGATCGCGACCGAGGGACCGTCCGCGGCGCCGGGCGCAGCGAGGCACCACGGGGCAGCGCGAAAGCGCGGCCCGCCATGCGGAGAAGCGGAGACGCTCTGCGGGCGCATGCGGGCTAGCAGTTCCTGGCGCATGCGCTCGCGCAGCGGCGTGGTGCGGGTCGCGTCCATGACGGGCTCCTTTCGCAGAGGGAAGTGGACAACCTCCATCCTGCGAAACGGACTCCGCGGGGCGCGGCCCCACTGCCGCGCAGCGGCTTACTTGAACAATCGGCTGCAGGGGATGCGGGGCCATCCATGTTTTCGCGGACGAAAGGCTTGCGCGCCGGCCCCGCACCCCTGACCCATGATCCGTCAGGCGGCGAGGGCCGTCTCCGCGAAACCGCGAGTCAGCTCCCCGACGCTCTATGACCGGCATTCGACTGCGACCTGTTGCGGCCTCCGATCTCGACACGTTCTTCGAGCACCAGTGTGACCCGGTCGCTCTTCGCGTGGGCACGTTGACGTCACGCGGCCGCTCCGAGTTCGATACCCACTGGGCGAGGATTCTCGCGGATCCTCTCGGAATCCTCCGCACCGTCGAGCGCGAGGGCGCCGTGGTCGGGTACGTCAGCAGCTTCGTTCGGGAGGGTCTGCGCGAGATCGCATACTGGTATGGGCGGGAGCACTGGGGGAAGGGCATCGCGACCGCCGCACTACGACAACTCCTCGCCGAGGTGCACGAGCGGCCGCTCTTTGCCCGGGTGACCGTGGACCATACGGCCTCCCGCCGCGTGCTCGAGAAGGTTGGCTTTTTCATCGAGGCCAGGGAGTCCACGGTCGAGAGTTCCGGAGACGAGGTCGAAGAGTTCCTGCTGCGGCTGGACTGACCGGGGGTGCGCATCCCCGCCTGATAATCGGCTGCAGGGGATCGCGGGGCCGTCCATGCTTTCGCCGACGGCAGGCTTGCGCGCTGGTCTCGAATCCCTGACCCTTGATCCGTCAGGCCGCGAAGTCGTGCGACTCCCTCGCGACGCATGGCTCGCGCTACGCGCGGCGATGCGCGCGCCCGAGCCCCGGCCCTGGATCCCCGCCGTTGCGCGCGTCGGCATGCGCGCGCTCCCAGATGTTCCAGAGGACCTGCGCGCCCGCCGCGCCGGCGAGCACCCCCGCGACGCCCACCGCGGACAGCCCCGCACCCAGGGCGCCGAGCAGCAGCGCGGCGGCGATCGTGGGAATCTTGCGCGCGACGACGAGCCAGGCTTCCCGCCCCGCCCCCGCCTTCGCGTACGCGATGTGCACGATGGCGTGCGCGACGTAACACAGCGCGACCATCCCGCACACCAGCCACCGCAATGAATCTTCGAGAGCGTGAGCATCCGCCTCGTGCGCCAGGTTCCCCACCGCGATCCCCGCCGCGGCGACCCCCGCCGCGAGCGGAAGCTGCGCGAAGATCCAGATCTTGAAGGGTCCGGTCCGATTGCGCGTGCGCGCCTCCTTGATCGGCGCCTGGTCCAGCGTGTCGAAGAAGCCCCACCAGATCGAGAACCCGATGAGCAGCGAGAGTGCCGCCGTCGTGAGCCGCGCGCCGGACCACGGCTGGTCGCGCATCGCCTCGACCAGGCCCACGAAACCCTCGCCCAGGCTGATGTTGATGAACGTGCCGAACCGTTCCTCGAGATGATCCGGATCGGGCGGCGCGATCTGGTGCATGCGGGGGGAGACGAACGGCGTGAGCAGATCGATGCCGAACCCCACGCCCCACATCCAGAAGCGCCACGGCGCCGGCACCGCCGCCGACGCGATCCAGATGATGCCGGCGAGGGCGAACCCGGCCGACTGGCGGGCGCATTCGGGCCGCGCCTCGCGCACGTAGTGGGCGGCCATGGCATAGCGCGCCGCGAGGACGAGCCGGAACGCGCCGTAGGCGATGGCGAACGCCCCCGCGCGATCCGACGTGGCCTGCGTCGCCGCCGCGGCGATGACCAGCACCGCGCCGACCTGGACCAGCGTCATGAACCGGTCGCTGATGTCGTCGGTGCCGAACCGGTCCGTGTAGAGGACGAATCCCACCCACGCCCACCAGACGGGGGCGTACAGAGCGAGATAGATCAACGTCTCGTGACCGGTGACGCCGTGCTGGAGGCGCCGTGCGAGCTGATCGACCGCGACCACGAACACGAGGTCGAAGAAGAACTCGAGCCACGCGGTGGGGCGCTTCCCCTCGTCTTCCCTTCGCAGCCGTGGAGGCTCGTACAGCGGCCGCTCGACCGGGCGGTGCGTGCCCGGCGCGCTCTCGGACGCGGGCTTGTTGGCGATGCGCATGGTTCGTCCGCCGCCCGCAAGGAGCACGCCTCACGCGGTGCCAGCGTCAACGCCGGCCGAGTTGGCTTCGCCGCCTCGGTAGCTGCGCCCCCGCCACGCCGCTTGCGGACGAACAGCGAGGATGGCGTGTACCCGGAGCGGGTCATTGAATGGCTCCAAGTGCAAATTCACTGGAGACGCTCGGAGTGGGGCGCGGCCTGACGACCCCGATGTACCATCCCCGCCATGGCCCTGAAACGCATGCGGACGGGCGATCGTAGACCCGATTGGCCGCCCTGACACGAGCCGGCCTGGCGACCGTAGCGCGCCTCCCGACAGCGCGGCCGCACGGAGGCCGGCGGACGCACGCGGGTGAGCGGCCCACATGCATCGAACCATCCCTCCACGAAGTCCGGGGGCAGCCGTTGTGAAAGCGGTCATCTGCACGCGCTATGGCCCGCCGGAAGTACTCCGGCTGGCCGAGGTCGCGAAGCCCGAGCCGCGACGGGGGCAGGTGCGCATCCGCATCCGCGCGACCGCCGTGACGGCGAGCGACACGCTGGTGAGGGGCTTGAAGGTCCCGCCCCGGTACCGTCTCCTGATCCGGCTCCTGTTCGGGTGGAAGGCGCCGCGCCGGCCGATCCTGGGGATGGTGCTCGCCGGAGAGATCGACTCGCTGGGGCGAAACGTCTCCGCGTTCAAGGTGGGCGACCCGGTGTTCGGCCTGACCCAGCGCTGGTTCGGCACGAATGCGCAGTACGTCTGCTGGCCGGCGGACGGCGTCCTGGCGACGCGGCCGGCCAACCTGACCTGCGAGGAAGCGGCCGCCCTTCCGTACGGCGGCCTGATCGCGCTGTTCTTCATGCGGAGGGCCGGCATCCGCGCGGGCCAGCACGTCCTGGTGTACGGCGCTTCGGGCGCGATCGGCACGGCGGCCGTGCAGCTCATCCGGCAGCGCGGCGCGCGGGTGACGGGGGTGTGCAGCACCGCCAACCTTCAACTCGTCGAGTCACTCGGCGCCGGCGCCGTCATCGACTACACGCGCGAGGACTTCACGCGCGGCCCCGAGCGCTACGACGTGATCTTCGATGCGGTCGGACGTCGCAAGAGCGCGCGGGCGCTCGCCGATGCGCAGCGTGCCCTGGCGCCCGGCGGCAAGGTCGTCTCGGTCGACGATGCGTTCCCCCGGCTGCTGCCGGCGGACCTCGTCGTACTCAGGGACCTTGCCGAGTCGGGCGCGCTGAAGCCGGTGATCGACCGGAGCTACCCGCTGGAAGAGATGGTGGAGGCGCACCGGTACGTCGACGGCGGCCACAAGAAGGGGAACGTGATCGTGACGGTCGATCACACCTCCGGGTGACCCGTGCCGGGGGCCGCGCGGTCCATCCCGCTACGAGACACGGGTCCATCGAGCCCGCATCGGCTGAAAAGACGGGGGGAGGAGAGCAGCACGGCTCTCCTCCCCCTTCGTCATGATCGCCACCCGGCCGGCGTGCGTAGCGGGGCGGCACTCCCGGTTGCGGGCGAATGTTCAGCCGCCGTCGGGCGCGAACGAGATCGGCATGCTGATGCGCACCCGCACGGGGTGCCCGTCCTTGACCGGCGGCGTGAACCGCATCTCCTTCACCACGCCCTCGGCGGCGCGATCGACCCCCTTGAAGCCGCTCGTGGGATCGGCGTGCACGTCGCGCGTCCTGCCGTTCTCGTCGATCACGAACGAGACCTTCACGGTGGCGGCAACCACGTTCCCGATGTGGGCCACGTGGCGCGCCATCGCGCGCGCTACCTCGTCCTGGTTCACCACGCTGAGGTGTATGTCGCCAAGCTGCGAAAGGTCGATCGTGGCGATGGAATCGGCCGCGGCCGCCTGCGCGGCCAGGTGGCGCGCCGGCGCGAACGCGGCGAGGGCGAGCGCGCAGGCGAGCCAGACGATGGGATGAAAACGATGCATCGGTCCAGATGAGTCCGTGAGCAAAGCCCGTCGCCGCGGAGATGCGGCGGCGGAAGACAGGGCGCGGCGGCGGACGCGCCCGTGAGAAGGGGTGGAGAGCATCACGCTCCCCACCCCTCACCGTACCGTCAGACCGCCAGACCTGCCGGAGGATTACTCCTCGGGCGAGGCCTCCTCGGCAGCGGGAGCCTCCTCGGCCGAAGCCTCGGCGGCGGGGGCCTCCTCGGCGGCTGCCGCGGGGGCCTCCTCGGCCGGAGCCTCGGCCGCCGGGGCTTCCTCGGCGGCCGCGGCGGGCGCCTCTTCGGCCGCCGCCGGAGCGTCGGCCTCGGGGGCGGCGGCGGGGGCCTCGGCCTCCACCGCCTCGCCGGCGTTGCGGAAGATCGGCTCGCCGCCCTCGAACTTGGGCACGCGCGTCACCTCCAGCACGATCCGGCGGTTGCCGGCGTCCACCTCGGTCACCCGCATCTCCAGCTCGTCACCCTCGGCGAACACGTCGGCCGGGTTCTGCAGCCCGGTGACGCCCAGCTGCGACACGGGGACGAAGCCCTCCACGTCGTCGCCCAGGTCCACCGCCACGCCCTTGTCCTGCAGGCGGGTGATGCGGCCGGTGATCTCCTGGCCGGCGTGGAACTGCGTGGCCAGGTGCTCCCACGGGTCGTCCTGCGTCTGCTTGAGCCCCAGCGAGATGCGCTTGTTCTCGGCATCCACCGCCAGGATCACCACCTCCACGTCGTCGCCCTTCTTGACCACCTCGGAGGGGTGCTGGATCCGCTTGGTCCAGCTCATGTCGGAGATGTGCACCAGGCCGTCGATGCCCGGCTCGATCTCGACGAAGGCGCCGAACGAGGTCAGGTTGCGCACCTTCCCCGTGAGGCGGGTGCCCACCGGGTACTTCACCGGCAGGGCGTGCCACGGGTCTTCCTCGATCTGCTTCATGCCGAGGGAGATCTTCTCGCCCTCGGGGTCCACCTTCAGGATCACGGCCTCGATCTCGTCGCCCAGCGAAACGATCTTGCTGGGGTGACGGACGTTGCGCGTCCAGCTCATCTCGCTGATGTGGACCAGCCCCTCGACGCCCTTCTCCAGCTCCACGAAGGCGCCGTAGTTGGTGATGGAGACCACCTTGCCGCGGACGCGGGCGCCCACGGGGTACTTCTTCTCCACGTCCTTCCACGGGTACTCCTGGAGCTGCTTGAGGCCCAGCGACAGGCGCTCGCGCTCCCAGTCGATGTCCAGGACCTTCACCTCGAGCTCGGCGCCGATCGACACCACCTCGGTGGGGTGGCCGACGCGGCCCCAGCTCATGTCGGTGATGTGCAGCAGGCCGTCCATGCCGCCCAGGTCGATGAACGCGCCGAAGTCGGTGATGTTCTTCACCACGCCGGTGCGCACCTGCCCGACCTCGAGCTCCTTCTTCAGCTTGTCGCGCTTGATCTCGCGGTCGGCCTCGAGGAGCACGCGGCGGCTGACCACGATGTTGCGCCGGCGCTTGTTGAGCTTGATGATCTTGAACTCGTAGGTCTCGCCGATCAGGTCCTCGATGTTGGGGACGCGGCGCAGCGCGATCTGCGAGCCCGGCAGGAAGGCGTCCACGCCCATCAGGTCCACCGTCACGCCGCCCTTGATCTTGCGGGTGAGGGTGCCCTTCACGGCGGTGCCGCTCTCGTAGGCTTCCTTGATCTTCTCCCAGACGCGGAGGAAGTCGGCCTTCTTCTTGGAGAGGACGACCACGCCGTCCTCGTCCTCGAGGTTCTCGAGGAAGACCTCGACCTCGTCGCCGATCTGCAGCGAGTCGGGGTCCTTGAACTCGTCGCGGCTGACGGCGCCCTCGCTCTTGAAGCCGAGGTCCAGGATGACGGCCTTGTCGGTCACGCGAAGGACGCGGGCCTGTACGATCTCACCCTCCTCGATGTTCGTGAGGGTGTCGTCGTACATCTCCAGCATCGCCTCGTACTCTTCGGCGTCGTACTCGTCCTCGTCCCACAGGTCCGCGCGGATGTTGAGGGCGCGCGCCTTGTCGGCGATCTCCTGCGTGGACATGGGGCGGCGCTCGACAACGGCCACGCTCCCCTCGTCCTGTGCGTCGGGCGAGTACTGCTCGGTCTGATCGGACATGTGGTTTGGGATCTCCTGAACGTTCCGCCGGGCCCGGGCGTCGGGCTGCGCCGGCGGTTGGCTGAGGGTGAGAGGTTGCCGCCCGCGGGGTGCGGCCGGGGAAACGTGCAAATTTACGGAATTCCTTCGCCCCGGTCAACCCCCCCGGGCACGCGCAAGCCGCACGATCTCAAGCACCTGCGCGCTGAAAGCGAGCCCGGTGGTGTCGACCATCACGGCGTCGCTCGCCTGCGCCAGCGGGGCCACCGCGCGGGTGCTGTCCACCTCGTCGCGCCCCCGCAGCCGCGCGGTCTCGGCGGCCACCTCGTCGTCGCTGGGCTCGGCCACGCCGTGCTCGCGCAGCCGGCGGCGGGCGCGCTCGGCGGGGTCGGCGACCAGGTAGACCTTGAGCTCGGCGTCGGGGAAGACCACGGTGCCGATGTCGCGCCCGTCGGCCACCAGCCCGCCGCGGGCGCCGGCCTCGCGCAGCGCGTCCATCAGCCACTCGCGCACGGCGGGGACCGCCGCCATCCGCGAGACGTGCGCGTTCACCTCGGGCGAGCGGATCTCGCGCGTCACGTCGCTCCCGCCCACGGTGAGCGCGTACGCGTCGCCGCTGGGCTTTCCGTGCACGTCCAGCCGGTCCAGCTCGTCCGCGGTCAGCCCCGCCCAGCGCTCGGCGGGGATCCCGGCGCGCAGGGCGGCGTGGGTGATGGCGCGGTAGAAGGCGCCCGAGTCCAGGTGCCGGTACCCCAGCTCCCTGGCCACGGCCTTGGCCGTCGAGCTCTTCCCCGACCCCGCCGGCCCGTCCAGCGCGATGATGATCCCGTCCGGGTGGCGTCTCGATGTGTTGTCGGTCATCTCGATCTGTATCTTCCGTTTACGCGGCCCTGGACCGCTTCGGCCCGGCATCACGCCGGGCGGTTGAAACCGCGGCAACCACGGCCCGAAGTCCGCCTTCGCGGGCTCCCATGCGGACATTCGAGCGCTCCGGAGGCACCGCGGCCCCCTCCCCGCGCCTTAGAGCGCGACCCTCCCCCGTACCGGGAGAGGGTGGCGACCGCGGCTTCCGCGCACCAGCAACTCCCGCCTGCGCCCAAACTTCCGGTTTGCCCGGGCGCCGACGCCGCTACCTCTCCCGGTACGGGGGCGGTGCGAGCCTGAGCGAACGGAGGGGGCGCGGCGCCGAGGACACGCCCGTCACCCCGCCAGCCCCCGCAGCACCTCCCAGAACCCCGGGTAGCTCACCGCCGCGCACGCGGGGTCGTCGATCTCGACCTGGTTCCCCGGCAGCGCGGCGAGCACGCCGAAGGCCATGGCGACGCGGTGGTCGCCGTGCGTGGTCACCCGGCCGCGCAGCGGGTGGTCGCCGCCGCGGATGACCAAGCCGTCCTCCAGCTCCTCGGCTTCGGCGCCGATCGCGCGGAGGTTGTGGACCACG
Organism: Longimicrobium sp.; assembly: GCA_035689035.1. GTDB lineage: Bacteria > Gemmatimonadota > Gemmatimonadetes > Longimicrobiales > Longimicrobiaceae > Longimicrobium. The sequence goes on along the minus strand of DASSME010000519.1, from coordinate 1,026 downwards.
GCGGCGATGCGGTCGCTCTCCTTCACCCGCAGCTCGCCCGCGCCGGTGATGCGCGTCTCGCCCTCCGCGCGCGCGGCGAGGACGGCCAGCACGGGGACCTCGTCGATCGCCGCGGGGATCTGCTCCGCACCGACGTCGACGCCGCGCAGGAGCGAGGGCCGCACCACCAGGTCCGACACCGGCTCGCCCGCCACCGCACGGCCGTTCTCCCACGCCACCAGCCCCTTCATCCGCTTGACGATGGCGAAGAACCCCGTCCGCGTGGGGTTCGCCAGCACGCCGGGGATGCGGAGCTCGCCGCCGTTCGCCAGCAGCGCCAGCGCGGCGATGAAGGCGGCGGACGAGGGGTCGCCCGGCACGCGCAGCTCCAGCGGCGGGAGCGGCCCGCCCCACGCCTCCAGCGTGGCGCGCACGCCGCCCTCCACCGTCTCGCTGCGGACCGGCGCCCCGAGCGCGGCCAGCATCCGCTCGGTGTGGTCGCGCGAGAGGGCGGGCTCGGTCACGCTCACGCGCACCCCCGCGCCCAGGCCGGCCAGGAGCACGGCGGACTTGATCTGCCCGCTCGCCTTGGGCGACGCGTAGTCCAGCGGGGACAGCTCGCCGCCGCTGACCTCGATCGGCAGCCGGTCCGGCGCGTCCAGCTCGCGGAAGCGCGCGCCCATCCGCTCCAGCGGCTCGGTGATGCGCCGCATCGGGCGGCTGCGCAGCGAAGGGTCGCCGGTCAGCACCGAGGCGAAGGGGCGCGAGGCGAGCAGGCCCATCATCAGCCGGCTGGTGGTGCCGCTGTTGCCGCAGTCCAGCGGCGCGTCCGGCGCGCGCCACGCCTCCATCCCCCGCCCGCGGACGGTGATCTCGCCCCCGTCCGCCGGGGGATCGGGGACGTCACACCCCAGCGCGCGCAGGACCGCCGCGGTGCTGCGGCAGTCCTCGCCCGGCAGCAGGCCGGAGAGCCGGCTGTCGCCCCGCGCGCAGGCGGCGAACATCAGCGCGCGGTGCGTGACCGACTTGTCGCCGGGCACGGTGACG
>DASSME010000518.1:0-14082 GCA_035689035.1 Longimicrobium sp. | reverse complement strand
TCCCTCACGCAACTGTATGGCGGGGAAGACGAGATAGGAGGCAGCGGGCGGGGGTGGGACCGGGCGGCTGAAGCCGCGGCGCCGCGGCAACAACGGCCCAAAGTCCACCTTCGTGGACTCGCGCGCGGGCATCTCTGCGTTCCGAGCAGTTCGTGTCGAATCTCCGTCGTTCCGCCGGCGACTTCGTTCGCACTCGAGGTCGCCGCGCGAACTTTCTCCTGCAGTTCGGGCCAGTTCGGGAGGCCGAAAGGTGTTTCAGGACGCGGTGCGGTCGCTCGCCGGGACGCGAGGCCGAGGGCCCCGCGGCGCCGCGCGAACCTCTCCGATTCTCTGGCGTTGCTCCCGAAGCGCTCCTTTCGGTTGCCGCCCGCACGCCCGCGGGTTAGCTTTCTCGGGTTTGCGACCCGACGCGACCGATTCGAACGCTGGATTGGCCGACGCACGAACACGCGCTTATGCCGACCTACGAATATCGCTGTCCCCAGTGCGGGACTGACTTCGAGAAGTTCCAGAAGATGAGCGACCCGCCCGTGGCCGCCTGCCCCGGCTGTGGCGCCGAAGCCGAGCGCCGCATCAGCGGGGGCGCCGGCCTGGTGTTCAAGGGGAGCGGCTTCTACATCACGGACTACCGCGGCGAGGGATACAAGAAGGCCGCGCAGGCCGAAGGCGGCGGCTCGGCTTCGTCCGACACCTCGTCCCCCTCCGGTCCGGGCGGCAAGTCCGAGTCGAAGAAAGCGGAGAGCGCCCCCCCGCCCAAGGCCGAGAGCAAACCCACGCCAAAGGCTGAGTGATGGCCCACGAACAGCTGCTGGCCGAGCTCCGGCGCGTGGTGGCCGGGATGGGCGCGGACGCGGACCACCCCGTCACCCTCGAACGCCCCCGCAACCCCGAGCACGGCGACTGGGCCACCAACGTGGCCCTCACCCTCGCCAGGCCGCTGCGCAGGGCGCCGCGCCAGATCGCCGACGAGCTGGCCTCGCGGCTCGACACGGCGGCGGCCGGCGTGAGCGGCGTGGAGGTGGCGGGCCCCGGCTTCATCAACTTCCGCCTGGCCGGCGGCTTCTACGCGGCCGGGCTGGCGGAGATCCTCGCCGCGGGCGACGCGTATGGGCGCTCCGCCGGGGGCGCGGGCCAGCCCGTGGTGATCGAGTTCGTCTCGGCCAACCCCACCGGGCCGCTGCACGTGGGCCACGGCCGGCAGGCCGCCATGGGCGACGCGGTGAGCGAGCTGCTGGCGTGGGCCGGGTGGAAGGTGCACCGCGAGTTCTACTACAACGACGCGGGCGAGCAGATCATGAAGCTGGCCCGCAGCACCTGGGCCCGCTACCAGCAGGAGCTGGGCGAGCCCGCCGAGTTCCCCGACGACGGCTACCACGGCGAGTACGTGCGCGAGATCGCCCGCGAGCTGGTCGCCGAGCACGGCGCCCGCTGGAAGGGCGACGCGTCCGACGAGGCGCTGGACGAGATGCGCCGCTTCGCCGTCGCGCGGCTGCGCGCCGAGCAGAACCGCGACCTGGACGGGTTCCGCGTCCGCTTCGACGAGTTCTTCCTGGAGTCGTCGCTCTACAGCTCGGGGCGGGTGGACGACACCCTCCGCCGCCTGCGCGAGACCGGCTACGTCTACGAGAAGGACGGCGCGGTCTGGCTGCGCACCACCGATTTCGGCGACGACAAGGACCGGGTCATGGTCAAGTCGTCGGGGCACCCCACCTACTTCCTTCCCGACGTGGCCTATCACCTGGCCAAGTGGGAGCGGGGCTTCCACCGCGCCATCAACGTGCAGGGGAGCGACCACCACGGCACCGTTGCCCGCGTGCGCGCGGGCCTGCGGGCGCTGGGGCTCCCCGAAGGGTACCCCGAGTACGTGCTGCACCAGATGGTGCTGGCCGTCCGCGGCGGCGAGGAGGTGAAGTTCAGCAAGCGCGCGGGCGGCTACCTGACCATGCGCGAGCTGTACGACGAGGTGGGGGTGGACGTGGCCCGCTTCTTCTTCCTGATGCGGCGCGGCGAGGCCCAGCTGGTGTTCGACATCGACCTGGCGCTGGAGCAGAGCGACAAGAACCCGGTCTACAAGGTCCAGTACGCCCACGCGCGGATGAGCAGCATCTTCCGCCGCGCCGGGGTCGATCCCGCGAGCCTCGATCCGTCGTCCGCCGACCTGTCGCTGCTGGACGACGAGGGCGAGCGCGAGCTGGCCAAGCTCCTGCTCCGCTTTCCCGAGGTGATCGCGGGGAGCGCCGAGCGCCACACGCCGCACTCGGTGTGCGAGTACCTCGAAGAGGTGGCCGGCGCGGTGAACAGCTGGTACCACGCGGGCAACCGCAACCCGGCGCTGCGCGTGATCGGCGACGAGGTGCCCGCCGACGTGTCGCGCGCGCGCCTGGCGCTGTCGCGCGCCGCGCAGGTCGTGCTGAGGAACGGCCTGGCCGTGCTCGGCATCACCGCCCCCGAACGGATGCAGCGCGAGGCGGCCGACGCCGCCCTCGAAACCGCCTGACGCATATCAACCCCCGACGAAATCTGATGTCGATCCTGGTAGTGGGCAGCGTGGCCCTCGACACGGTGGAAACCCCCTTCGGCCGCGCCGACGACGCGCTGGGCGGGTCCGCCACCTTCTTCTCGGCGGCCGCGTCGCTGTTCGGGCCGGTGCAGCTGGTGGGCGTGGTGGGGAGCGACTACCCCGTTGACGCGCTCGGCTTCCTGGCCGACCGCGGCGTGGACCTTTCCGGGCTGGAGCAGGCCCCGGGGGAAAGCTTCCGCTGGTCGGGCGTGTACAGCTACGACCTGAACAGCCGCGAGACGCTGGAGACGCGCCTGGGGGTGTTCGCCGAGTTCCAGCCCAAGATCCCCGAGGGCTTCCGCGACGCCGAGTGGGTGTTCCTGGGCAACATCGACCCCGAGCTGCAGCTGAACGTGCTGGACCAGGTGCGCGCGCCGAAGTTCGTGGCCTGCGACACCATGAACCTGTGGATCGACATCAAGCGCGACGCGCTGATGCGGCTGCTGGGCCGGGTGGACCTGCTGCTGGTGAACGACGGCGAGGCGCGGCAGCTCTCGGGCGAGCACAACCTGGCGCTGGCGGCGCGCTGGATCCTGCAGCGCGGCCCGCGCTACCTGGTGATCAAGAAGGGCGAGCACGGCGCGGTGCTCTTCACGCCGCACTCGGTGTTCTTCGCCCCCGGCTTTCCGCTGGAAGACGTGTTCGACCCCACCGGCGCCGGCGACGCCTTCGCGGGCGGGTTCATGGGCTACCTGGCGCAGTGCGGGCGCACGGACGAGGGCGACCTGCGCCGTGGGGTGATCTACGGCTCGGTGCTGGGCTCGTTCGCGGTGGAGCGGTTCTCGGTGGAGCGCTTCCGCGACCTGTCGGTGGACGAGATCGAGGAGCGGGTGCGGCTCTTCCGCGAGATGACGCTGTTCGAGCTGCCGGTGGACGCCGGTGTCTGAGGCGCCCGGCGGGCTCAGCTACGCCGCCGCCGGGGTGGACATCGACGCGGCGGCCACGGCCATGAAGGGCGTGGCCGCCCTGGTCCGTTCCACCGCCACGCCCGACACGCTGAGCGAGCTGGGCTCGTTCGGCGGGCTCTACCGCGTCCCCCGCGACGTGGCCGATCCCGTCCTGGTGGCGAGCACGGACGGCGTGGGGACCAAGCTCAAGATCGCCTTCCTCACCGGCCGGCACGGCACGGTGGGCGAGGACCTGGTGAACCACTGCGTCAACGACATCCTGGTGCAGGGCGCCCGGCCGCTCTTCTTCCTCGACTACGTGGGGATGGGCCGGCTGGAGCCCGGCGTGGTCGAAGCGGTCGTGAGCGGCGTGGCGCGCGGGTGCCGCAGCAACGGCGCGGCGCTGCTGGGCGGCGAGACGGCCGAGATGCCCGACTTCTACGCCCCCGGCGAGTACGACATCGCGGGGACGATCGTCGGCGTGGTGGAGGAGGGCCGCGTGATCGACGGCTCGGCCATCCGCGCGGGGGACGCGATCGTCGCCCTGGCGTCTTCGGGGCTGCACACGAACGGGTACTCGCTGGCGCGGAAGGTGGTCTTCGACCGGATGGGGCTGTCGGCCGACTCGCCCTTCCCGGACGAGGACGGGAGCGTGGCCGACGTGCTGCTGCGCGTCCACCGCTCGTATCTCAAGCCGCTCTGGCCGCTGATCGGGCGCGGCGAGGTCCGCGGGCTGGCGCACATCACCGGCGGCGGGCTGGTCGACAACGTGCCGCGCATCCTGCCGAAGGAGGTCGACGCGCGCTTCGACCGGGCGTCGTGGACGGTGCCGCCCCTCTTCCGCGTGCTGCAGCGCGAGGGCGGGGTGGAGGAGCGGGAGATGTTCCGCGCCTTCAACATGGGCGTGGGGATGGTGGCGGTTGTCACGGCCGACCGTGCCGAAGCGTTGGTTGGGGAACTGAATGCCGCGGGCGAGCGGGCCTGGCTCGCGGGCGAAATCGTTCCCGGAGACGGCAAGGTGGTGCTGGGATGACCAGACGTGTGTGGATGATGCTGGCCGCCGCGGCGCTGACGGTGGTGCCGGCGGCGGCGCGGGCGCAGAACGATGCATGCATGGGGATCATCGCGCCCCCGGCATTTGCGGCGAACTGCGACGTGGCGGTGGACGTGCTGCGCGCCGCGTACGCGCAGACCGGGATCCTGGCGGCGGGCGGCAACCCGGTGCCGGGCGTGGAATCGACGCGCGGGATCACGCTGATGCTGGTCCCCGGCACCACGGCCAGCCTGCGCTTTTCCGCCGCGCGGCAGCTGCTGCCGGACCTGCGCAGCGAGAGCGCCGGCGACGAGCGCAGCGAGGTGGCCACCGCCATCCGGCTGGGCACCGCGACGAAGGTGTTCGGCGGCGTGGCGGCGGGGCCGGTGAGCGGCGTCGGCGCGATCGACCTGCTGCTGGACGCGGCGCTGCTGCCGGCGGCCGGGCAGGGCCGCGACGCCGCCGCGGCGTTCGGCGCGGGCGCGCGCATCGGCCTGATCCGCGAGACCTTCGCCACGCCGGGGGTGGCGGTGACCGCGATGTACCGCCACGTGGGCCGCCAGCAGTACGGCCGCCTCTGCCCGATCCCCGACGTGTCGTGCGAGGACTCCAACGTCGGCGAGGCCTCGTTCGCGCTGAACGACGTGAGCGGGCGGCTCACGGTGGGCAAGCGGCTGGGGCCGGTCGGCGTCCTGGGCGGCGTGGGTATCGACCGCTTCTCCACCACCGGCGGCCTGGTGCGCTTCTACGGCGGGGGGATCGAAGGCACGGCCCGGCTGGGCGAGGAAGTGGACCGGCACGATACGCGCTGGTCGGCGTTCGGCAACCTGTCGTACGGGCTGCTCGTCGGCTCGCTGGTGGCCGAGGCGGGGTACATGGGCGGCGGGGAGGCGAGCCTGGTGTTCGACGGCGACGCGGGCCACTACCAGGCCGGGAAGGGGACGCCGTTCGGGAGCCTGGCGCTACGCATCACGCTGTAGCGCTCGGGCGGGCTGGACGGCGGTGGTAGATTGGATGCGACGCGGCGGGCGAGGGTGACCTCGCCCGTGCTCGTTTTCAACGGGAGATGACGAGGATGGACGGCGAGCTGCCCCACGACCGCGAGTGGATGCGCCGCGCGCTGGCGCTGGCGCCGCGCGGGTGGGGCCGCACCGCGCCCAATCCGATGGTGGGGTGCGTCATCGTCCGCGACGGCGAGCGGGTGGGCGAAGGGTGGCACACCGAATACGGCCGCGCGCACGCCGAGGTGGAGGCGCTGGCCCGCGCGGGCGAGCGGGCGCGCGGGGCGACCGCCTACGTCACCCTCGAGCCGTGCAGCCACTTCGGCAAGACGCCGCCGTGCACCCTGGCGCTCCAGCAGGCCGGCGTCACCCGGGTCGTCTACGCCGCGGCGGACCCGAACCCGAAGGCGGCGGGCGGCGCCACGGTGCTGCGCGAGGCAGGGACCCGGGCGGTGGGGCCGCTCGACGAGCGGGCGGTGCGCGACCTGGACCCCGTCTTCTTCCACGCGCATACGCCGGAGGGCGCGCGGCGGCCGTTCGTCGCGTTGAAGCTGGCGCTGTCGCTGGACGCGCGCATCGCCGACCGTTCGGGGAACTCGGTGTGGATCACGGGGCCCGAGGCGCGCGCCGAGGTGCATCGCCTGCGCGCGGGTTTCGACGCGGTGGCGGTGGGGATCGGCACCGCGCTGGCGGACGATCCGCAGCTTACCGTGCGCGGCGAGATCGTCCCGCGCGTCGCCCCCACCCGCGTGGTGTTCGACGGGGCGCTGCGGCTGCCGCTGGAGTCGAAGCTCGTCCGCACCGCGCGCGAGACGCCGGTGACTGTCGTCGGAGATGAGCGCGCGTCCACGGAGTCCGCGAGGGCGCTGGAGGCCGCGGGTGTGAACGTGATCCTGTCCGGCCGCCGGCTCGAACGAGCGCTCGAATCGTTGCGGGAGGCGGGCGTGCGGTCCATGTTCGTGGAGGGCGGGGCGGCGATCGCAAGCTCGCTGCTGCGCGCGGGGGTGGTGGACCGGCTGTACCTGTTCTACGCGCCGGTGCTGCTCGGCCCCGACGCGCTGTCGCCGTTCGCGGCGCTCGACAGCCCGCCGATCGCCGCGGCGCCGCGCTGGAGACGCGTCGCGACGGAGACGTTCGGCGCCGACACGCTGGTCACGCTGGCACGGGAGTAAGGGTGTTCACGGGGATCGTGGAAGAGGTGGGGACGGTCGAGTCCGTCCGCGAGGAAGGCAACGGGGTGGTGTTCACCATCGCCTGCCGCACGGTGCTCGAGCACCTGGCGCTGGGCGACAGCGTGGCCATCGACGGCGCGTGCCTCACCGTCACGAGCATCCTGGACCACGCCTTCACCGTGCAGGCGGTGGGGACCACGCTGGGGAGGACGACGTTCGGGGCGTTCCAGGCCGGCCGGCGGGTGAACCTGGAGCGCGCGCTGTCGCTGGGGCAGCGGCTGGGCGGCCACATCGTGCAGGGCCACGTGGACGGCCTGGGCGAGGTGGTGTCGATCCGCCGCAACGAGGAGCTGGTGCTGATCGACTTCCGCATGCCCGACGACGTGGCGGCGGTGACGGTGCTGCACGGATCGATCACCCTGAACGGCATCAGCCTGACGGTGAACGAGCTGCCGCACCCCGGGGTGTGCCAGGTGTCGATCATCCCCTTCACCTGGGAGCACACCAACCTCCCCGACCTGGCCGAGGGCCACGCGGTGAACCTGGAGGGCGACACCATCGGCAAGTATGTGCGCCACCTGCTGGGCCTGCCGGCCGCGAAGTCCGTCTCGGGCGCGCCGCAGGCGGAAAACGTGATGAAGGCGTGGGGGTATGAAGGGCGAACGGGTGCGTGAACGGCGCGGGTGCGTTGGGACGGGTGCGTGGGAACGAGTGCGTGGGAAGGGGTGCGTGGGAAGGGGTGCGTGGGAACGGGCTGCGCTGGACAGGCCCGCGCGAACGCCCGCGGATTCACGGAGAGCCCGCCTTCGTGCCGGACCGAAACGCACTCGCGCACTCGCGCACTGGCGCACCTGTTAAGACGTTAAGACCGCCGCGTGATGCAAAATTCCCGGTGATCCGCCGCCGGCCGGACGTACGAAGGAGCTAGAAAAACATGCCGTTCGACACCGTCGAAGCAGCGATCGAGGACATCCGCCAGGGGAAGATGGTGATCGTGGCGGACGACGAGAACCGCGAGAACGAGGGCGACCTCGTCTGCGCGGCCGAGCTCGTGACGCCCGAGATCATCAACTTCATGGCCACGCACGCCCGCGGCCTGATCTGCCTGTCGCTGACCGCCGAGCGCGCCGACGCGCTGGATCTGCGGCCGATGACGGACGTGAACACCGAGGCGCTGGGCACCGCCTTCACCGTGAGCGTGGACGCGGCGCACCGCTTCGGCGTGACCACCGGGATCAGCGCGTGGGACCGCGCGACGACGATCAAGGTGTGCATGGACCCCGCGAGCGTGCCCGGCGACCTGCGCCGCCCGGGCCACGTCTTCCCCCTGCGCGCCCGCGCCGGCGGCGTGCTGCGGCGCGTGGGGCAGACCGAGGCGTCGGTGGACCTCGCCCGCCTGGCCGGCCTGCAGCCCGGCGGCGTGATCTGCGAGATCCTGAACGAAGACGGGACCATGGCGCGCCGCCCGCAGCTCGAGGAGTTCGCGGGGAGGCACGGCATCAAGTTCATCACCGTGGCGCAGATCGTGGCGCATCGCCTCCAGCGCGAGCGGCTGGTGCACCGCGAGGCCGAGGCCACGCTTCCCACGCCGTTCGGCGAGTGGCGCATCATCGCCTACCGCAACGACGTGGACCAGCACGAGCACGTGGCGATGGTGAAGGGCGAGGTGGAGGGCGTGGAGGGTGCGCTGGTGCGCATGCACAGCGAGTGTCTCACCGGCGACGTCTTCCACTCCATGCGCTGCGACTGCGGCGAGCAGCTCGACGCGGCCATGCGGCGCATCGAGCAGGAGGGGCGCGGGGCGATCGTGTACCTGCGGCAGGAGGGGCGCGGTATCGGGCTGATCAACAAGCTGCGCGCCTACAACCTGCAGGACCAGGGGCTCGACACCGTGGAGGCCAACGAGAAGCTGGGCTTCCGCCCCGACCTGCGCGACTACGGGATCGGCGCGCAGATCCTGCTGGACCTGGGGTTGAAGGAGATCCGCATCCTGACCAACAACCCCAAGAAGATCGTGGGGATCGACGGATACGGGCTGTCGGTGCTGGAGCAGGTGCCGCTGGGCGTGAAGCCCAACCCGCACAACACCGGCTACCTGCGCGCCAAGCGCGACAAGCTGGGCCACCTCTTCCCCGCCGGCGAAGAGCCGCTGGACGAGCAGGCAGCATGAACGGCAACGGGTGCGTGGAAACGGGTGCGTGAGTGCGCGAGTGCGTTTTGGAGCGGTGCGGGAGCGCCTCTCGTCACGCGCCCAACGCGATCGCCAACGCACTCGCGCACTTGCGCACTCACGCACCTGTTTGACGTTCGACTTTGAACCTGGGCGGAATTTTCCGATGATCGAGCACGCGGGACACTACCGGGGTGAAGGGCGGCGGTTCGGGATCGTCGTGTCGCGCTTCAACGACTTCATCACGCGGCCGCTCCTGGCAGGCGCGCGAGACTGCCTGCTGCGCCACGGCGTGGCCGACGACCACATCGAGGCGGCGTGGGTGCCGGGGGCGTGGGAGATCCCCGGCACGCTGGCGAAGCTGGCCGAGAGCGGGCGCTTCGACGCGCTGATCGCGCTGGGGTGCGTGATCCGCGGGGCCACGCCGCACTTCGACTACGTGGCCGGGCACGCCGCCAGCGGCACCGCGTCCGTCGCCGCGGCCCACGGCCTGCCGGTGATCTTCGGGGTGCTCACCACCGACACGATCGAGCAGGCCATCGAACGCGCCGGCACCAAGGCCGGCAACAAGGGGTGGGACAGCGCCATGGCCGCGCTGGAGATGGCCGACCTGTACGCCACGCTGGAGAACGGGGAGAACGCCGGGTGAAGAGCCGCAGCAAGGCCCGCGGGTGGGCGCTCCAGGGGCTGTACGCCTGGGAGAGCCGCAAGGGAGAGCCGGAAGATGCCATGCGCATCCTGCAGACGCTGTTCAGCACGCTGCGGGTGAGCCCGCAGAACCGGCCGTACGCCGAGGTGCTGGTGCGGCTGGTGGTCACCAACGTCGAGCGCATCGACGGCATCCTGCACGACGCGCTCACCAACTGGCGGCTCGAGCGGCTGGCCGCCATCGACCGCAACGTGCTGCGCCTGGGCACCGCCGAGATGCTGTTCGTGGACGACGTGGCGCCGCGCATCACCATCCGCGAGATGGTGCAGCTGGCCGAGAAGTACGGCACCCAGGACAGCCCCCGCTTCGTGAACGGCGTGCTGGACGCCGTGATGCGCCGCGTGGCGCCGGAGGGCGCGGCCGGCGCGAAGTGAAGCTCCTGGTCATCAACTGGCAGGACCTGGCCAACCCGCAGAGCGGCGGCGCCGAGGTCCACCTGCACGAGATCTTCGGGCGGCTGGCGCGGCGCGGGCATGACGTAACGCTCCTCTGCTCCGGCTTCCCCGGCGCCGGGCCGAGGGCGGAGGCCGGCGGGATCCGCATCCACCGGGTCGGCGGCCGCCACACCTTCACCCTCGCCGCCGCGCCGTACTACCGCCGCCACCTGGCCGCCGAACGCTTCGACGTGGTCGTCGAAGACCTCAACAAGATCCCGCTCTTCACCCCGTACTGGGTCGGGCGGCCGCTGGTCCTGCTGGTCCACCACCTCTTCGGCGCCACCGCCTTCCGCGAGGCGAGCGCCCCGTTCGCGGCGGCGACGTGGCTGTTCGAGCGGCCGATCCCGCTGGTCTACCGCGGCCTCCCCACCGAAGCCGTCTCCGAGAGCTCGCGCGACGACCTCGTCGAACGTGGACTCCGCCGCGACGACGTCCGCGTGATCCACAACGGCGTGGACGTCGAGTTCTTCCGCCCGGACCCGTCCATCACGCGTCCATCGGAGCCGACCTTCCTTTCCGTCGGCCGGCTGAAGAAGTACAAGCGGATCGACCATGCGATCGAGGCCGTGGCGCTGCTCAAGCGCCGCGGCCGTTCCGTGCGCCTGCGCATCGCCGGCAAGGGGGATGACGAGCCGCGCCTCCGCCAGGCGGTGGAGCGTCTCGGCGTCGCGGACCTGGTGAGCTTCGAGGGCTTCGTCACCGAAGAAGGGAAGCGCGACCTGATGCGCCGCGCGTGGGCCACCGTCCAGCCGTCGCCGAAGGAGGGGTGGGGGATCACCAACGTCGAGGCCGCCGCCTGCGCAACGGCGACCATCGCCAGCGACTCACCCGGCCTGCGCGAGTCGGTGGTCCACGGCCAGACGGGCCTGCTCTACCCCCACGGCGACATCGAGAAGCTCGCGGAGGCGCTCGACCGCCTCGCCCGCGACCGCGCGGAGGTGGAGCGGCTGGGCACGGGCGCGCTTGCATTCGCGCAGGGGTTCACCTGGGAGCGCGCGGCGGAGCTGACGGAGGCGCACCTGGCGGAGGTGGCGGAGGCGTCGGCGCGCACCGGTTGAGGCAGGGCGCGCTCCGGCGTCCAGGCACAGGGCTTCGGCAGGGCGAATGTATTCGCTGCAACAAGCACACGAAGTCCGCCTTCGCCGACTACGGCGATGGTGCCGCCGAGGTGATGGCGCGCGGTACGAGCTTCGCTGGTGGCGATGGTCCAGCTCAGCCGCGAGCCCGGCGTTTGGGCAGGATTGGCTCGGATGCGTCTTGCGTCGCGGTGTCGGCGGGGCTCTTCCGCGGCCGGCCACCCTTCTTCCCGTTTTCGCGCACGGCCGCCGCTTTCGCAGGCGACCTGGCCCGGCCCCCCCGCGCGGCGAAGTGCCGCACCCAGGGGGCGTCACCAAACGCTCCGGCGGCCAGGTCGGCGACGCTCACGCCGTCGTCCAGCTCTGGCCAGTAGATGCTCACCCCTCCACCCAGCAGCTCGCAGTTCGCGAGCTGATCGAGCGTCGCGTTCTCCAGCCCCTTCACATGCTCCGGACGGAACGCGAAACGGCACTGCACGAAGAAATAGCCGTTCTCGGTATCGTAGAAAACCCGCTCCGCGAGCGGCTCGGTCTTCCCACGTTCGTACGCCGCGGGGAGTTGAGCGGGGATTTCTTCGTCCGTCGGTTCGGTGTCACGAGCCATGGATGCGTCTCCCCTGTCAGGTTTTGCATCTCGGTAAGTGAACAAAGAAAATCAATGGCGTGCCGGACCCGCCATGGGGTGCGTGTCGGTTGGGCAATCGTGAACACGAACGGCGACGGGTGTTCGCAAGGCATGGCTTTGTGGATGCGCTCGAAGCAGCCGCGCGAAGCGCCCCCCGGGTCCCTCTCCTGCAGTTCGGGAGAGGGACAGGCGTTCAGGACCCGGCGCAGCCGGGAGCCTGGACGCCAGGGTGAGGTCCCCGCGGCGGCGCGGCATGCCCCCGATCGCTGTCTCCCGTCCGGCCCCGCCCTTGCCGCTGCACCGGCATTGTCGCATCCTGTCGGACTGATTCCAACGGAACCCACTGACGGAGCCGCGGTTGCCTGCCAAGCTGACGGTGGACGAGCTGCTGCGCGCCAAGAAGGAGTCGCTCAACCTGGAGCTGCTCACCGACGGGCGCGGGCTGGTGCGCGAGATCCACAACCCCGACATCTCCAGCCCCGGGCTGGTGCTGACCGGGTTCACCGAGCGCTTTCCCAGCGACCGCGTGCAGGTGCTGGGCGAAACCGAGATCTCGTTCCTCGAGTCGCTCGACGAGGACCGGCGCAAGAGCGCCATCGAGGCGTTCCTCTCGTTCGACATCCCCGTCATCTTCATCACCAAGGGGCAGGATCCTCCCGAGCCGCTGATCGAGGTCGCCAACCAGGTAGGGACCCCCGTCGTCCTCTCGAGCCTCAAGACCAGCGAGTTCTACACGCGGGTCAAGCCGTTCCTGGAAGAGCGCTTCGCGCCCACCGTGACGATCCATGGCTCGCTCGCCGACGTCTACGGGGTGGGGCTGCTGTTCATGGGGAGCAGCGGGGTGGGGAAGAGCGAGGCGGTGCTGGACCTGGTGGAGCGCGGGCACCGGCTGGTGGCCGACGACCTGGTGATCGTGACCCGCCGCGGGCACGAGGTGCTGATGGGGAAGGGGCACGACCTGCAGCGCCACCACATGGAGATCCGCGGCGTCGGCATCATCGACGTGCAGCGGCTGTTCGGGATCCGCGCCATCCGCCTGCAGAAGCGCATCGAGGTGGTGGTGCAGCTGGAGGTGTGGGACGCCGAGGCGGCGTACGACCGCACCGGGCTCGACCCCCAGTTCATGGACATCCTGGGCGTGCCAGTGCCGAAGGTGACCATTCCGCTGGTACCGGGTAAGAACATCACGGTGGTGTGCGAAGTCGTCGCGATGAACCACCTGCTCAAGTTCGCCGGCCACGATACCGCGGCGCTCTTCAACAAGCGCCTGCAGGCTCGCATGTCGGGGACGTCGGAGTACCTGGAGGAAGACTATGAGTGAGCCGGTCCGCGGGGTGGTGGTGGCCCACGCGTCGCTGGCGGACGGCCTCGTGGCGTCGGTGCTGGCGATCAGCGGGGTCGACGGCGACGCGCTGAAGGCGCTGACCAACGAGGGGTGCGGCCCCGAGAGCCTGCAGGCGCGGGTGAACGAGGCGCTCCCCGCCGGGGGGCCCGCCATCGTGTTCACCGACATGGGAAGCGGGAGCTGCGCCTTCGCCGCGCGCCGCATCGCCCTGGAGCGCCCCGACACGGGGATCGTGACCGGGGTGAACCTCCCCGTGCTGCTCGACTTCGTGTTCCACCGCGAGATGCCGCTGGCCGAGCTGGTGGAGCGGCTGGTGGAGAAGGGGCGCGGGGGGATCACCGGCGCACACCGGGAGGCGGCGGCGCATGCCGATCGTGCTGTTTAGGGTCGACGAACGGCTGATCCACGGCCAGGTGGTGGTCGGCTGGGGCGGCCCGCTCCACGCCGACCGCATGGTGGTGGTCGACGACGAGCTGGCCGCCAGCCCCTGGGAGCAGGAGCTGTACTGCCTGGGCGTCCCCGCCGAGATCGAGGCCCGCTTCGTCACCGTGGAACGGGCGCGCGCCGAGTTCCCCACCTGGCAGTCGGACGCGCGGCGGACCATCGTCCTGGTGCGCGACGTGGCCACGGCGGGGCGGATCGCCCGGGGCGGGGTGCTGAAAGGGGTGGAGGTGAACCTGGGCGGGATCCATTTCGCCGAGGGGCGCGCCCGCATCCTTTCGTACCTGCACCTGCGCCCCGACGAGACCGAGGAGCTGCGCCGGATCGAGGCCACCGGCGCGCAGGTGGCCGCGCGCGACCTGCCGGCCGGCAAACGGGTTCCCCTGAGCGAGCTGACCCCCGGGTGAGATGACCCTGACCCTCGCAGAGACCGTGGCCGTTACGCTGATCGGGGGGCTCGTCGCGCTCGACGGCACCTCGGTGGGGCAGTTCATGGTCTCGCGGCCGTTCATCGCCGCGGCGCTGGGGGGGCTGGCCGTCGGCCGGCCGGCCGAGGGGGTCGCCGCGGGGGTGGTGCTCGAGGCGCGGCACCTGGCCGTCCTCCCCGTGGGTGCGGCGCGCTACCC
>DASSME010000517.1:0-8623 GCA_035689035.1 Longimicrobium sp. | reverse complement strand
GGGCTGCCGTGGACGCGCGCGGCCGTGGGCCCCCGGCCGCGCGCGACCGCACCACGGCCACGCTGGCAAAGATGCGCCGCCGCGCGGGGATGCAGCGTGGGGTGCCGCTCGCGCCGAGTGTCCGCCGTCTCTCGCGTCCGCGCGGCGGGGTGTCCGGAGAAGGGAGGACGGGGGCGCGCTTCCGGAACGCATCGGCGCGCCGGTGCTTGCGCGCCGATGCATGGTTGATCTGGCCGCCGCGCGCGAATATCGTAGGTGCGCGCGGCCGGACGGCCTTCCGCGCGCCCCGCCCCTCCGCATCTCGCGGCTCCACCTCGTTGCGGCCACCCACCATGAGCGACCTTCCGGACCGCGTGGCGGCGCTCTCGCGCGCCAAGCGCGCGCTGCTGGACAAGGTGATGAGGCTGGGTGCCCCCGGCGCCGGGATCCCCCGTGCGCCGGCCGGGCCGGTTCCACTCACCTGCGAGCAGCGCCGGCTGTGGTACGTGCACCGCCTGGCGCCGGACGCGTCCATCTACACCATCCCCCTGGGCTTCCGCCTGCGCGGCGCGGTGGACGCCGGCGCGCTGCGCACCGCGCTCCGCGCCCTGGCCGGCCGCCACGACGCGCTGCGCATGACCTTCGCCGAGGCGGACGGCGAGCCGGCGCAGACCGCCGGCGACGAAGCACGCGTCGGCTGGGAGACGGCGCAGGCGGAAGGGCTGGTGGAGGCGGAGCGCGAGTCCGACGCCCGCCGCCGCGTCCGCGCGTTCCTGGCGCAACCGTTCGACCTGGCGCGCGGGCCGCTGCTGCGCGCGCTCCTGGTGCGCGTGGCGGAGGGCGAGCACGTCCTTGCCCTGGCGCTCCACCACCTCGCGGGAGACGGGTGGAGCACGGGGATCGTGCGCCGCGAGCTGGGCGAGCTCTACGCCGCCGCCCTCGCAGGCCGCCCCCCGGAGCTGCCGCCGCTCCCCGCCTCCTTTCGCGACTTCGCCGCCTGGCAGCGCAAGGCGCTCACCGGCCGCGCGCTGGCGGCCGAGGTGGAGCACTGGACGCGCGAGCTGGCCGGCGCGCCGCACGTCTTCGAGATCGTGCCCGACCGGCCGCGCCCGCCGGTGCAGGAGTTCGCGGGCGCCAAGGCGGCGCGCACGCTGCCGGTGGAGGTGGCGGCCGAGGTGGCGGCGCTGGCCCGGCGCGAGGAGACCACGCCGTTTGCCGTCCTGGCCGCGGCGTGGGGCCAGGTGCTGCGCCGGCACGCGCGGCAGGACGATTTCCTGCTCGGCACGCTGGTGGCCAACCGCTGGGCGCCGGAGCTCGAGGGGATGGCCGGCTTCTTCGCCAACACCGTCCCCCTGCGCTTCCGCTACACCGGCGCCGAGACGGTGCGCGACGCGATCCGCGCGGCGCATGCCGCGGTGGTCGGCGCGCGCGAGCACGCGCGCATCCCCTTCGACCGGATCGTGGAGATCGCGGGCGCGCGGCGCGATCCCTCGCGGCCGCCGCTGGTGCAGTCGCTGATCACGATGAGCGACGGCGCCTCCGTCCCCCTCGTCCTCGCCGGGGCGGAGACGGCGTTCGAGGTGGTGGACGCCGGATCGTCCGCCTTCGACCTGACGCTGCTGGTGGAGGAGGTGGGCGGCCGGCTGCACCTGGAGCTGGTGTACGCCACCGCGCTCTACGAGCCCCCCACCGCGTACCGCCTCCTGGGCCGGCTCGAAGCCACGCTCCGCGCCTTCGCGGCCGACGCCGGGGAGCCGCTGGCGCGGGTGGAGATGGCCGGCGCGGACGAGCTCCGCCGCGTCACCGTCGAGTGGAACCGCACCGGCCGGCCGTTCCCCGACGGCTGCATCCACCACCTGGCCGAGCGGCAGGCGCGCGAGCGTCCGCACGCCGTGGCCATCGCGTTCGGCGAGGCGGCGGAGGTGACCTACGGCGAGCTGAACGCGCGCGCCAACCGCATCGCCCGGCGGCTGCGGCGGCTGGGCGCGGGGCCCGAGGCGCGCGTGGGCGTCTGCATGCGGCGCACGCCCGACCTGGTCGCCGCGCTGCTGGGGGTGCTGAAGGCGGGCGCCGCCTTCGTCCCCGTCGATCCGCAGCACCCCCCCGCCCGCGCCGCCGCCATCCTGCGCGGCGCCGGCGCCACGGCCGTGCTGACCGATTCCGCGTCGCGCGACGTGGTCGGCCAGGCGGCGCTGCTCACCCTGGTGCTCGACCGCGCGGAGCTCTCCGGCGAGGGCGTGGACGACGTGGAGGGCGGCGCGACGCCCGAGAGCCTGGCGTACGTCATCACCACCTCGGGGAGCAGCGGCGGCCCGAAAGGAGTGGAGCTTCAGCACCGTGGCGCCGTGGCGCTGATCGACTGGATCCGGCACGCGGTGGACGAGGAGGACCGCGCCAGCGTCCTCGCGTGGACCTCGGCAGGGTTCGACCCGGTGCTGATGGAGATCTTCGGCACCCTGAGCTGGGGCGGCACCCTCGTGCTCACCGGCGGGCCGATGGAGCCGGTGCCGCCCGGGCGCGCGCCGCGGCTGGCGTTCGTGGTCCCCTCGGTCGCCGCGGAGCTGATCCGCGAGAACCGCCTGCCGCCCACGGTGCGCGTCTGGATGATCGGCGGCGAGACGGTGGCGCCGCAGCTGGCGCGCGAGCTCCACGCCGCGCCGGCCGTGCGGCGGGTGATCGACGTCTACGGGCCCACCGAAGACACCACCTTCTCCACCGCCTGGGAGGTGCCGCGCGACGTGCGGCGGATCTCCATCGGCGCGCCGGTGGCCAACGGGCGGGCGTACGTGCTGGACGGCGCGCTGCGCCCCGCCCCCGTTGGCGCGCCGGGCGAGCTCTGGCTGGCGGGCGCGGGGGTGGCGCGCGGCTATGCGGGGCGGCCGGCGCTCACCGCCGAGCGCTTCGCCCCGGACCCGTGGGGCCCGCCGGGGTCGCGGATGTACCGCACGCTCGACGTGGCGCGCTGGCTGGACGACGGCACGCTGGAGCACCTGGGCCGGGCGGACGCGCAGGTGAAGGTGCGCGGCGTCCGCATCGAGGCGGGCGAGGTGGAGGCCGCGCTCGCCGCCCACCCCGCCGTCGCCGCCGCGGCGGTGGACGCCCGGGCGGACGCGGGCGGCGGCAAGCGGCTGGTGGCGTGGCTGGTGGCCGCGGGCGACGTGCGCCCCCCCGCGCCCGAGCTGCGCGAGCACCTGCGCGCCCGCCTCCCCGAGGCGATGGTCCCCGCCGCCTTCGCCTGGGTCGCCGCGCTGCCGCGCACCCCGGGAGGCAAGCTCGACCGCCGCGCCCTCGCCGACCCGCCCGCCGAGGCCGCGCCGGCCGGCATCGCCACGCAGCCGCGCTCGCCGGCCGAGGCGCGGCTCGCCGCGATCTGGGCCGAGGCGCTGTCGCTGCCCCGCGTGGGGATCCACGACGACTTCTTCGACCTGGGCGGCAACTCGATCACCGCCAGCCGGCTGGTGGCGCGCGTGCGGACGGAGATGGGGCGCGACCTGCCGCTGGCCGCGCTTCTCCGCGCCCCCACGGTGGCCGGCCTGGCGCGGGTGATGGCGGGCGACGGCGCCTCGGTGCAGCCGCCGCTGATCCCGCTGCAGCCGCACGGGCCGCTGCCGCCGCTCTTCCTGGCGCCCCCGGGCGGCGGACACGTGGTGTGCTACCACCCGCTGGCGGGGCTGATGGGCACGGACCAGCCCGTGTACGGCCTGCAGGCGCGCGGCATCGACGACGGGCTGGCGCCGCTGGGCACCGCGCAGGAGATCGCCGCCTTCTTCATCGACGCCGTGCGCCGGGTGCAGCCCGAGGGGCCGTACCTGCTGGGGGGATGGAGCTTCGGGGGGATGGTGGCGTGGGAGATGGGGCGCCAGCTGCGCGCGGCAGGCGCCGAGGTGGGGCTGGTGGCGCTGCTGGACACCGGCGTGCCGCACCCCAGGCAGGACCGCGCCGAGCTGCTGGACCACGCGCGCGTGCTGCAGCGCATCGTGGCCGACCTGGTGGGGTGGGGGCTGGCGTCGCTGGTGCGCATCGAGCGCATCGGCCGGCTGCCGCACCGCGACCAGGCGGTCGAGGCGGTGCGGCAGGTCAACTCGCCGCGCCAGCTCCCGCTGTCGCGCGTGGACGAGATCCTCACCCTCACCCGGGTGCGCCGCGCCAACCTGGGCGCGCTGGTGGGCTACGATCCCCCACCCTACCCGGGCCACCTCACCTACGTGCGCACCGCCGCCAGCGACCGCACGGTGCCGCCGGACGGCGCCGTGGAGTTCTGGGCCACCCGCGCGCTGGGCGGCTCCACCATCCACCGCGTGGGCGGCAGCCACGGCACCATCCTGCAGCAGCCCTTCGTGGCCGACCTGGCCGAGAAGCTCACCGCCTCGATCCGCGCCGCGCTGGACAGGATCGTGGTGAGCTGAGCCCGGTAAATCGTTCCACCCAGAAGTTCAGAATCACCTCGGCAGTTCAGCCGGATGTGGCATCACGACCACGCGAGCAGCGGAGAAGAACGGAACCGCGGCGGATTCGCGTGCGGTTCTCCGCTGCTCCGTTTGCTCGGTGTGACCCGGCCCGCAACCCGCCCCCTCGCATCGACTTGGGCCCCACGTCCAAATCCATCCGTTTGGCACGATCCTTTCTATGTCGCCCCTCCTCTGGACGCCTCGTAAATCGTTGAAGGGAGGGTAGATATGAAAGTGGTGAAACGGTTCGCGACGGGAGCGGCGGTGGCGGTCGCCCTGGCGGCGGGGGCGGTGCCCGCGCACGCCACCGACGGGCCGGCGCGCATCGAGGGCGAGAAGTACTACCTCTCGGTGGACCTGTCCGAGCGCATGCTGTACGTGATGCGCGACGGCGAGCAGGTGGGGAGCTACTCGGTGGCGGTGGGGCAGCCGAACCACCCCACGCCCACGGGGCGCTTCCACATCCGGCACCTCGTGTGGAACCCGCGCTGGGTGCCGCCCGACGCGCGCTGGGCCCGCAACAAGCGCCCGCGCGACCCCGGCGACCCGCGCAACCCGATGGGCCGGGTGAAGCTCTTCTTCCACGAGCCCGACCTGTACATCCACGGCACGCGCGAGACCGATTCGCTCGGCGAGGCCGAGAGCCACGGATGCGTGCGGATGGCCAACGGGCAGGTGATCGACCTGGCGCGGCAGGTGATGGCCAACGGCGGCAGCCCGCGCGACCCCAGCTGGTTCCGCCGCGTGCTGAACCGGGTCACCAGCACCCGCTCGGTCTACCTCTCCGACCCCGTGCTGGTGGAGATCCACCGGTAGAGGTCGGGTGCGGCAGAGGTCGATGAGCCCCGCGGCACGCAAGCCGCGGGGCTCTTTCGTCTGGTCCACGTTCACGCGCTCCGCACCCCGCACCTTCGCACCAGCGATGTACCTGATCCAGATCCTGCTGCCGCTGCGCGACAACGACGGCAACGAGTTCGGCCACGATCCCTTCGCCCGGGTGCGCACCGAGCTGGCGGAGCGCTTCGGCGGCGTCACCTTCTACGCCCGCTCCCCCGCCGTGGGCCTGTGGAAGGACGAGGACGGCGACACCACGCGCGACGACATGGTGGTGGCCGAGGTGATGGCCGAGCACCAGGAGCGCGAGTGGTGGCGCCTCTACCGCCAGGAGCTCGAATCCCGCTTCCGCCAGGAGAAGATCGTCGCCCGCATCATCGCCTGCGGGCTGTTGTAACGGGCCCCCTCATCCCCACACCTGGTCCGCCGTTGCACTCCGTTGCTCCGTGTGACGTATTTGGCGGTGCCGGTGCAACAACGGTATTTCCGGGATCTGGTATGAGGATGAGTTGCCGGCGATGTCGATCCCGGCGACGAAACCCGCCGGTGCGCGCACGATGAAAAAGCGGCGGGGCCGCATCCCGGGTGTGGGATGCGGCCCCGTCCGTCAGCCCGGAGAAAGGCGCGGATCAGAGACTACCTGCCGCCGCCGCTCTTGGACCCACCGCTCTTCGATCCGCCGCTCTTGCTCCCCGAGCTGCTCTTGCTCGACGACCCGCCGCTCTTGGAGCCGCTGCTCTTGCTGCCCGAGCTGCTGCTCTTGCTGGACGACCCGCCGCTCTTGCTCCCCGAGCTGCTCTTGCTCGACGACCCGCCGCTCTTGGAGCCGCCGCTCTTGCTCCCCGAGCTGCTGCTCTTGCTGGACGACCCGCCGCCGCGCGAGCTGCTGCCGCTGCTCTTCGACGAGCTGCCGCCGCTCTTGGACCCGCCGCTCTTGCTCCCCGAGCTGCTCTTGCTCGACGACCCGCCGCTGCGCGAGCTGCTGCCACCGCTCTTCGACGCGCCGCCGCCACCCGACGAACCGCTGCGCGAGCCGCGCGTGGCGGCGTTGGCGGCGGCCGCGCCCAGGGCCGCCCCCGCGGCGGCGCCGGCCGCGGTGGTCAGCGGGTTCTTGCGGCGGCTGGTGCTGCGCTGCTCCTTGAGCCCACGCCCCGCGCTGAAGCCCACCGTGGTGCGCTCGGGGATGTTGATCTCGGCACCCGTGCGCGGGTTGCGGCCGGTGCGGGCCGTGCGGGTGCGCTTGGTGAACTTCCCGAAGCCCGGGATGGACAGCGACCCCGCGGCGTGAACCGCCTCGGAGATGGCGCCGCCCGCGGTGTCGAAAATCGCATCCACCACGCGCGCAGCCGCTGCCCTGGTGAGCTCGGCCTTCTCGGCCACCATGTCGACGAAGTCCGACTTGTTCATGTCTCCGCTCTCCGGATCGGCGGTTCTTGGCAGCGCGGCCCGTCCGCGCTGACGGGCCCCTACGCAACATCGATACCGCTACGATCCAGAAGCTACAAGGGATCGGCTCGCAATGGACACGCGGCTACCCCCGGTTGAACCCCGCGCGGAACCCATCCACCATCTTGCGGGCCTTCTCGGCGGCCTCGCCGAAAGTCTCCTTAGCCGAATCACCGTAAGACTTTGCGGCCTCCTGCACGTCGTCGCGGTAGCTGGGCTCGGGGTCGCTGCGGCGGCGATAGTCGCCCGCCATGATCCGCTCGTACGCGCCGCTCTCGAACCAGTTGCGCATCTCGGCCACGCGGATCACCGGGAAGGGGTGCGTGGCCCACAGCACGTTCATCACCTTGAAGACCTGGTCCACCAGCTCGTTCTGGCCGCGGTACTCCTCGGCCTGCTCGATGAACGCCGCCAGGTTGGTCTCGCTGAAGGTGCCGCCGGCGAACTTGAGCATGGTGCTGAGCCCCGGCTCGGGCGCCTGCACCGCCAGCAGCCCGGCGCGGTCGCAGCTCAGCTCGGCCTTGCGGCTCCACTCGAACAGCGCCAGCAGCACGGGGAGCGCCGCCAGCCCGATGATCCCGCCGCCGGCGCGGTTGAGCAGCGTCAGCAGCAGCCACATCATGGTGTTGTACAGCGCGTGGCCGCTCATCACGTGCCCCATCTCGTGGCCCAGCACGAAGCGCACTTCGTCTTCGGTGAAGTCGCGCAGCAGCTCGGAGTGCACGATCACGAAGGGCTTGTCCATCCCCCACGCGGCGGCGTTGTAGGTGGGGCTCTGCGTCACGTACAGCGGGTACTGCCCCGGCGCGTCCAGGGTGCGGTGCACGTCGGCCCAGATCTGGTGCAGCCGGGGGTGCTGCGTGGGGCTCACCTTCACCGCGTTGGCCAGGAACATCAGCCGCACCTGCCGCTCGCCCACCACGCCGTACAGCTTGCGCAGCACCTCGTCGAACACGGGGATCTTGCGGAGCGCGTTCAGCGCGGCGCGGTCGGCCGGGTGCTCCCAGCTGCGCGGGTCGATGTCGGTAAGGATGCGCGTGGCGCGGGCCTGCTCGGGCATGGTAGCCTCGGTGTCGGTGTCAGGAGTATGCCGAACGACGGACGGGAAAGCCGCGCGCCGGCGGGGCGGCGCGGCGGGGATGATGGGTGGTACGCCGGGGGGCGGGGCGGGGTTTCAGGAAACATCCGCGCACGCGGCGGTGTAACCTTGCGGACACGAATGCTTTCGGCGCCCTACCGCGCCCCGTGTGCGGCGTGTAGATTGCGCGGCATCTCCCGGCCAGGCCGGCGCCCCAATCCGCGCCGCGCACCGCAACACCACTTCCCTGCATCTTGGAGGCTCAGCCATGCGCCGTCAACGGACCCGCACGCTCCTGCTCGCCCTTGCCGCGCTGGCGCTCCCGCTGGCCACGGCCACCGCGCAGGAGTCCAGCATGCGCGGCACCTTCACCCTCGACCGCGCGCACAGCGACGACATCAACCGCGCCATCGAGGCGGCCGTGAACAAGATGAGCTTCATCACGCGCCCGATCGCGCGCGGCCGGCTGCGCCGCACCAACGCCGCGTACCAGCGCGTGGTGATCAACTACACCAACGAGCAGGTGAGCACCACCTTCGACCAGCGCCACGCCATCCAGAGCCCGGGCAACGGCACGCCGGTCAAGTGGACGCGCGAAGACGGCGAGAAGTTCGACCTGAGCACCGAGTGGCAGGGCCAGCGCCTGATCCAGACCTTCCGCGCCGAAGACGGATCGCGCACCAACACCTACACCATCTCGCCCGACGGCCACACGCTCACCATGCACGTCACCATCCGGTCGCCGCGCCTGTCGGCGCCGCTGGAGTACAACCTGGTCTTCAACCGCGCCTCGTAGCGCACCCCGAAGATCGCGCGGAAGAAGGGCGCCGGCTCGGAC
>DASSME010000516.1:0-3629 GCA_035689035.1 Longimicrobium sp. | reverse complement strand
GGAGCAGCGGAGAGCAACGGAGCAGCGGAGAACTGCACGCGAATCCGACCTCCCTGCCTTCCGGCTCGGCCCCGGTGCGTGGAACGCCGCGACAGCGGACGGTGAGCGAAAGAACCCCCTTCCCGGTTCACCCGGGAAGGGGGTTCTTGCACGTCCGAGGGCTCCGCCGTCCCCGCGGATGGATGCGTGCGACGGGAGCTGCCCGCTACCGCACGGCCGAGGCGTCCAGCTTCCAGAGGCCGCCCCAGATGTCCGAGGCGTAGAGGACGCCGCCCGCGTATTGTACGCCCCACACCATCACCGCGCGGCCGTTGGTGTGGGCGGCGTTGTCGAGCCCGCGCGCGGCCTCGCGGTGCATGGCGCCCAGGTCGCAGCGGCCGTCGGCGGCGCGGGCGGCGTCGCTGCAGGCGGAGAGGTCGCCGCGCACGTCCAGCGCGCGCACGCCGGCGTAGTAGAAGGCGGCGTACAGGATGCCGTTCGCCTCGTCCACCGAGAAGTTGTGCGAGCCCGAGCCCTCCACGTGGAAGAACGCCACCTCGCGCGGGTGGGCCAGGTCGGCCGCGTCCACCACGTGCACGTCGCCGCGGTAGCCCTGCTCCGTCGGGTGCTCCTCGCCCGCGAACAGCCAGCGCTTCTCCCCGGTGTGCGGGTCGCGCAGCCAGAGCAGGTTGTGCACGTACCCGCTGGCCAGCTCCAGCCGCGAGATGAGCACCGGGTTGGCCACGCTCCCGCCGCGGCCGCCGCCGCCGATGTCCCAGATCCCGATCCCGTCGTGCCAGAGCGCGGTGAACAGGATGCCGTCGCGCACGAACACGTCGTGCTGGTACGGGCGCCCCATCACCCGCGACATCACCATTTGCGGGGACGCGGGGTTCGCCAGGTCCACGATCACCAGCCGCGCCGGGGTGGCGGTGGACGCGCGCGGATCGATGGACAGGAAGGCGTAGAGGTGCCCGTTCACCCGCGCCACCTCGGCGGTGTGCACGCCCGGCTCGGTGTCTTCGTTCGCGAAGCGGGCGAGGAGCGCGGGTTTGGCGGGGTTGGCGAGCGAGTAGACCAGGATCGACCCCGGGCCGCCCTCGGTGGCGGCCACCAGCAGCGCGCCGTCGTCCGTCACCTGCACGTCGCCGATGCGGTCGGTGCTGGTGGCGCCGTCCTCGTCGTGGTGCGCCCACTCCGGGTGCAGGCGCAAGGCAGGCGGCTCGGGAGGCGTGGGGACGATCACCGAATCGACCAGCACCGGCTGGGCGCCCGCCACGTTCCACACCTTGATCGCGTTCCCCGGCGCCTTGTTCGGGTCGCGGTGGGTGCCCGTGTACGCCCAGCTTCCGCGCACCGTCAGCTCCGAGGTGATGCGCTCCTGCACCGCGCCCAGCCCCAGGGTCGGCAGCTCGAGCGGCGTGGCGAAGCGCGGCCCGTCGCCACCTCCGCCGCCTCCGCCGCCGGTGACGGAGTCGCACCCCGCGAAGAGCGTGGCGAGGACGAGCAGGACGGTGGCGCGGGCGGCAGGATTCGGACGGATCATCAAGGCGCTCCGGAAACGGCGGACGATGCTGAGGGGTCTTCATTAAACGCGTGATGGACTCCGAGTTTGACACCGTCTGTCCCTGCTTGTGGCCGTCTGCCCCGCACACGGCGGCCGTTCGTCGCGAATCCCGGGCTGTCGTTTCAGCCACCCGCATCGCTGAACGGGTCACATGGAAGAACGGAGCAACGGAGAACTTCATCGCGGTTCTCCGTTGCTCCGTTGCTCTCCGCTGCTCCGTGTGACCGGCAGTTCAGCGGTTCGCCGTCGATCACTTCACCCAGTCGCGGACCTTCCCGTAGACGGTGGCGTCTTCGTGCAGGGCGCTGTGCGAGAGGCAGGCGGTCTGGTTGTTGGCGGCGCCGGTGAGCGGCACGCTGCTGTCGGGGTTGATCACCTCGTCGCACGGCGACCAGTAGGTGGCGTAGCGCGGCGTGCCGGGCGTCTCGTCGGTGGCGTTCAGGTTCTTCAGGAAGGTGCTGCCGGGGTACATCTCCTGGCACGCCGTCGTGAAGCAGGCGTACGCGGTCTGCGTGCCGTGGTTGGGCCCGCCCAGCGACACGAACGCGTCGATCTTGCCGCTGCCGCCCAGGTTCTTGGCGTAGTAGCGCGTGTTCAGCCCGCCCATGCTGTGGCTGACGATGTCCACGCGGGTGGCGCCGGTCGCGGCCAGGACCGAGTCGACCTTGGCGGCGAGGAGCTTGGCGGTGGTCGCGTTGGACTGGTCGGAGTTGTAGGTGAAGTTGACCAGCTCCGCGTCGGTATACCCGTCGGCCTTGAAGCGGCCGATCATGGTGGTCCAGGTGGAGGCGGTGCCGTGCCAGCCGTGCACGAAGATGATGGGGTCGTGCGCCGGCGGGATGATGGCGCGGCGCGCGCCGGCCGGGCTCAGCAGGTCGCCGGAGCAGCCCGCCAGCGCAAGGGCGGCGAGCACGAGGGACAGACGCTTGAGACGGTGGTGCATCGGAGGGTCCTCACGGGGGTCGGGTGGGTGCGGCGCACGCCGGCCATCCGCGCGCACCCTTGGGTGTGCGACGGGTGATGCCGGCCGGCGTGCGGGAGTGCGCCCCGTGAAGGCAGGCGGAGTGCCACGCCGTACGGTGTTCGGAAAGATGACCTAACCCATTACCCTACGGCAGTTTATCGATTTCTCTTCAGACGAATGACAGCCCCGCGTCGGAAACAAAAGAGTGCACGGGCGCCGGCCGCGCACCATTCCGTGCCGACCGCCAGCGGGGTATGGACGTGCTGAATCGCGAGGTGGGAGAAGCGATTGAACAGAACGGCCCCGGCGCCGCAGTGCGGCGCCGGGGCATCTATCTGGAAAGCGAGTCCGAGGGTGGGTGAGAGGTCAGCTCTCGGAGATCGCGTTCAGGAGGGCGCCCGCCGGGGCGGCACCCAGGACCTTCGCGCCGCCCTGGTCGGCGGCGGTGGAGCTCACCATGCGGCCCGAGGGCCTCGCGGTGGTGACGGTGAGCGGGGCCAGCGCGCAGGGGTTCTCGGCGCTCCCGCAGCTGCTCAGCCCGCGGCTGGCCAGCTCCTTGGCCACCAGGCTGTCGACTCCGGCGTACAGGCCCAGGCCCAGCAGGAAGAGGGCGAAGGCGGCGCGGACGGTGTTGGCGATGCTCTTGTTCATGATGGCCTCGGTCGGCTCGGGGTTTTCCAGGTTTGAGGCACCGTTCATGGTGCTCGCGTATTAAGACGGCCCGAACCCCGAAAAGGTTTTATTTGGATTCTTAACTGGACATTAAACCCCAGCAGCCGTGCGGCACCCCCGCATCACCCACCCATCAGATTTCCGAATTCAATACATCTAACCCGTTGCAGTGCAAATGGATAGGATGTAATCCCGCGGACGATCGGAGCATTCGAGCCTCGTTCGAACATCGTCCTCACGGCCGTCCACCTTCCGCGATCGAGCGCTCGTCCGAACGTCTGAATGGGTTCAGCAGGGGTTCGAACCGGTCGCAGTGGGACAGCGATGCCCCAGCTGTCGCGGTGATTCGATCGGGTTACGGCCGCGGGTTGGAGAGCGTTGGACCCGCATCCCGCGCTGCGGCGGCACCAGGTCGGCCGTGTCCAAGGGGGTGATGCCGACGCGCTC
>DASSME010000515.1:0-6265 GCA_035689035.1 Longimicrobium sp. | reverse complement strand
CGGGCCACGTGGGCGCGCATGATCGGCGCCTGGCGCACGTCGATGCGGTGGTGGCGCGGGTCGAAGCGCGCGTAGAGCTGCTCGGCCACGTCGCCGTCCGCCGGGTCCAGCTCCACCTCCTCCACCTGGAGCGGCGCGCGGCGCCACACCACCTGCACCGGCTCGCGCACCCCTTCCCAGAGCACGGCCGTGCGCAGCGTGTCGTGGCGCTCCACCACCGCCCGCAGCGCGCCCAGGTAGCGGTCCAGCCCCTCGCGGCCGGCAAAGGCGTAGAGGAAGCCCAGCAGGTAGGGGTCGCCCTCGCCCGCCATCAGGTGGTGGAAGAGGACCCCCTCCTGCAGCGGCGCGAGCGGGTAGATGTCCTGCACGTTGGCCGCGCCCCCCGGCACCGCCGCCACCACCCGGTCGATCTCGGCCTGCGAGAGCTCGACCAGCGGGAGCATCTCGGGGGTGATGGCGGCGCACCCGTCGGGGATGCGGTTGGGCGGCACCCGCACCCCGGTCGCTTCGCCACCCACCGCCGCCGCCAGCCCCGCCAGCGTGGGCGCGGTGAACAGCGAGCGCACCTCGGCGTGCAGCCCCCGCTGCCGCATCCGCGAGATCACCCGCACCGCCAGCAGCGAGTGCCCGCCCAGCTCGAAGAAGTCGTCCCAGCGGCCCACCCGCTCGATGCCGAGCACCTCGCGCCAGACCTCGGCCAGCGCCTGCTCGGTCTCGCCCAGCGGCGCCTCGTAGCCGCGGCGCGCGTACACCTCGCCCGAGGGGGCGGGGAGGGCCTGGCGGTCCACCTTGCCGTTGGGCGTGCGCGGCCACTCCTCCAGCCGCACGAAGGCGGAGGGCACCATGTACTCGGGGAGCGCCTCGCCCAGGTGCGCGCGGAGCGCCTCGGCCTCGACCGGCTCGCCCACCCAGTACGCCACCAGGCGGGTGTCGCCCGGGGTGTCTTCGCGGGCGACCACCACCGCCTCGGCGACCCCCGCGTGCTCCGCCAGCCGCGCCTCGATCTCGCCCGGCTCGATGCGGAAGCCGCGCACCTTCACCTGGAAGTCGATGCGGCCCAGGAACTCGATCCGCCCGTCCGCCCGCCACCGCGCCAGGTCGCCGGTGCGGTACAGCCGCGCCCCCGGCCCGGCGCCGTACGGATCGGGAAGGAAGCGCTCGGCGGTGAGCCCGGGGCGGCCCACGTAGCCGCGGGCCAGCTGCGCGCCGCCCACGTACATCTCGCCCGCCACCCCCACCGGCACCGGCTCGCCCGCCGCGTCCAGCAGGTAGACGCGGACGTTGGGCACCGGCCGGCCGATGGGGACGGTGGCCAGCGCCCGGTCGCCCTCGGCCGCCTCGCCCGAGACCGACACGGCCGACTCGGTGGGGCCGTACAGGTTGTGCAGCCGCACCCGGGGGAGCCGCTCGCGCACGCGCTGGACGAGCGCCGCCGGGAGCGCCTCGCCCCCGGCCAGCAGGCGGGTGAGCCCCGCGCAGCGCTCCACCCCCTCGTACTCCAGGAAGAGCTGCAGCATGGAGCCCACGAAGTAGGCCGTGCTCACCCCCTCGCCGCCGATCAGGCGGATGAGGTACTCGGGGTCGCGGTGCCCCTCGGGGCGCGGGAGCACCACCCGCCCGCCCACCATCAGCGGCCAGAAGATCTCGAACACCGAGGCGTCGAAGCTGAAGGAGCTGTTCTGCAGCACCCCCTCGCCCGCCTCCAGGGCGTGCCGCTCCTGCATCCAGGCCAGGCGGTTCACCAGCCCGCCGTGCGGGTTGGCCACCCCCTTGGGGCGCCCGGTGCTCCCCGAGGTGTAGGTCATGTACGCCAGGTGCCCCGGCGCCAGCGCGCCGCGCGCCGGGTCGGTGCCGGGGCGGCCGGCCCACGCCGGCTCGGCCGCGTCGAGCTCCAGCACCGGCACGCCCGCGTTCTCCACCCGGTCGCGCAGACTGCGCTGCGTGAGCACCGCCACGGGCGCGCTGTCGGCGAGCATGTAGGCGATCCGCTCGGCCGGGTAGGCGGGGTCCAGCGGCACGTACCCGCCGCCCGCCTTGAGGACCCCCAGCATCCCCACGATCATCTCCACGCCGCGCTCCACGCAGATCCCCACCCGCGCGTCGGGCCCCACGCCCAGGCCGCGGAGGTGGTGCGCCAGCCGGTTGGCCCGCGCGTTCAGCGCGGCGTAGGTCAGGCGCTCGCCCTCGAAGACCACGGCCTCGGCGTTCGGGGTGCGCGCCGCCTGCGCCTCGAACAGCTCGTGCGCGCACGCGCCGTCGGGGTACGCCGCGTCGGTGCGGTTCCACTCCTCCAGCACCCGGGCGCGCTCGTCGGGCGGGAGGAGCGCCAGCCGCCCCACCGGCTGGGTGTCGCCCGCGGCCATCCCGGCCAGGACGCGCCGCAGGTAGCCGATCCAGCGCTCCACCGTCGCCCGGTCGAAGAGCGCGGTCGCGTAGGTGATGCTCCCGCGGATCCGGCCGTTGCGCTCGGAGAGCGAGAGCGACAGGTCGAACTTGGCGGTGGTCTGCGCGGCCGCCTCGAGCTCTTCGCCCGCCAGCCCGGGGACGCGGATCGACTCGCCGCGCGGCGCGTTCTGCCACGCGAAGGAGACCTGGAAGAGCGGGCCGTGCGCCAGGCTGCGCGCCGGGTCGACCCGCTCCACCACCTGCTCGAAGGGGATGTCCTGGTGGTGCTGCGCCTCGAGCACCCGCTTCTTCACCTGCCGCAGCAGCCCGCCCACGGTCGTGGCGCCCGAGACGTCCACGCGCAGCGCCAGGGTGTTCACGAAGAAGCCGATCAGCTCCTCGATCTCGCGGCGCCCGCGCCCCGCCATGGGGCTGCCGACCACGACGTCGTCCTGCCCCGAGAGGCGGCCCAGCACGGCCGCCCACCCGGCCAGCAGCGTCATGAACAGCGTGGTCTCGTGCCGCCGCGAGAGCGCCTTGAGCGCCGCGGTCAGCTCCTCGTCGAGCCCCACCGGAAAGCGCTCCCCGGCGTGGTCCATCTGCGCGGGGCGCGGGCGGTCGGTGGGGAGCTCCAGCAGCTCGGGGGCGCCGGCCAGGGTGCGCGTCCAGTACTCCGCCTGCTCGCCCAGGACCTCGCCCTCCACCCAGCGCCGCTGCCACACCGCGTAGTCGGCGTACTGCACCGGCAGCTCGGGGAGGTACGCCTCGCGCCCGTCGTGGTACGCGGCGTAGAGCTCGGCCAGCTCGCCGAAGAAGACCCCGGTGGACCAGGCGTCGGCCACGATGTGGTGCATGGTGACCAGGAGCACGTGGTCGTCGTCCGCCAGCCGCACCAGCCGGCCGCGGATGAGGGGCCCCCGCTCCAGGTCGAAGGGCCCGCGCCCCTCCTCGGCCATCATCCGGGCGAGCTCGGCCATGCGGTCCGGGTGGTCGCCCAGGTCGTGCTCGACCAGGTGGAACCCGGCGTCCGCCGGGGCGATGCGCTGCTCGGGGTCGCCGTCGGTCTCGGCGAAGGTGGTGCGCAGCGCCTCGTGGCGGGCGACGATGGTGTCGAGCGCGCGCGCCAGCGCCGCCCGGTCCAGCCCGCCGCGGAAGCGCCGGTGCCGGCGGATGTTGTAGGCGCTCCCCAGGTTCCCCAGCTGCTCCAGGAACCAGAGCCGCTGCTGCGCGAACGACAGCGGCACCCGCTGGTCGCGGGGGGCGGGCTCGATCGGCGGGAGCTCGGAGCGCGCGGCGGTCTCCAGCTCGCGCGCCAGCTCCTTGAGCACCGGCCGGTTGAACAGCTCGCCCAGCTCGAGCTCCACCTCGAGCACCTGCTGCACCCGCGAGATCACCTGCACCGCCAGCAGCGAGTGCCCGCCCAGCTCGAAGAAGTCGTCCCAGCGCCCGACCCGCTCCACCCCCAGCACCTCGGCCCAGATCTCGGCCAGCGCCTGCTCGGTCTCGCCGACGGGCGCCTCGTACTCCTGGGCGGCGAAGGCCTCGCCCTCGGGGGCGGGGAGCGCCTTGCGGTCGAGCTTGCCGTTGGGGGTGAGCGGCCACTGCTCCAGCCGCACGTACGCGGCGGGCACCATGTAGTCGGGAAGGGTCTCGCGCAGGTGCGCGCGGAGCGCCTCGGCGCCGGCCGTGGCGTCGCCGGCCAGGTACGCCACCAGCCGCTTCTCGCCCGGCGTGTCTTCGCGGGCGATCACCACCGCCTCGCGCACCCCGGCGTGCTCGCGCAGCCGCGCCTCGATCTCGCCCAGCTCGATGCGGAAGCCGCGGATCTTCACCTGGTGGTCGGCCCGGCCCAGGTACTCCAGCGTCCCGTCCGGCCGCCACCGCGCCAGGTCGCCCGAGCGGTACAGCCGCGCCCCCGGCTCGCCTCCGAACGGGTCGGCCACGAAGCGCTCGGCGGTCAGCTCGGGCCGGCCCAGGTAGCCGCGCGCCACCCCCAGGCCGCCGACGTAGAGCTCGCCCTGGACCCCCACCGGCACCGGCTCGCCCGCCGGGTCCAGCAGGTAGGTGCGCAGGTCGGGGATGCGCACCCCGATCGGGCTGGGGCCGGCGCGGTCCACGTCGGCCCGGGTGAGCGGCCGGTAGGTGGAATGCACGGTCGATTCGGTGATCCCGTACATGTTCACCAGCCGCGGGGCGGTGTCGCCGTTCCGCTCGAACCAGGGGCGCAGCAGCGGCACCTCCAGCGCCTCGCCCCCGAACACCACGTGGCGCAGCCGGTGCGCGCGGCCGCTGGACGCCTGCGCCTGGATGAACGGGTAGAAGGCGCTGGGGGTCTGGTTCAGCACCGTGACCCCGTCGTCGCACACCCGGCGGTAGAGCGCCTCGGCGTCGCGGGTGACCTCGGCCGGGAGCACCACCAGCCGCCCGCCGAAGGCCAGCGCCCCCCAGATCTCCCACACCGAGAAGTCGAAGGCGTAGGAGTGGAAGAGCGCCCACACGTCCGTCGCCCCGAAGCGGTACCAGGCATCGGTCGCCGAGAGGAGCCAGGCCACGTTGCGGTGCGGGTTCATCACCCCCTTGGGCCGCCCGGTGCTCCCCGAGGTGTAGATCACGTACGCCAGGTGGTCGGGGGTGAGCGCGCCGCGCCCGGGGTCGGTGTCGGGGCACCCGGCCCACGCCGGCGCCGCCGCGTCGAGCTCCAGCACCGGCGCGCCGGTGTTCCCCAGCCGGCCGCGCACCGCCGTCTGCGTGAGCACCGCCGCCGGGGCGCTGTCGGCGAGCATGTGCTCCAGCCGCTCGCGCGGGTACCCCGGGTCCATCGGCACGTACGCGCCCCCCGCCTTGAGCACCGCCGCCACCCCCACCATCATCTCCAGCCCCCGCTCCACGCACACCCCCACCCGCACGTCGGGGCCCACGCCCAGCGCGCGGAGGTGGTGCGCCAGCCGGTTGGCGCGCCGGTTCAGCTCGGCGTAGGTGAGGTACGCCCCCTCGAACGCCACCGCGGTGGCGTCGGGGGTGCGCCGCGCCTGGGCCTGGAAGAGCTCGTGGACGAAGGCGTCGCCCGGGTAGTGCGCGTCGGTGCGGTTCCACTCCTCGAGCACGCGGGCGCGCTCCTCCCGGGGGAGGACGTCGAGGGTGCCCACCGCCCGCCCCGGCGCGCTCTCCAGCGCCTCCACCAGCTCTTCCAGCGCGCGGTGCGTGAACTCGCAGACGCGGCGCGGGTCGAGCGACTCGGAAAGGACCTGGGCCTTGAGGCGGAAGCCGTCGCCCAGGTCGTCGACCGAGAGCGCCAGCGGGTAGTTGGTGCGCTCCTCGCCGTGCAGCAGCCGCATCCCGCTGAACACGCGGGGCGCCGCGGGGGCCGAGGCGGGGCGCGGCTTGCGCGCGCTGTGCCGGAAGTTGAGGAGCGAGGTGAAGAGCGGCGCCGGCGCCTCCACGCCGCTGCAGCGCTGCGCCAGCGCCAGCGAGGCGTGCTCGTGGCGCAGCAGCCTGGCCAGCACGACGTGTGTCTGCCGCACGCTCGCCTCGGCGCCCACGCCGCCCAGGCGGACGCGCACCGGCAGGGTGTTGACGAAGGGCCCCATCACCCGGTTGGAGCCCTCGCCCCCGTGCATCCGGCCGAAGAGCACGGTGCCGAACACCACGTCGTCGTGGCCGGAGGCGGCGGCCAGCACGCGCGCCCACGCCACGTGGCAAAGCGTGGCCGCGCTCACCCCCAGCGCCCGCGCGCGCTCCCGCAGCCGCGTGGCGAGACGCGCGTCCACCAGCACCGCGGCTTCCTCGATGCCGCTGCCGTCGCCGCGCGCGTCCAGCAGCCCGAAGGGCGCCGTCGGCTCGGTGACGTCGCCCAGCAGCTCGGTGAAGAAGCGCCGGTGCT
>DASSME010000514.1:0-10952 GCA_035689035.1 Longimicrobium sp. | reverse complement strand
GGCGCAACCCCCGGTGCGACACGCGCACACGAGCTATTTCGGATGAAGCAACGCGTTGAGTTGAACGAGAGCAGTCAGAAGAGAAACGACGAACAGAAGTGCTGATTAGAGGTTAACTGGCCATTCTCGAGAACTGTCGATCTGATTCTCCAACTCGAAGAACCCCTTTGCGATGGATAAATCGCCGGTCGATGAAAAATGACCGAGAGTTCTCCGCCTCTCTGCTCCAAGCGCACGAAGACGAACGGCCTTGAGCTCCTTTTGAAAATGGTGGACCTGAGTCATACCCAGCACCATCGTAAGAAACGGGAAAAGTGCGAGCGCTCTCAGCCACGGAACGGTTGGGGTAATCGCTTGTTCCGGAAACACCACGCTCCCAAACTGGCGCGGTGAGCAATTACACACGGCAATGAAGAGGCCCACATATCCGGCGAATGTGAGCACTGCCACACGCAACGACACCTCGGTCAATCGGCGAATGGCGTTCTTCCCAGAATTCAGGAACTGCGGCCTCAAGGGCTCACGCACGAGTATGTGCTGAAACCAGAAAAAGAAGAGCAATCCGTACGCAGCACAGCCGCAGACGAAGAACGGCAGTTGAAATGAGGTTAGTTGCAACCAGTCATAATTGTACTTCGGATCATTCTTCAGGGTGACAGTGCCAAGCACGCAAACAAGCAAGCCGCAGAGCATCATCGGCCAGTTGCGAACGCCAATTGACAACCGCACGTGAATGTCTCTGAAGCCGCCAAACGTGCAGCTGCCCTTCTCGGCCAAAGGTCTGATCTCTTCGATCACCAGAAGAAGCCGCTTGCGCCACCGGACCCACTCGAACGGAATGAAGGAGACGACAAAAAAGGAGAGATAAGCGCTCGTTAACGGCGAACGGTGCAATAACGACGGGTTCATCAGCACAAAACCGGTGAACGCTATCCCACCTGCAACGAGAGAAACCATCCCGGTGTGTTCCAGTATGATTCGCGGAAACCGGGAGCGTTGACGCGGGTGGGAAGTGGATGGTCCACCTTGTAAAGTGTTCATGGTGTGAACCGCCGTGGCAGGTGCTCCCGCACAGCAAGATTATCCGCGAGTACGATGCCGGGTGACCGGCGGTCCCGAGAGCCGCGGGTGCAATCGCGCCGGTGAGTTGCGATGAGCCGTTTTGATACCAGCAACGGCCCCAAAGAATGCTCTTCGGGGCCGCCATCCTTGATCCTCCCGCAGTCGGCGGCTGTGTTCCAGCCCTGCGCTACAGACCTACCGCCGCGACGAGAAGATGCGGAGGATGTACCAGAACATCAGCGCCACCGAGGCGAACAGCTCCAGCGCCGCGCTCACGTAGCGGTCTTCCGGGTACGTGCGCAGGATCTTGCTGGTGCTGTAGAGGATGGTGGCGCCCGCGAACACCACCATCGCGAACGAGAAGAGCATCCCCAGCTGGAAGCCGAAGATCACGCTCCCCGCGATCAGCAGCAGCGCGCTCGCTCCGGCCCAGCGCAGCATTCCGCCCATCACCGTGAAGTCCTTCGCGGTGGTCATGGCGATCCCGGTGAGCGCGCCGAAGCCCACCAGCGTGAGCAGCGCCGCGCTCCCGATGGCGCCGGGCGCGCTGATCTCGGCGATCACCAGCAGCGGCACGAAGAACACGGCCTCGGCCAGGACGTAGCCGGCGAGCGCGGCGTACTGCATGGCGCGGGTCTGGGCGCGCGCGGCCATGCTGCTGAACAGCCAGCCGGCCACCATGAAGCCGCCCAGGACCAGCAGCCAGCTGGTGCTGAGCATCGCCTGCGCCATCGGCAGCGCCACCCCGCTCTTGAACAGGGCCACCTCCACGCCGACGAAGCCCAGGATCGCCACCAGCAGGTGCGAGTAGGTGCGCGTGATGAACTGCGCCCTCCGCTCGCTGGCGATCCCCATCACAGGCTGTGGCTGCGCGTACCCGTAAGCTGGCTGCTCGTACATTGGTATCTCGTCTGGGCGATGGGTGGGGACGAAAAGCGTTCGGGAAGGATTACACCGCAGGGAGGATAAAGGAGCCATTCGCGTCGGGCAAGCGCACCGCGGGTCCGGGATGTGGATCCGTCCGCTGCGTCGTTCATCGGCGCGGCCGCGGCAGCCCCCTCCCCTCGCCCCCTCCCCGCGCTCCGCGGGCGCTCCGCGGGGGAGGGGGAGAACTCCGCTCGAGTTGTCGACGCGCGATGCCGGGGCAGGAGTCCGCGCAGGCGGACATTCCGATGTTCCAGCGGCGGGTTTCAACCCACCGCCACGAGGCCACGGCACGTCGCGGCGATGCTCGAGTGCGAGTCCGCGAAGGCGGACTTCGGGCCGTTGTAGCCGTGGCTTCAGCCGCCCTGGACAAATCCCGGCGCGGAGGAATGCCGGCCCGGACGATCGGATCATCGTCCAGCCGGAACGCCAAGCGGCCCCGGAGATCGCTCCCCGGGGCCGCTCGTCCATCCATCCGCCGTTCCCGAGGATCACGCCGTCTCGGGGAAGGTCTCCATCAGCTGCTTCACGCGGGCCAGGAACTGGTCGCCGTCGGCGCCGTTCACCAGGCGGTGGTCGTAGCCCAGCGAGATGTAGCCGCGCTTGCGGGGGACGATGGCGTGGTTGCCGTATTCGTCGCTGATCACCGCGGGACGCATCTCCACCCCGCCCACGCCCAGGATCGCCACCTGCGGCTGGCTGATGATCGGGAAGCCGATCGTGGTCCCGAAGATCCCCGGGTTGGTGATGGTGAAGGTACCGCCCTGGATGTCGTCCGGCTTCAGCTGGCGGTTGCGAGCGCGGCTCCCCACGTCGTTCACGCGCTTGGCCAGGCCCACCAGCGACAGCTCGTCCGCGCCCTTCACCACCGGCACGATCAATCCGTTGTCGATCGCCACCGCGATGCCGAGGTTCACCTCGGCGCGGTAGATCACCTCGTTGTTGCCGA
This sequence comes from Longimicrobium sp., assembly GCA_035689035.1. Classification (GTDB taxonomy): domain Bacteria; phylum Gemmatimonadota; class Gemmatimonadetes; order Longimicrobiales; family Longimicrobiaceae; genus Longimicrobium. Next base: position 8,017 of record DASSME010000514.1, on the reverse strand, counting down.
AGGAAGCGTTCAGCTTGGGGTGCTCGCGCAGCGCCCGCGCCACCGCCCACGCGATGAAGTGCGTGTAGGTGACCTTCACCCCCTGGTCGGCCCACACCTTCTTGTTCTTCGCGCGGACGTGGTCGATGCGGGTGTAGTCCACCTCGAAGTAGCTGTGCACGTGCGGCGAGATGCGCCGGGACAGCACCATGTTCTGCGCGATGATCTGCGTGATCCGGTCGGCGGGCTCCACGCGGTCGTTCGGCCCGGCCTTCACCTCGGGGTGATGGACGTGGCCGTAGAACTCGTCCCAGTCGAACGGCCCCTCGTCACCCGTCGAGACCTTCGCGGGCGCGGCCGGGCGCTGCGCGGGCGGCGCCGTCGCCCCGCCGGCGGACGCGCCGGCCGTCGCGGGAGCCGCCTTCTGCTCCTCCACGTACTTGAGGATGTCTTCCTTGGTCACGCGGCCGGCGCGCCCGGTCCCCTGCACCGCGCTGACCTCCACGCCGTGCTCCGCCGCGATCTTGCGGACCAGCGGGGTGGAGCGCGTGCGCAGCCGCTCCTCGGCCGTCTGCGGGCCGCCGTTGCTCGACGCGCCGCCCTGCTGCGCCGTCTGCACCGGCGCGGACGCGGCGGCCTGCGCGGGGGCGCCGCCGGCGTTCGCCACCTCGCGCGCCTCGGGCTGCCCGGCCGCGGCCTCGGGGAGCGTGGTCGGCTGCTCGCCGGGGACGCCGGCGGCGGGGTCCGAAGGGGCGGCGGCGGGCGCGGCGGCCACGGCCCCGGCCTCGGTCTCGATGAAGGCGACCACGGTGCCCACCTCCACCGTCTGCCCCTCGTTCACCACGATCTCGGCGAGAACGCCGGCCACGGGGGAGGGGATCTCGGCGTCCACCTTGTCGGTGGAGATCTCCATGATCGGCTCGTCGCGCTCCACGCGGTCGCCGACCTTCTTCCGCCACACCGACACCGTCCCCTCGGCGATCGACTCGCCCATCTGGGGCATCGGGACTTCGACTCGGGCCATGATCAGAAACCCAGGGTACAGGGAACAGGGGACAGGGGACAGCCGGCAACGGCCGTCGCGGGGACAGAGCCCGGAGACGCGGCGAGATCCCCCGCCCGCTGTCCCCTGTACCCTGTCCCCTCTCCCCTCAGTAGTTAGCCAGCCAGCGCGCCGCCTTCACCACGTCGTCGGTCTGCGGCAGGAAGTAGTCCTCCAGCGGCGGCGAATAGGGAATGGGCGCGTCGATGGCGGTCACGCGCTGGATCGGCGCGTCCAGCCACTCGAACGCCTTCTCGCTCACCCGCATCGCGATCTCGCCCGCGATCCCCCCGGTGCGCGTGTCCTCGTGCACGATCAGCAGCCGGTTGGTCTTCTTCACGCTCTCCACGATCGCGTCCTCGTCCAGAGGGAGGAGGGTGCGCAGGTCGATGATCTCCACGCTGAGCCCGTCCTCCTTCTCCAGCACCTCGGCCGCCTCGGCGCTCTTGTGCACCATCGCCGCGTAGGTGACGATGGTCAGGTCCTTCCCCTCGCGGTGCGTACGCGCCTTGCCGAGGGGAACGGTGTAGTCCTCGTTCGGCAGCACCTCGCGCAGCTGCGGACGGCGGTAGAGCCACTTGTGCTCGAAGAAGAGCACCGGGTCGTCGTCGCGGATCGCCGCCTTGATCAGCCCCTTCGCGTCGTACGCCGTGGAGGGGTAGACGATCTTGAGGCCGGGCGTGTGGAAGAACGCCGCCTCGGGGTTCTGCGAGTGGAAGGGCCCGCCGCGCACGTAGCCGCCGCTGGGCCCGCGGATCACCATCGGCACCGGGCCGCTGCCGCGGTACCTGGACGTCGCCACGTAGTTGGTGATGATGTCGTAGGCGCAGCCGATGAAGTCGATGAACTGCATCTCCACCACCGGGCGCATCCCCATGTGCGCCGCCCCCGCCGCCGCGCCGGTGAAGCCGATCTCGCTGATCGGCGTGTCCACCACGCGCAAGCCGCCGAAGGCGTCGAGCATCCCCTCGGTCACCTTGAAGGCGCCGCCGTACACCCCGATGTCCTCGCCCATCAGGAACACGCTGGGGTCGCGCTCCATCTCTTCCCACAGCCCCTCGCGGATCGCCTCCAGGAGGGTGACGGGCTTCCCCTGCTCGGTCAGGCGGACGTGGTCGGGCTTCTGCTTGCTGAGCGTTGCGTTCGCCATCAGGCCATGCGGGGGTCGGGGGGGTCCAGGCGGTACCAGTGGCCGGGCACGGGCCCGCCGGCTACCACGTCGGTGCGCGCCTCCTGCGCGTCGGGGAGCGGGCTCCGCTCCGCCTCGGCGATGGCGGCGTCCAGCTCGCGGTCGAGCGCCAGGTCGATCTCGGCCAGCTCCTTCTGCGCCGCCCAGCCGTTGCCGGTGAGCGTGGCCACGTAGCGGTCGATGGGGTCGTTCTGGGTGGCCCAGCGGTCGATCTCGGCCGGGTCCATGTACGTTTGCGCGTCGTGCTGCGCGTGGCCCTTGCGGCGGTAGGTGTCCACCTGGATCAGGGTGACGCCCCCGCCGCTCCGCGCGCGCTCGACGGCCGCTTTCGCGGCGCCGTAGACGGCCAGCATGTCGTTGCCGTCCACCCGGTCGGCCGCGGCGCCGTACCCCGCCGCCTTGTCGGCGAAGGACTTCGCGGCCGTCTGCATCCGCGTGGGCGTCGAGTACGCCCAGCCGTTGTTCTCCACGATCACAACCAGCGGGCACTTCTGCACCGCGGCGAAGTTGATCCCCTCGTGGAAGGCGCCGGTACTGGTGGCCCCGTCGCCGATGTAGACCATGCCGACCCGGTCTTCGCCGCGCTGCTTGAAGGTCAGGGTGACCCCCGCCATCACCGGGACCATGTCGCCCAGCGGGCTGATCTGCCCGATGAAGCCGCGCCTGTAGTCGGTGAAGTGGATGTTCAGCTCCTTGCCGCGCGCGGGGCTGTCGGCCTTGGCCATGTACTGCCGCACCACCTCGCCCGGCGTGGCGCCGATGGTGATCATGCTGCCCAGGTTGCGGATCAGCGGGCTCAGCACGTCGCCGGTGCCGTCGTCACGCCGGCGCAGGGCGAAGGCGCTGGCCACGCTCTCGCCCTCCTGCCCCAGCGAGCGGAAGAGTCCGCCGATCACCTTGCTCTGCTTGAAGAGGATCTCGAGCTTCTCTTCGAGCGAGCGGGTGAGCCGCACCAGCCGGTACATCTCCAGAAGCTGCTCGCGGCTCAGCCCATGCGGGATGAGCGCCGCGGCCGTGCGCTTCGTGGGGGTTCGGTTCGCCATGCCTCTTGCCAAATTCGGTGGCCCGCCCGGGCATCTGCCCCGGGCGGGAGAAGCGCGACAACTTGGCCCGCCGCAACGCCTCAGTCAAGCCGAGTGCCGTGGTGGTGCCGGCATCTACTGCGTGAACACGGAGTCACGGAGGGCACGGAGCCCACGGATGACGGCACCGCGGTTCTCCGTGGTCTCCGTGGTTCTCCGTTGCTCCGTGTTCATGGAGTTGCGGTTCGTGGACGAGACCGCGGCGCCGGAGGATGGCCCCCGGCGCCGCGCCGTCGTCACGTCTTGTTCTTGTCGCCCTCGCCCGAGCCGGCCTGGGTCGTCCGAAGCCCGGCGGGGATGAGGATGCGCCCCGGCGGATCGAAGCCGCTCACGGTGCCGGCGCGGATCCGCTCGCCCCAGGTGGGCGTGGGGTCGAACGGGTGATGGTGCAGCCGGTCCAGGTAGAAGTTCACGATCTTGGCGCCGAGCGGCGCGGCCGCGTCGCCGTGCAGGCCGTGCTCCACGATCACCGCCACCACGATCTCGGGCGGCCCGTTGGGGACCCCGGCGAAGCCCGCGAACCAGCCGTGGTCGGGGCCCTGCGGGTTCTGCGCCGTCCCCGTCTTCCCGTACAGCTTGTAGCGCGCGAGCGAGCTCTGCACCGCCGTGCCGTCTTCCTCGGTCACCAGCTGCAGCCCCGCCCACAGGTTGGTGAGCTGCTCGGGGTTCAGCCCGGTGTCGATGTTGGGCGCGCGGTTGGCCAGGCTGTCGGTGGCCACCAGGTGCGGCGGCACGCCGCGGCCGTTGCCCGCCAGCGCGGCGTAGAAGCTGGCCATGTTCAGCACGGTCTGCGAGTTGGGCCCCTGCCCGATGGCCAGGCTCATCACGTCGCTGGGCTGCGGCGGGACCTTGAAGTAGCTCCGGTACCACGCCGCGTTCTTGGGGAAGATCGGGCTCACCTCGGCCGGCAGGTCGATCCCCGTGCGGTGCCCGAAGCCGATGCGCGTGGCCAGCATGGCCAGGTTGTTCAGCCCGATCCGGATCCCCAGCTGGTAGAAGTACACGTTGCACGACTTCTCGATGGCGTGCGCCAGGTCCAGGTAGCCGTGCCCCGAGTGGTTCCAGCAGCGCGCGTAGCGTCCCGCGTACGCCATCCCCCCCGTGCAGGGGATCGGCATCTGCGTGGTCTTGGTCACCAGCCCCAGCCGCACGCCCATGGCCGCCGTGGCCGTCTTGAAGGTGGACGCCGGCGGGTAGAGCGCGGTGATGGTGCGGTTCAGCAGCGGCTTGTTGGGGTCGGTGTTCAGCGCCCGCCACAGGTCCGGCGGGATGCGGCCCACGAAGGCGTTGGGGTCGTACGTGGGGTGGCTGTACAGCGCCAGCACCTCGCCGCTGCTGGGCACCATCGCCACCACGGCGCCCTTCATGGTGTCGGGGAAGATGCTGTGGATGTACTCCTGCAGCCGCACGTCGATGGTCAGCCGGATCGGGTTGCCGGGCTCGGGGTCGAGCGCGGCGACCGAGGCGCGCGGGTTCACCACGCGGCCCTTGGCGTCGACCTCCACGTAGCGCGCGCCGTCTTCGCCGGTGAGCGTGGTCTCGTACTGCTTCTCGATCCCCGCCTGGCCGATCAGCCTCCCCTGCCGGTAGTTGCGCTCGGCGTAAGGCTTCTGCTTCAGCTGCTCGCGGGTGATCTCGGTGACGTAGCCCACCAGGTGCCCGATCGCCGCGCCGGCCGGGTAGTAGCGCATCGGCCGCTCGATCACCATCAGGTTGGGGAAGGCGGCGCGGCGCTCCTCGATCGCCGCCGCCTGCGAGTAGGTGGCGCGGTCGGTGATCTCCAGCAGGTCGTGCGGGCGCTTGTTGCGCGCCGCCATCAGCCGCTCGATGTCGCTCCCCGCCAGCCCCACGAAGGGCGCCAGGTCGCGCAGCGTCTGCAGGATGATGGTGCTGTCGCCGGGGAGGAGCTGCACCGTGTAGCTGGTGATGCTGGTGGCCACCACCTCGCCGTTGCGGTCCAGGATGGTGCCGCGCGGGGCGGGGATCACCACCGGCCGCAGGCGGTTCTCCTTGGCCTGCGCCTCGTAGGTGTGGCCGCTCACCACCTGGGTGGCGAAGAACGCGGTCAGCAGCACGCTCATCACGAAGGTGATGGCGAACACCATCACCAGCTCGCGCCGCTGGCGGTTGTTGGACTGGAAGAGCTTCATCCTCTGCGATCGGCCCGTGGCCGTTTGCCGGGGAACGGGGGCGGCGGATCTCGAACCCCCGCGGAACAGCAAGACCCGCGCCCCGCACGGCGCGCGCGGATCACCCGCCGGAAGGAATATCCCCGCGCGCGGCCCGCAGTTCCCGCCGCCGCGCCGCCACCATCCGCCGCACCGCCTCCACCGTCTCCGCGGCCGCGCGCACCCCGCCGGGAGGCGGACGCACCGGCCCGTCTCCGTCGCGCCCGTCCGCCCCGTAACTCGCGGCGGCCCAGCGCATCACCGGCGACAGCTCCGCCGGGCACCCGTGGCGATGGACGAAGGCGCGCACCGCGTCTCCCCGCCGGGGCCGGGTGACGCCGTCCAGCAGGAGCGCCGCGGTGCACATCCGCACCAGGTCGTCGCGCGCGCGGCGGGCGGCGTACGGCAGGTCGCCCGCGCCGCGCGCCTCCGCCACCTCGTCGCTCCCCTCGCCCACGCGGTCCAGCAGCGACGCCGTGCAGAAGACCGCGTCGTCGGGGGTGTAGTCGACGCGCACGGACGGCGCGTCCACGGGCCAGAGCGGGACGCCGTCGTCCAGCGCGTCCACCAGCATGGGCGTGCGGCGGCCGCGCTCCAGGTCCGGGAGCGAGACCGACCAGACGGTGACCGGTACTCCCGTGTCGGCCGCGACCCCGTCCGCGATCCGCTCGGCGATCCCGGCGTGCGGCTCGCGGTCCCACGGCAGGTCGCGGAAGATGAGGAGCACGTCCACGTCCGAGTCCGGCCGCGCCTGGCCGCGCGCCTTGGACCCGAACAGCACCGCGCGCCACAGCTCCGCCGGCACGCCCCCGCGGACGCGCCGCACCACCTCCATCGCCGCCGCGTGCTCGCGCGGTGCGAGGAGACGCCTCAGCCGTCCGTCCATCCGCGCTCCGTCATCCCGTACCGACCCCGGCAGCAGACTTCACCCAGACCGCTCCCGGGCCCATCGGGCAAGTCGTATTCCCCACCCGGCCGTTCGGTTCTTCGCCGCCCCACTTTTCCTCCGCTGCTCCGCCAGGAGAGTCATTGCGTTTTGCGCCATGAGTTCTCACACTGAGCCCTGTCGCGCTTCGACCAGGTGAGACGCTGCTCGTCCGATCCTTCCCGCGAGCGCCCGCCCGCGTGCACGATCATCAGGGAACCACGTCGGACTCACCACGTTCATGACCCACATCACGGGAGGGCCTCTTGGGTGAGGCATTGACCAAGCCCGTCCGCGGCGCCATCAACGTCACGTTCGGCCCGTTCAACGGCTATGCCTACTTCTTCCACGAAGATGGGACCTACTCGCGCTTCAACCGCCTGACGTGCGAGCTGGAGTACTACGCCGAGACCGCGGCGAGCTGGCCGGGGTGGCCGGCGCAGTGGAAGTTCCCGCAGGCCGCGCTCACCTGGGACAACGAGTTCGCCTACTTCTTCAGCGGCCCCGACTTCTGGCGGTACGACCTGATCAAGGACCAGGGGGAGGACTGGACCAAGGAGGTGGCGACGTACTGGAAGCGGTGGCCCGCGCAGTGGCGCGACCGGGTGGACGCGGGGCTCTGGTGGGGCTACCACTACGGCCAGAAGGCCCGCAAGGCGTACTTCTTCCGGGAGGGCCAGTACCTCCGCTACGACGCGCGGAGCAGCGTGGAGGGGGTGGACCAGGGCTACCCGCTCGACACCCGCGCGAACTGGCACCGCTGGCCGGACCGGGCTCCCTGGAACCACGTGTCGGCGGCGGTGGACTGGGGGAACGGCAAGGCCTACTTCTTCTCGGGGATGGAGTACCTGCGCTACGACAAGTTCACCGAGCGCGTGGACGAGGGCTACCCGCGCCCCCTGGGCGAGTTCATCAAGGAGCACCAGGACAAGCTGGCCGCCGAGCGCAAGTCGCTGCTGTTCGAGGACCAGGTCCCCGCCGGGGCGCGCCCCTCGTTCGTGCGCGCGGTGCGGGCGCTCGCCACCGAGCTGGAGCTGCGGCCCAACTGGCTGATGGCGAGCATGTGGATGGAGAGCGGCTTCGACCCGGCGGCGGGGCTGGCGGCCGGCAACTTCATCGGCCTGCACCAGCTCGGGCTGAGCCTCATCTACCAGCTGTGGGGGAAGTCCGCTCTCGGCGGCGTGCCCTTCGACCAGCTGACCCCCGAGGCCAGGCGGAAGATGGCGGAAGCCTTCGCGGCGCTGGGGTTCGACCAGATCCAGGTGGTGGCGGCGTGGCTACGCGGCTCGTTCAAGTCGATCAAGCCGAAGTGCCGCTCCTTCGACCAGCTGCGGCTGATCGGATTCGGCGGGGCGGGGCTGGCCCAGCCCGACGCCACGCCGCTGGCCCCCGTGGTGGCCAGGGGAAACCCCCGCTACGACCTGAGCAAGGACGGCAAGCTCGACGTGGCGGAGTTCCGCGCCGCCGTCTTCGACATCATCCACGCGAAGCTCCAGGCGAAGCCGCTCGTCGACAGCGAGGTCCGCCACGCCCTGGGCTGAAGTCTCCTCCCGAATCCGGAAATGCAGGTGCCGCATCGACACGGCTGTGTGAAGGCGTCACACGGAGAAACGGTTCGCGGCTGCGGGTGAC
>DASSME010000513.1:0-4249 GCA_035689035.1 Longimicrobium sp. | reverse complement strand
CCCGGCGTAATCGGCAGGCCAGGCGAGCGGTCAAGCGGAAGCAGAGTCCATACCCCGTCAAGTGTAAGAAGCAGCGCTCCAGAACCGTGCGTGTCACGCTGGAAGTGCTTAGGTAAACGGTATTGCGCGAAGGCGGACTTCCCGATGGTCCAGCGGCGGGTCTCAACCCGCGGTCGAGAGGCGTAAACGCCGGCCTGCGTGAGGGATGCGCGCCCGGAGGGCCGGGACGGCGGCGGCGCGCGGGCACCGGACCAGGGTCGGCGGAGATGGCCGGCGCGCCGCCGATGGCCCGGCGCGGTTGGCAACAGTGGTATCGTTGCCTACCGCGCGCGCAGCCCGGTTGCGCGTCTCGGCGCGCAACACGCCCAAACCGCGTGGTTCCCCGTGTCCGGCGGCGGGCTTCACCGCTCCGGCGACACCAGGCCCGGCGAACGGTGGCCGCCGTACAGCCGCCGGTACAGCTCGGCGTTGCGGATCACCACCTTCACGTACTCGCGCGTCTCGGCGAAGGGGATCTTCTCGCGGAAAGCGTCCACGTCGCGGCCGTAGCCCAGCTCGCGCTTCCAGCGGTCGGCGCGGCCGGGGCCGGCGTTGTAGGCGGCCAGCGCCAGGTCGCGCGCGCCGCGGTAGCGCTTGAGCTGGTCACGCAGGAAGCGGGCGCCCATCCGCAGGTTGATCTCGGGCACCTGCAGCAGCTCGGGCGTGAAGTTGCGCACCCCCGCGCCCGGCGCCAGCCACTCGCCGGTGGACGGCATGATCTGCGAGAGCCCGCGCGCGCCCACCCAGCTCTTCGCGTCCGGATCGAACGAGCTCTCCTGCCGCACCAGCCCCGCCAGCAGCCAGGGATCGATGCCGCTGCGGTCCGCCTCGTCCATCAGCACGCCACGGAAGGCGAGGGGGAAGACGACGCGCAGCAGCCGCTCGTCCCACTGGCCGCCGCGCTCCTCCAGCAGGCGCCGGCCCAGGCGGATGGCGGGGACGGTGTGCCCCGCGTCGCGCACGCCCTCGGCCACCAGCAGCAGCGCGTACGGCCGGTCGGCCAGCCGCCGCGTCTCTGCGTCGAGCTCGGCCTGCCACGCCTCGTCCGCCCCGGCGTCGTCCAGCGCCCGCAGCCGACGGACCACGCCGGCGGCGTCGCCCGCGTCCTCGGGCCCCGCCGGCCACGACGCCGGCTGGGCCAGCACCGCCGCCAGCGGGTCCACGCCCAGGCGGTCGGCCGCGCGGACGGCGTGGTACGCGGTGGGGTCCGCGGCGATGGCGGCGGCGTACATCGCCCGCGCGCGGTCGCTCCGCCCATCGCGCTCGTGGCGGACGCCGGCCTCGTAGGCGACCTGGGCGGTCTGCTCGCCGCGGGGGTAGCGGGCCACGTACTCGTCCCACGCGCGGGCTGCGCAGTCGCCGTCGCCCGCCTTCATGCAGCGGTCGGCCAGGCGGTCCAGCGCCTCGCGCGCGAACGGCGACGACGGCACCGCCGCCGCCTTGCGGTACGCCGCGATCGCGGCGTCACGGTCGCCGCTCGCGTCGCCGAGCAGGAACCAGGCGCTCCCCGCCGCCGGCGTCCCGCCCCGCTGTTCGGCGATGCGCCGCAGCGCGGCGATGCCGTCGTCTTCCTTCCCCAGCCGCACCAGCGAGCGCGCGGCGAGCAGCTCGGCGTCGGCCTGCGCCTCGCCGCCCAGCTTGTCGGCGGCCTTGCGCGCCCAGGCGCCGGCCGGCTCATAGTCCGCCGCGTCCCAGAGCAGCCGCGCGACGCGGAGGCTGATCGCTCCGTCCGCGTCGCGCCCCGCGGCCACCGCCGCGCGCAGCGACCGCGCGGCCAGCCCCGGCTTCTCCGCCGCCTCGTACGCCGCGGCGCGCGCCATCTCGTCGTCCGCCGAGAGCGAACCCGGGACGTCGCCGAGCAGCGCCGCGGCCCGGGCGCGCACCTCCGCCGCCACCCTCTCGTCCGCCGCCGCGGTGCGCAAACCCTCGCGCGCCTCGCCGCCGCGGTGGGCCGCGAAGAGGATCTTCGCGCGCTCCACCTGGAGCGCCGCGGCGGAGGTGGGGTCGTCGTCCGCCAGCGTAGAGGCCTCGCGCTCCAGCCGCGCGGCCGCGCCCGACGCGTCCCCGCGCCCCGCACGCCAGCGCGCCTCGGCCCGCGCCGCCTGCGCCCGCGCCGCGGACGAGCCGCCGGGCGTCACCGAGGCCACGTCCCCGCTCCCTGCCGCCGCCAGCGCGTCCGCCCGCAGCGCGGCCATCCAGTCCGCCACCTCGGGCAGATCCTCGGCGGCCCGGGCGAACGCCGCGGCGGCCTCGGCATCGCGGTCCGCGCGCCGCAGCACGGCACCGAGCCGCGCGTGCGCCACGCCGCGGTCCGCGCCCTGCGCCACCGCGGCGTAGCGGCGATACGCCTTCGCGGCGCTGGCCCAGTCGCCGCCCGCCGCTTCGGCCTGGCCCAGCAGCATCAGGCCGGCCCCGTCGTCTTCCTTCGCCAGCCAGTCGCGGCCCTCGAGCAGCCGGCGGACGTGGCTCCATCCGTCCCACCCCGCGGCCGAGCGCGCCGCGAGCAGCGCCACGGCGGGCGGAAGCTCGTCCGCGTCGTCGTCCACGAAGTCGCGGAGCGCGTTCCAGGCGGCCCAGGGGCGGCCGTCGTCGAGCCGGGCATGCGCGGTGCGCGCGGCCAGCAGCATGCCGGCGTGCGTCACGCTGCGGAACGGGTCCAGCTCGGCCGCCGCGGTGACGTCGGCCAGCTTCGGAAGCGAGCGGACCGCCGCCGGCGAGCTGCCGACGACCAGCCCGGCGAGCATGCCTGCGAGCCCGGCGTACCGGGCCAGGTGTGCGGGGAACTCCCTGTACTGCATATACGGCCGTCCTGCCGGAACTTCGATTTCCATCCACGCCGCTGGGTGCGGTGCGCCCAGCGGCCGCGTCGCCACACGTCCGCGGAGGGCACGATCCGTTCCCAACGCGTTTTGCCGGTTGGGTTTACGTGTGCCGCGGCCGTGTTGTGCGGGTGAGCCTGGTTCAACCCGCCGTCACTACGGATGTTCCCGGCCGCGCCCGGCACAGGCGTTCCGCGGCGATCCGTGCGAGGTGCGGGGTGGCGGCGGGATCGTGGCGAATGGGCGGATCGGGCGGGCGCGGCCAAGTGCGGCAATGGGCGGAGGATGCGCTCACCGCCGGGGGTTGACAGCGGGGGTGGGTTCCGGTAGTTTCAGGGCCGCTTCGGAAACGGAGCGGCGCACTGCCCGTGTAGCTCAGTCGGTTAGAGCACCTGACTGTTAATCAGGGGGTCGTAGGTTCGAGTCCTACCGCGGGCGCTGAGGTAAGTGAAGCCCCGACAGCGGTTTACGCTGTCGGGGCTTTCGCTTGCCCGGAGGGGGTGGGATAGGTTCTGGGATAGGTTTACGCGGCGTCATCAATCGCGAGGTCGGGTCGGTCCGGCTCGCGGAGGAACTGCCGCATCTTTCTGCGGGTGGTGGCGGCGCGGGCGCGCACCCGCTCGTTCTGCTTCTCCTGGTAGACTCTCTCGCGCGTGGCGCTGTCCGTGTGGCCGGACAGCGTGTTCAGGACCCGCGCGTCGGCCTCGAACTCGGGCGCGAGATCCGTCGCCTGCCGGCGAAGGCCGTAGAACGCGCGGCCTTCCTGATGCTCCACGCCCGCATTTCGCTCCACGTCCACGAACATCGTGCGGATCGCGGTCTTGTCCAGCGGCTGCTTCGTGGCGCGCTCCACCGGCACGATGCCGCGCCGAAGCTTCCCTGCCGGGAAGAGGAAGTAGTCCTCGATCTCGCCCCGGCGATACGCCGCCTCCACCTCGGCCAGGTACCCGGTGAACAGCACTTCGTCCACGAGCGCGCGCAGCTCGGGATGCAGGTCGACCACCTCGCCGTGCTTCTTCCCGGCCCCATGAACGACGAAGCGGCCCAAACCGAAGCCGCCTGTCCTGCCCAGATCGAGGTCTGAGCGTTTCCCTCGGACCGCCTGCCCGGCGCGGAGCTCGGCGGCGAGTTCGATCAGTAGCCGGAGGCGCGGATCTCCATGGGGAAGCGCAGCGAAGATCGCCGCCACCTCTTCCACGCTGTGCCGGGGACGGTGAGTCTCCACCCGCCGGCCGGTGATCGCGCGCCACTCCTCCTTCATCTTGGTCTTCCATCCACGACTCGGGACGGCCGCCGATTCGGGGATCAGCTTCTCCTGCCGGAGCCACGCCGCCACCGCGTACAGCACTACGCACGTGTACTCCGCCGAGCGCGCGCCCGTCCCGTCGGTG
>DASSME010000512.1:0-9786 GCA_035689035.1 Longimicrobium sp. | reverse complement strand
GGCGCGCGAGCTGACGAAGACCAGCGCGCCGCCGCCACGCTCCTGCATCCGCGGGACGGCGGCGCGCGCCAGGAGGAAGGCGCTGGTCAGGTTCACCGCCAGCATCGCGTCCCACACGCCCAGCGGGGTGTCGCCGACCTTCGCGCCGCCGTGCCAGGCGCCCATCAGGTGCACCACCGCGTCCAGCCGCCCGCCCCACTGCACCGTCTGCACGACGGCCGAGTCGGCGCCGCGCTCGGTGGTCAGGTCCAGGAAGCAGGTGGAGACGCGGCCGGGGTGAGAGGACTTGAGGCCGTCCAGCGCGTCCCGGGCGTCGGTGTGGTGCAGCGCCACGGAGATGCGCCAGCCGGCGGCCAGGAACGCCCCCGTCACCGCGCGCCCCAGGTTCCCCGCCCCGCCCGAGATGAAGGCGACGGGGCCGCCGGGCTGGTCAGCGCCGCTCTTCGCCATGCAGCCTCCCCGTGGCGGCGGTGAGCTCGCGCAGCCGCGCGGCCAGCTCACGCGTCAGGTCGCTGTCGCGGAAGCGCCAGCGCCAGTGCGGCGCGGCCGAGCCGGGCCGGTTCATCCGCGCCTCGGTGCCCAGCCCCAGCACGTCCTGCAGGGGGATCACGGCCACGTCGGCCAGGGAGCGCAGCACCACGCCGATCATCTCCCAGTTCGGCTCGCCGCCGCCGCCGCCGCCCGACAGGGCGTCCAGCGCCGCCCGCTCGCGCGGCGACGCCTCGTCGCGGTACCAGCCCATGGCGGTGTTGTTGTCGTGCGTGCCGGTGTACGCCACCGTCTCGCGCACGTAGTTGGCGGGGAGGTGGGGGTTCGTCGGGTCGTCGTGCCCGAAGGCGAACTGCAGCACGCGCATTCCCGGCAGCCGCAGCCCGTCGCGCAGCGCCTCCACCTGCGGGGTGATGATCCCCAGGTCCTCGGCGATCAGCGGCAGCGGCCCCAGCTCGCGCTCCATCGCGGCGAAGAGCTCGGCGCCGGGGCCGGGCACCCAGCGGCCGCGGAGCGCCGTGGGCTCGTGCGCGGGCACCTCCCAGTAGCTCTCCAGCCCGCGGAAGTGGTCGATGCGCGCCATGTCGACCATCTCCAGGGTGCGCCGGAAGCGGTCGGTCCACCAGCGGTAGCCGTCGCGCGCGTGCACGTCCCAGCGGTAGAGCGGGTTTCCCCAGCGCTGCCCGTTCTCGCTGAAGTAGTCGGGCGGCACGCCGCTCACGACGGTGGGGAGCCCGGCCTCGTCCAGGTAGAACATCTCGGGGTGCGCCCACACGTCGGCGCTGTCGTGCGCCAGGAAGAGGGGCACGTCGCCGATCAGGTAGATGCCGAGGCCGTTGGCGTAGCGGCGAAGCTCGCTCCACTGCCGGTCGAACAGGAACTGCCCCAGCGCGTGCCCGTCCAGCTCGTCCGCGTGCCGCCGGCGCGCCTCGGCCAGCGCGCCCGGCTCACGCGCGCGCAGCGGCTGGGGCCACTCGGTCCACGGCCGGCCGGCGAACTCGTTGCGCAGCGCGCGGAAGAGGGTCCAGTCGTCCAGCCAGGCGGCCTCGCGCTCGCGGTACTCGGCGAACCCGGCGCGCAGCCCCGGACTGGCGCTGACGCGGAAGGCGGCGTGGGCGCGGGCCAGCAGCGGCTCCTTCCACCGCGCCGCCCCCGCGAAGTCGGCGCACGACGGGTCGAACGGGTGCGGCGGGCGCGCCTCGTCCTCGTCCAGCAGCCCGTCTTCCACCAGCAGGTCGGGCGAGAGGAGGAGCGTGTTCCCCGCGAACGCCGACAGCCCGTTGTAGGGGATGCCGTAGTCGTCCACCGCCACCAGCGGAAGGAGCTGCCACAGCGTCTGCCCGGCCAGCGCAAGCCAGTCCACGAAGCGGTACGCCTGCGCGCCCAGGTCGCCCGTGTCGTCGCCCGGGAGCGAGGTGGGGTGCAGCAGGATGCCGCTGCGGCGCTCGCCCGTCACCCGCATCGGGCGGGGCGCAGAAGGCGCCGCGGCAGGGCGGGCGCATGGGTCGAAAGATGGTGCAAGATCCTGAATCCGAACGGGTTAGCGCATCACGTCACTTCATCCCCCGGCGCGGGCGGAACCGCGTCCGCCGCGGCCCGGGGGGCGCTTCCCGGCTGCAGGAAGCGCGCCCGCCGCGGCGCCACGGCCTCGCCGCGGACCACCGGGCGCGGGCGTGAAGGTTCGCGCCCGGCCGGCCGCGCGCAAGCCGTCCGCCGCCCACGGTCGTCGAGCGCCCGCCCGCGGTCTGGACGCCACTCTTGCCCCGGCGCGCGGCCGCACCGACTTTGGACCCGTCCCTTCGACCGCCCGCCACCCGTCCCCGCCCCGTCCGTCCGCATGACCCCTGCCCAGACCGGCCATCACAAGGACGAGATCCTCGATCGCTTGGCCGCGAGCGCGAACGTGGCGCAGTTCGTCAGCTTCGACCCGTCGCTGGCGCAGCGCTTCGCGTGGATCCACGGGCACGAGCCGAACGCCCGCTTCGCGTCGGTGGAAGAGGCGGTGGCGGCGATCCTGGCCGCATCGCCCGAGCGATCGGTGAACGTCCGCTCCTTCGAGCCGTTCGACCCCAAGAGCCGCGAGTTCATCTACGGGCTCACGGACGTGGCCACGGTGGTGGAGAACCTGCGCCGCCTATCGGCGCAGGGGCTCTACACAATCGTCAACGAGACGGTGGACGTGAACGACGGCGGCGTGTCGGGGGTGGCGCACGGCGCGGTGCTCGAGTTCGCGCCGGGTGACACCCCGCGCGCAGTGGAGAAGCCCGGCACCGCCGCGCTGGAGCGGGCGATGGCGATGCGCGCGTTCGAGACGGTCTACGGCTTTCGCCCCGCGCTCCCGGCGAACCCCGAGCTGCGCGTGGAGTTCAGCATCCACCCGCTTCGCCGCGGCTACCGGCACGACCACACCATCGTCTGGGAAGAAGAGCACCTTTCCGGCGGGCCCGCGGCGGCGCACACCACATGGCCTAACCTGTTCAGCCGGATGCTGGGCGACAAGGCGTTCGGGCTGCTGGTCGCCTGGCTGACCGGTCTCCCGGTGCCGCAGACGACGGTGTTCCCTCGCCGCCTGGCCGCCTTCGCCTTCGGCGAGCCGACGGGGATCGCCGAGCCGTGGCTGCGCACCTGCCCCACCGAGCAGATGCCGGGGAAGTTCACCACCGTGCGCGGCTGGACGGACCCGTACGCCCTGATGCAGCGCGAGGACCCCGACGGCACCGCGATCGCCTCCATCCTGTCGCAGCGCGGGGTGGACGCGCGCTTCAGCGGCGCGCTGATCTCGCAGCCGGACGGGAGCGTGCGGGTGGAAGGCGTCTCCGGCTTCGGCGACCCGTTCATGCTGGGCGAAGCCGCGCCCGAGGCGCTCCCCGCCTCGGTCGACGCCGACGTGCGCGCGCTGTACGAACGAGCGCACGCCGCCCTGGGCCCGGTACGCTTCGAGTGGGTGCACGACGGGGCGCGCGCGTGGATCGTCCAGCTGCACCGCGGCGCCAGCGTGAGCCAGGGGCGCACGATCTTTCCCGGCGAGGCGGAGCGCTGGCACCGGCTGGAGACCTCCCGCGGCATCGGGGCGCTGCGCGAGCTGATCGCCGGGCTGAACGGCGGCGCCGACGGAGTGGTGCTGGTGGGCCGCGTGGGCGTGACCAGCCACTTCGGCGACCTGCTGCGCCGCGCCCGCATCCCCGCGCGCATCGAGGAGCCGGAAGGCTGAGCAGAAACGCGGCCGGCCCGGCCATCTTATAAACAAGCGGTTTTCCGGCCCGTCCCTCCGGCGGGCAGCCGGTTCATTCCCCCTCATCATCGCCCCCATGTCTCAACACCCAGGCCAGGGGCAGGACCCCACCCCCGCGGCGCCGGACGCTTCCACCCGGGTCCGGTACACGGCGGACAGGCAGAATCCCCCGCTCCCACCTCCCCCTCCCGCTCCGTCCCGTAAGCTCCCCCCGTGGTTGTGGTGGGCGATTCCGCTCGTCCTGCTGGCCCTGGCGGTGGCGTTCGGCCCGGGTCTCTACCGGCGGATCCGCGGGCGGCCCCAGCCACCGGAGGCGCCGCCGCTGGTGGTGGGGATGGTGGCCAACCCGCGGATCGGGCAGGGGGATGCGTTCGCGTCCAACAGCGGCGTGCTGGCGGGCGCGCTCGGCGCGATGCGGACCCGGCCGGGCTCCCTGTCTCCCACCGTGCTCGTGCTCTCGGGCGAGCTGTTCGCCGACACGGGGGCGAAGAAGCCGGCGCCCGCGGACTCGGCGCAGAGCACGCGGACCAACGCCGCGCAGGGTGGCAACGCGCCGGGCACCACTACGCCGGCCGGCACCACCGACTCGGCCGCCGCCGCCCGGAACGACTCGGTCGCCCGCGCGCGCGCCGACTCGGTGCGGGCAGACTCGCTCGCCCGCGTGGCGCGAGGCCCAACCGGCGGCGGCGGGAACCAGGCCGCCCCCGCGGGCACGGCGGCGAACCCGCGGGTCGATTCGCTGGCCACCGCGCTGGCGGCCACGCCGATGGCGGACGTCTACGTCGTTCCCGCCGACGTGAAGGATCGCGCGGCGATCGAGACGCTGCGCCGCAGGGTGGCTCCCGCGGTGCGCGTGGTGGACCTCACGCTCTGCTACGGCACCCCCGGAACCGACGGGTGCTGGGCCGACGTGGCGGGCACGCCGTACCGGCTGATCGGCGTCCCCGCGTTCCCCGCCGCGGCGAAGGGCGATTCGGCCACCGTGTACAAGGCGCAGCGGCTGGTGGCGCAGGCGAACCACGCCGGGCGCCGCAGTGTGCTGGTCGCCGGCCGGGTGCCGTCCACCGTGGCGCGCGGCGTGGCGCCCTCGGCCGACGACAGCCTGGGCGCCGCGAAGCCCGCCGAGAGCGTGCTCTACGAGTGGGGTGACCTGGCGTCGCGCGACGAGGTGGCCGCGCTCCTCTCGAACACCGCCGCGGGTACGCCCGCCGAGGGGAAGATCCTGCTGGCGCCGTCGCTGGGCGGCTTGGGCGACACGCCCGTGGCGGCGCGGGGCTTCGGGGTGGCCTCGATCCCGGGCACGATGACGGCGGTGGCGTACGACGACGCGCGGCGCGTGTTCGAACCGCTCCCGGCCTCGCGGCAGCCGTCGGTGTCGGCGGCCCGGCCCGGGGCGATCCGGCGCTTCTTCCGCTGGACGCGCGGGCTGCTGGACAGCCCCCGCGACCTGGCGTTCGCCACGGTGGTGGCGATCGCGCTGCTCTTCTCGTTCCTCACCGTCGCGCGGTTCTGGCGGCCGGACGGGGCGGGGACCACCCAGGTGCAGACCCAGTCGAACGCCGGCGGCGCCGAGGCCAGCACCACGGTGACCACGCCGATCCCCGCCGGCGCGCTCTTCCAGGGGAACTGGGCGCCGGTGTGGAGCGGGCTCACCGGCATCGCCACGGTCACCCTGCTCGCGCAGTTCTGGCGGTTCTCGGGCGTGAACGCCGAGGCGCTGTACGTGGTGGTGTTCGTGGCCTCGTTCCTGGTGTTCCTGGCGGCGACCGCCATCATCCGCGCCCTGGTGGAGACGCTGCGCAGCCGGGTGATCACCCGCCCCGTGGCGCCGCTGTGGACGTACGAGAGCATCGCCAACACCGGCCGGGCCATGCGCGTGGCCAAGCGGGCGTGGCGGTGGGCTCTCTCGCTGCGGACGATGCTGCTGGTGCTGCTGGACACGGGGATGAACGTGCTGCTGGGCGGCGGCTACGCCACCAACCTGGTGTGGCAGGACAGGATCCTGGAGATGCAGCGGGCGCTGCTGCGCGCCGCCGACCGCGTGCGCGAAGAGCTCTCCGCCGCGCTGGCCGACGCGCTGGCGCGGGCGAGCCAGAACGCGGTGCAGCCCGCCGCGAATCCCGGCGCCGCCCAGGTCCCGCCGGTGCAACCCCCTCCGCCGGGACAGCAGGGACAACAGGGTCAGCAGGGACAACCGGGTCAGCAGGGGCAGCCGGGTCAGCAGGGTCGGCAGGGTCAGCAAGGTCAGCAGGGGCAGCCGGGGCAGCCGGGGCAGCAAGGGCAGCCGGGTCACGATCAACCGGCGGGTCAGCAGGGGCAGAATCAACCGGCGGATCAAGGCCAGCCGGCACAGCAAGGCCAGCAACCGCCGCAGCCTCAGCAGGGCCAGCAGCCGCAGCAGGCCCAGCCGGTGCAGGTGCAGCAGGGTGGGGCGGCGGGTGGGGCCGCCCTGGACGCGCAGGCGGGAGGGGCGCGCATCAGCGAGGGGATCCGCGTGGGCGTGAGCGTGCTCTCGGACGATGCGCAGACGGTGTTCTACATCTCGTCGGCGCAGGGGAGCCTGTCGCGCGAGTTCGACCGGCAGTCGGTGGCGTGGCTGGCCGCGGCCACTGGCGAGGCGCGCTGGTGGACCGCGCGCTACGCCGACAAGGACGTGGTGCTCGACACCGCGTCGCAGACGCTCCCGGCGGCCGAGACCGGCGCGCGGCGGATGAATGCCTTCTTCCAGAAGCGCATGCACTCCGATTACGAGGCGTTCATCCTGATCCCGATCCCCTTCCTGCGCGGGGGGCTGCCACCCAACACCCGGCGCGGGCTGATCCACATCTCCTTCAAGGAACAGCGCTGGATGGAGATGCTGTGGCCCCACATCCACGCCCATCTCGACGCCGCCGGCGGCTCGCAGGACACCACGCCGTACGGCGACTGGCACCTGCTGCTGACGCCCGAGCAGATGCCCGACGCCACCGCGCGGGCGGTGTTGCACGAGTCGCTGAGCGTGCTGGCCGAGCTGATCGCGCAATTCGACCAGACACAGTTCGAGGCGCGCCTGCGCAAGGAGCGCGGGGGTTGAGCGGCACCGCCCCGGCCGGCAGATTGCAGCCACAGCGCCCCTCACTCCAGCCGCGGCACCCATGACGCTCGTGCACGACTACGAGGCCGACCTCGA
The DNA here is from genome assembly GCA_035689035.1 of Longimicrobium sp. Taxonomy (GTDB): domain Bacteria; phylum Gemmatimonadota; class Gemmatimonadetes; order Longimicrobiales; family Longimicrobiaceae; genus Longimicrobium. The sequence continues at coordinate 2,896 of DASSME010000512.1, read as the reverse complement.
CACGCGCAGCTACAGCCGGCTCTTCTACGAGGAGCGCGACATCGCCTTCAGCGCGCTGGACTGCGTGCTGAACGGGGAGAAGGGGATCTACGCCAGCAGCGAGCTGACCACCGGCGCGCGGGCGTACCGGATGCTGGCCGACCACGGCTTCCGCAGCACCGGTGAGCTGGCCGACCCGCACCGCGGCGCGCTGCTGAAGGCCAACATGGAAGAGGCCCGCCGCTTCGCCGCGCGCATCCGCGAGCACTTCGGCGGGCGCGAGATGGTGATCACCCCGGCGCCGTTCAACGCGCCGGAGTGGACCCAGGCCGAGTACCTGTCGTACTGGGAAGAGCTGATCCGCACGCGGGTGAAGGCGGTGTACTTCAACGACGGGTGGGAGCAGAGCAACGGCTGCACCTTCGAGTTCGCCGTGGCGCTCGAGGCCGGCGTCCCCACCTTCACGGCCGGCTACGCGCCGCTCGGCGCTTCGGCCGGCGCCGCGATGGCCGCCGCCGCCGCCGCCGAGCTGGAGCGCCGCGGCTACGACGCCTCGCGCCTGCGTCTGCACCTGGAGCGCATGCGCCACGCGGGCTGACCGGCCGGCATCATCCTGGAAAGCGGACGGGCACGCTGCAGCGCGTGCCCGCCCGCTTTTCGTTCCACAACCCGGCTCGTCCGATCGGCTATGCATCGGGCTTGCGACCGCTCGTTCCGGCCGCCAGCCCCGCTCACCGGCGGCTGAAGCCGCAGCAACCACTACGAAAAGCCTCGCAAACTGCGCGAGGCTTCAACAGCCTGGGCCCCGTGCGACCACTTTCATCCTCCGTGGTCGCACGCAGCGCGCGGTGGCCAGCCTCAGGATGACGAGGGGGCGGCATCGCGTGAATGCACCGTCATCACCGAATTCGGATCAGATCCGCCGGTCGCGGCGCAGGTCGCGGCGGTCGTGGCGAAGGTCGTGGTGATCGCCGCGCAGATCACGGCCGTCCCGGCGGATCTCGCGGCGGTCGCGGCGCAGCTCGGCGCGGGACTCGTCGTGCCGGCGGTCCTGGCGCAGCTCGCGGACGTCGCGGCGGGTCTCGTGGCGGTCCTGGCGAAGCTCGCGCTGGTCGCGGCGGATCTCCACCCGGTCGGCGCGGCGCTCGCACGCCTCGGAGTGCCGGGCGCACGGGTGGCGCGCGGTCTGGGCGCTCAGGGCGGCGGGGGTGGCGGCCAGCGCAAGCGCGACCATGAACATCGCCTTCATCGTTGCCTCCATCAGGATCGAGGTTGTCGCTGCGCCCTTGGCGGAGCCGCTTCCGATGGAGGGATACAGGCGCTGCGGCGCGGACGTTGGGGCTGCGCGTACCAGGAACCGCAAGGCTGTGGCTTTCCGGATTTCAGAGCGGGATGCTCAGTCCGCCGCCGCGGCCTGGGGTTCCGCGGCGCGCTCCGCGGCAAGGCGGGCACGCAGGCGGCGGCGCCTGGAACCGGCCCAGAACCCGTGCGTCATCATCACGGGGCCCACCAACCAGTAGCACATTCCCGCCTGGCCGGTCCACCCGCTCCCTCCCACGCCGGCCACCGTCATCGACAGCGCGCCGATCGCGGCGTTCAGCAGCGACTCGCGCATGTTGTCGAGCGTTTCGAAGCGCTCGATCTCGTCCAGCTCCAGCGCGTCGCGCAGACGGTAGGCGTGCACGTGCAGCAGCACGAAGACCAGGAACACCGCCACGTAGCCCGCACCGAAGATCATCATCATCACCGGCCCCTGCCCGGGGCCCACGATGGGGCCGTGCGCCCGGCCGGCATCGGGGAGCCACGCGGGCCCCAGCGCGATCCCCACCACCAGCTGGAACACGAACTTGAGCGGGTAGACGAAGAAGAGGATGACGAACAGCAGGATCGCGTTCAGCAGGATGGTGACCGGGTCCTCCAGGCCGTAGCGGCGGAAGAAGCGGTACTGGTTGAGCCACACCAGGAAGAGCAGCGCGAACGACGCGGCGAACGCGGGAAGGCCGCGCAGCGTGGCGAGGAGCTGGTCGAAGGTGGCCGGCACCTCGAGCGACACCACCAGCAGGGTGATGGCGAAGCCGAACACGGCGTCGCTGAGCGCCTCCAGGCGCCCTACCTCGGTGCCGCGCCAGCGGAAGCCGCTCTTCTCCACCCGCGGCCCGCGGGCCAGGCGACGCCGGATCATTCCCCCTCCCGTCCTGTTGTGAACGAATCCGCCACGCGGTCACCTGCCCCGCCCGGCTCGCGTACCGGCGGCGATGCGCGACCGGCGGCCTGCCCGCCCGGTCCGATCATCCCCCCCTGCCGCGGGCGCGGGCCGAGCCCCAGGCACCGTCTAACGCCTGTGCTAAACATCTGTTGAAGAAAGCGTTACGGCCTCGATCCGGAGTGCGGCCGCGTGACCGCCGAGCCATGCACCGGCCTCCGAGGGCGACGCCCTGCCGCGCGTACGCGGAGCAGATTCGGCCGGATGCATGAATCTGTTGCGCCCCAGGAAGCGAGTGCGTATTGTTGACGGGAAAGGTGAAATACAGGTGTGGGCGCCATCTCCACCGATGGGAAGCGGCGCCCGGAACTCATGCGCGGGGGAGGCACGATGCGCAAGAAGCTTTCGCTCCGGGTGGACCGCCTGTGCGTGGATTCGTTCGCCACCGGAGCCGGCGATGCGGCGCGCGGAACGGTGGACGCGAACGCGGCGTGTACCTGTTTCGCCTCGTGCGCCTGTCCCAGCGCGCGCTACTGGTGCGCCGACAGCCCCGAGACCGTGTACTCGTGCGACTACACCCACAACGCCAGCTGCTGGACGGCGTGACCCCAGGCAGGGTGCGGACCCCGGAGCAAACCGGGCCCGCACCCTTCTTCGTTCCCCATCGCCCCGGAGCCCGTGATGAAGAAGAAGCTGACGCTGGACGTGGACGCC
>DASSME010000511.1:0-25782 GCA_035689035.1 Longimicrobium sp. | reverse complement strand
CTTCTGATCCGTAGTCAGACGCTCTATCCAGCTGAGCTACGGGCGCAAAAACGCAACGAGCTAACTCGTTGCGCAGGGATAAGTTATCAGCATCGGTCCGCCGCGTCAACCCCGGGCACAAGGTGTTGGGCGGCAGGGGGTTAGCGTCTGCCCCAGGGGGAATTTGCCGCGTTGCCAGCGATCGGCGGGAGACGCCCCGGCGGCGGGTGCGCTGCCGGGGCGTCTCTCGGGGCGGTGCGGCCTCAGTCCTCGATCTGGCGCTCTTCCATCACCGGGGGCGCGCACTCGGGGCAGGTGTAGTACGGCGGACAGGAGAACCTGCACGTGTACAGGGCCGACGCCTCGTGCGCGTTCACGGTCCCGCGCACGTCATCCGCCCCGGCCGTGGTGGCGAACGATTCGACGCGCAGGTTTTCGAGCTTCACCTTCATGGTGTCCTCCCGGGATAGAGGTTGGGGTGCATCACCCATCGCGGCAGCGTACAACGAGCGGGTGCGTACCGACGATCATAGCAGGATGGCGCAACCGGCACGAGAGCATCTCTTCGGCGATCGAACGGCTCTCGCGGGGCCGATGCAGCTCACGAAGGTCCAGGCGCCCCTCCCGGTGCGGTGAAGGGGGCGCCTGAACGGTTCCGGCCTCTGCTGCTAGATGCAGTCGAACGTGTAGTCGATGGGGCAGTAGAAGCAGCGCGTCTCGGCGGTCGGATCGGTCGTGGGCAGCTGCGGCTGGTAGAGCAGGTGCGCCGTGGTCGAGGGCACCGTGTCGAACGAGGTGACGTTCAGGTCGGCCGGATCCAGCGGCTTCTTCATGGGAAAGGTTCCTTGAGGAGGTGGATGGTGACGCGTGACCGTACCTCATGAAGATCGTCACGAACTGTGTATTGCGCGAGTCCCTCGGTTCGTCCGGTTCGACTGCGCGGCGGGTCGAGTTGAATCCGACGCCCCACTCGTCGAATGCACGCACGCACCCTCATCCTCGGCCCTCATCCCTCCCGCAGCACCCGCTTCAGGATCTTGCCCGTCGGGCTCTTGGGGATCGCGTCCACGACCTCGATTCGGCGCGGGACCTTGTAGGCGGCCATCCGCTCGCGGCAGAAGGCGTCGATCTCGTCCGCGCTCACGCCCGCGCCGGCCTGGGGGACGATGAAGGCGGCCACGGACTCTCCCTTCACCTCGTCGGGAAGGCCGACCACGGCGCACTCCTTCACGGCGGGGTGCGCGTACAGCACCTCTTCCACCTCGCGCGGCCACACCTTGAAGCCGGCGCAGTTGATCATGTCCTTCACCCGGTCCACCAGGAAGTAGAAGCCGTCCGCGTCGCGGTAGCCCACGTCGCCGGTGTGGAACCAGCCGCCGCGCAGCGCCTCGGCGGTCTCGGCGGGGCGGTGGTGGTAGCCCAGCATCACGTTGGGCCCGCGGATGCAGATCTCCCCCCACGCCCCGTCGACGACCTCGCCGTCATCGGCCCCCACCACCTTCATCTCCACGTTCTCGATCGGCGTGCCGATGGAGCCCGGGCGGTGCGCGTACTCGTGGTTGTACGCGGCGAACGGGCTGGTCTCGGTGAGCCCGTACCCCTCGTGCACGGCCAGGCCGAACGTCTGCTGCCACCGCCGGGCCACCTCCACCGGCATCGTCGCCGCCGCCGAGAAGCAGTAGCGCACGTCCGGCAGGTCCGCCGGGGCGAGACCCGCGTTCAGCAGGTAGATGTAGATGGTGGGCACGGCGTAGAGGTGCGTCATCCGCCCGTCGCGCAGCAGCCCCGGCGTGGTCTCGGGGTCGAAGCGGCGGTGCAGGAGCACGGTGCCGCCGGAGCTCAGCGCGGCGTTCAGGATGAAGTCCTGCCCGAAGCAGTGGAAGAGCGGGAGGAAGAGCGCGTGCCGGTCGCCCGGCCGGCAGCCCACGTAGTGGCAGGTGGAGTGGTAGTTGGAGACCACGTTCCCGTGCGAGAGCACCGCCCCCTTCTGCTTCCCCGTCGTTCCCGAAGTGTAGAGGATCGCCGCCGGGTCGTCCCGCTCCATCTCGCGCGCGCGGAACGCGTCCGGGCGGCCGTCGCAGAGCGCGTCCAGCGTCCGCTCGCCCGGCGCGTCGCCCTCGCAGACCACGGTCTCGCGCAGCGCGGGGAGCTCGCCCCGCAGCGGCGCCAGCTCCGGCAGCAGCGCCGCGGTGGTGAAGACGATCGAGGCGCCGCTGTCCGCCAGCACGTGCCGCAGCTCGTCCGTCTTCAGCAGCGCGTTGATCGACACCGCCACGGCGCCCACCTTCTGCGCCGCCAGGTAGGCCACGGCGAACGCGGGGAGGTTGGGGAGGAAGAGGCCCACCCGGTCGCACGCATCCACGCCGAGCGCCACCAGCCCGTGCGCCGCGCGGCTGACGGCCGCCTCCAGCTCGGCATACGAGATGGAGCGCCCCTCGAACTCGATGGCCGGCGCGTGGGGGAAGAGCCGGGCCGAGCGCTCCAGGTTCTGCGCGACGTTCATGGACGGGGGATGATCGGGTGGGAGCGTGTCGATGGATCCGGATGCGCCAACGTAGGGACGGCGGCGGCGTGCGGGTAGACCGGACGATGCCGTGGCGACGTCCGTCGTTCACGCCGCGGCACCGGGTGCGCACCGGTCCCGATCGTCCCGCCGTCCCTCCCTTGGCGTGGAGAGAGCGGCCTTGCTAAGTTCGCCGTTCACCTCCGTTCCCACACCGACGGCGGCCGCCCGCGCGCGAGCGTTGACGGCCGCGTGCTGTCCGCACTTCGGAAGCGAGCCGATGCTTCTTCGACGCCTTGCCCTTGCCTGCGCGCTGGCCGCGTGTGCCGCGCCCGCCGCCGCGCAGCCCGCCCCGCCCGCGCAGACGCCGCGGCTGCTGGTGTTCATCACCGTCGACCAGTTGCGGCCGGACTACCTCACCCGCTGGCCGGGGCAGCTCACCGGCGGGCTGGCGCGGCTGTGGAACGGCGGCGCGGTGTTCATGGACGCGCACCAGGACCACGCGGTGACCGAGACCGCGCCCGGGCACGCCAGCACGCTCAGCGGCCGCTTCCCGCGCAGCACGGGGATCGTGAGCAACGAGTACGGCGTGGCCGACACCAGCACGCGGCTGCTGACCATGGACAGTGTGGGCGCGTCGCCCTTCCGCTTCCGCGGCACCACGCTCACCGACTGGCTGCGCGCGAAGGACCCGCGGACCCGCGCCCTCTCGGTGTCGCGCAAGGACCGCGGCGCCATTTTGCCGCTGGGCCGGGCCCGGCAGACGGTGCTCTGGTACGCGCCCAACGGCACCTTCACCACCAGCAGCTGGTACGCCGACACCCTTCCCGCGTGGGTGCGCCGCTTCAACGCGCGGCGCCTGCCGCGGTCGTACGCGGGCCGCCGCTGGACGCCGCTCCTGGCCGCCGGCGCCTACCCCGAGCCCGACGCGGTGCCGGCCGAGAACGGCGGCGTGGCGAACACCTTTCCGCACGTCGTCCCGCGTGATCCCGCGGCGGCCGCAAGCGGGCTGGTGCAGTTCCCGTACATGGACCAGCTCACGCTGGGCCTGGCGCTGCAGGGGCTGCGGACGATGAACCTGGGCCGCGGCCCCGCGACCGACGTGCTGGCCGTCTCGCTCTCCACCACCGACGCGGTGGGCCACCGCTACGGCCCGGACAGCCGCGAGATCCACGACCAGGTGGTGCGGCTGGACCGCATGCTGGGCGCGTTCCTGGACTCGCTCTACGCCATCCGCGATCCACGCACCGTGATCGTGGCGCTCACCGCCGACCATGGCGTGACGCCGTACCCCGAGGTGGCCGACCCCGCGCACGCCGCGCAGATGCACGTGAACGACGTACCGCTGCGCGAGTGGCTGCGCGCCACCGCCACCGCGTGGGGCGTGGACACCGCCGCCGCGCACGGCGAAGACGGGATGCTGCGGCTGGACCCCGCGGCCTTCGCCCGCGCCGGCCGCGATCCGCGGGCGTTCGCGCGGGAGTTCGTGGCGCAGGCCCGCGCCATCCCCGGCGTTCTGCGCGCCGACCTCTTCCCCGACATCGCCGGCGCCGACACGGCCACCGACCCCATCGCCCGCCGCTGGAGCCACATGCTCCCGCGCGACCTGCCGTACTACGCGGTGGTCACGCTGCGGCCCGGCTACGTGTGGGGGCGGGGCTCGTACGCGCAGCACGGCTCGCCGCACGACCTGGACAGCCACGTGCCGATCATCTTCTACGGCGCACCGTTCCGCGCCGGCCGCTACGGCTCCTTCGTCCGCACCGCCGACATCGCGCCCACGCTGGCGCGCGTTCTCGGCGTCACCCCCGGCGAGCCGCTGGACGGCCACGTGCTGACCGAGGCGCTCCGCTGAACCGCGGTGCGGAGGCACGAAGCACGGGGTGCGGAACCGCGCTCGGTCCCAGGATCACCGCTGGATTTTCGCGCGTGTGAACCCGCCGCGGAGCCGCTTCCGCGCACCCCCGCCGCGGCCGCGCCACGGGGACGGGTCCCTGGTGTTTGCCGACAGGGGATGTGGCGACGGGCACGGTGCGGTACCGGCTCTCCTACCCAACGATTCCGCCGCTCGGGTGTAATCAACGGCAGGGGTGGTGATCCATCCGCGCGCACGTGGCACCCCGTTTGCGCCACCACCCGTCCGCATGACCTCATCAGACCCCGGGGGATCATCATGACTCCGCTGCCTCGCCTCACCGCCCTCGCCCTCATGGCGCTCGCCGCGTGCAACGGGACCGTCGAGGTCTCCACGGACGGCGCGCTCGGCGCAACGTCGTCCGCGACCGGGCCGCTCCCGCTGACCGACATGGGCTCGACGACGTACAAGGGGTTCGCGGGCGGGCTGTACCCCGGCGGCAACGCGCCGCCGCAGGCGCACCACGACGCGGGCGTCACGGCCGCGCGGCGGATCGTGCCGCGCGACGTGAACGGCAACGCCGTGTCCACGGGGAAGTACGTGCTGGTCTCGATCGGTATGTCGAACACCACGCAGGAGTTCTGCTCGCAGGGCGGCGGGCTGCCGTGCAACGCGTGGACGTTCATGGGCCAGGCCGCCTCCGACGCGTCCGTGAACCACACCCGCCTCGCCATCGTCAACGGCGCGCTCGGCGGGCAGGTGGCCGAATCGTGGGACCAGCCGACGGACGCGAACTACGACCGCGTCCGTGACCAGGTGCTCGCGCCGCAGGGCCTGGGCGAGAAGCAGGTGCAGGTCGCCTGGGTGAAGGTCGCGCACGCCAATCCCACCACCGCCCTGCCCGATGCGAACGCCGACGCGTACCTGCTGGAGCGCGACATGGGGAACATGGTCCGGGCGCTGAAGACGCGGTATCCCAATCTCCAGCAGGTCTTCTTCACCAGCCGGATCTACGCCGGCTACGCGACCACCACGCTGAACCCGGAGCCGTACGCCTACGAGAGCGGCTTCGCGGTCAAGTGGCTGGTGCAGGCGCAGATCGACCAGGTGAGGACCGGCGTGGTGGACGCACGCGCCGGGAACCTGGACTACCGCACGGGCGCGCCGTGGATCGCGTGGGGTCCCTATCCGTGGGCCAACGGGCTGACGCCGCGCTCGGACGGGCTCACCTGGGACCGCTCGGAGTTCGAGAGCGACGGCACGCACCCCGCGCAGCCCGCCGAGCGGAAGGTGGGGACGATGCTCCTCACCCACTTCAAGAACTCGGACTTCACGCGCTGCTGGTTCGTGGCGGGGCAGAGCTGCTGACCGGCGGTCGGCCGGAACGCGGCGCAGGCGGGGTTCGCGGGCACCCGCCGGGCCGCGCATCGCGTGATCGGGCGGCGGATACCGTCACTCCTCGGTCCATGCGGGATTCGTGAGGCTCGTCAGCACGTGGTCTTCCCAGCGGCCGTTGATGCGCAGGTAGTCGCGCGCGAAGCCTTCCACGGTGAAGCCGAGCGCCTTCAGCACGTTGCCGCTGCGGCGGTTGTGCGGCAGGTAGTTGGCCATGATCCGGTGCAGCCGCAGCGGCCCGAAAGCGTGCGCGATCGCCCCGCGCAGCGCCTCGCGCATGTAGCCGCGCCCCTCGCGCGCCGCCGACAGCCCGTAGCCCAGGTAGCAGGCGTGGAACGCGCCGCGCACGATCTCGGTCAGGTTCACCGTGCCGATCACCTCGCCCGGCGCGTCGTTGGGAAAGATGAACAGCCGCAGCGCCGTGCCCGCCTCGTGCTGGTCGTGGATGCGCCGCACCTGCTCGTTCCAGAACTCGTCCGTGTAGAACGGTTCGCTCTTGCGCGGCTCCCACGGCTCCAGGAACTCGCGGTTCCCGGTGAAATAGCGCAGGATCGCCGGCACGTCGTCCACGCCGGCCATGCGCAGCGTCAGACGGTCGGTGGAGATGGTCACGTCGGGCATGGGCAGGGGTGTGGGATGGCGGAGAAACCCGATCTTCGTCTGCTCGAAGCGGTGTGCAAGATCGGGCTTCGGGGGGATGAAGGGCGCGAGGTGCGCCATGGTTCCCCCGCGGGGATCTGGATGGAAGCGTTTGGAGAGATGCGGCGCAAGTACGGCAGCACCCCGCGTGACCTGGCCGGGGGATCGCTGGGCGACATGGCGGCCGGCCCCCGCGACACCTACGTTGCCTGGGACCCGGTGGCCTGCGACACCGGAAACCGAGCGCACCTGAACCGCACCGCGCGGCGCCCCACACCGGGCGCCGCGCCTTCGTTGAGCCCGCCCATGCCCGCACTCCCCGCCGACACGCTTCCCGAGCTCCCCGCCCCGCGCGGCTACGTCCCCGCCGCCGAGCCGCCGCCGCTCCCGCGCCCCGGCGCAGGCGCGATCGACCTGGAGCAACCCGGCGCGCCCTCGCCTGATCCGGCCGACCGGCTCACCACGATGCTGGCGGACGCCGCCGCCGCCCGCGCGCGGATGGCGTACACCGAGGCCGCGGAGCGCTGCGCCGCCGGCGCCGCCCTTGCCCGCGAGCTGGGCGCCGAGGGCTGGGCCCGGCGCTTCGCGGACGAGGCGCAGGCGATCGGCCTCCTCTCGCCTCCCCCGATCGACCCCGGCACCGTCGAGGCCGCGCTCCCCGAAGTGGCTCCCGGCACGCCCGCGGACGGACCCGGGCGCGGACGGCAGCGCCTGAACGCCGCGATCGGCCGGGCGCTGGCGGGCGAGCCGGGCTCCGCGCTGGCCGAGATCGAGGCCGCGGAAGGCGCGCTGGACGCCGGCGACGGGTTCGGGCGTCTGCTGGTGCGCCTCAACCGCGCGCAGGCCCTGCTCGACCACGGCGACCTGCGCGCCGCCGTCGCCGCCGCCGCGGACGCGCTGCGGATGGCCCGGCGCGAGAAGGATGAGTACGGCACGGCGCTGGCCGGGCTCGGCTCCGCCCTCACCCACCTGGCGCGCGGGCGCCGCAACGAGGCCCGCGCGCACCTGGGCGAGGCGGCGCGCACCTTCGCCCGCTACGGCGACGCGTTGCGCCAGGTGCAGTGCCACTACCTGCTGGGCGAGGTGGCCTACACCGGCGAAGACCCGATCCGCGCCGGCGCCCACTACCGCGACGCGCTGGCCGTGGCCCGCCCCGCCGGCGCGCAGGAGTGGATCGAGCTGCTGACGCTGCGCTTCGAGCACCGTTAGCGCCCGTTCGGGGCGTCCGCGCCCCGGCGCGGCCGTGGAAGCGCCCGTACCGTGTCACCCGCGAGAAAATCCGATCGAACGTGTCGCGTTCTGATCGGTTTTTTTCTGTTTACCTCCCGTTTCTCCCTTCCGCCCTCCCCCTTCGCCCACCCCGGCGCCCACCAACCGCCACCCTTCGGCAGGCAAAAGGAAACATTCGTACCCCGGAAATCTCCAGATTTTTCCATGTAACTCTCCGCGCCGCCGTCAGATTCGTACAACTCTCCCGCTGTCTTTCCTGGCCCGCGAAACCGAACCGAGGCGCCGGAACAAATGTTGGGCTTGACGAAGGCTGTCCATGTTTGCACCCTTGGAACGTGGGGATAATCAGACGGGAAAGATACGGCGCAGGGGCGGGGCGGGGGCTGGCACTCCGGTCCCTTTCCGCACCCGGCCGTCCCTCCGGTTGAGCCACGGGCAGTCCCAGGACAGATCAGCGCCGGCCCCACGGGGGAACGGCTGAACGGGTGTACCGGCGGCGACAGGCGCCCCGGGTGCTCCCGCAGGGGGAGCGTTCTCATTCACCCCGACACGCGGAGGAACTTCATGCGCAACCGGATCAACCTGCTGGCCCTGCTGGTGGTCGTGGCGGGAGGCGCGGTGATCGCCCGGCCCACCCCCGCGAGCGCCACGCTCGCGCCGGGAACCACCCTGGAAGAGCAGTTCGGCTCGTGCTGCTCGGCCACCATCAACGGGACCAGGGTCGCGTACTGCTGCTCGCTCCACGGGTGCCAGATCACCCAGGGCCGCTGCCTCCCGTGGTCGTGACCCATCCACCTGACTGGTCGGAGGAAACCATGATGAATCGACTCAACGCGCTCGCGCTTGGGGTGATCTGCGGCGGCACGGCCATCCTCTCGCACCCCGCCCCCGCTTCGGCCACGTACATCGACCCGTGGACCGGCGGCGGCAGCGGCGACTACGGGGTGCTGTACTGCTGCGTGACGTACAACTCGGCGCAGTGCTGCCACTGGAATACGGGGTGCGCCACTAAGCCAGGCACCTGCATCCAGATCACCGCGACTCAGTAAGCCCTGCGGGCGGCGCGCTCCCGCGCGCCGCCCCTCACCATCGGGGGTTGATCATGTGCCTGCGAATACGGTGCGCAGCGGTCCCGGCGGTGCTCCTGCTGCTCGCGTGTGCGGCGTGCCACGGGAGAGCGTCGGCGCCGGACGAAGAGGTCGTGAACTACCGTGCGGTCGAGCGCGCCCATAGCGACGCGGCGGTGCCGCTCACCTGGGTGGCCGCGATCGACGTGGACCGCAGCGGAAACATCTACCTGGCGGACAAGACCACCGTTCACGTGTTCGGCCCGGACGGAAAGCTGGTGCGCAACGTGGGCCGGCAGGGGCTCGGGCCCGGTGAGTTCCTGTCGGCGGTCACGGCGGCGCTCACGCCCGGCGACAGCCTGGTGGCGTTCGACTACGAGACCGGCCGCCTGACCGTGTTCGAGCCCGGGACGTGGCGCGTCGCCTATACCCTGGAGCTCAACCGGAACCAGATCTTTCCGCCGCTCCGCATCTGGCGGGTGCGTGGCGGCCGGTCGCTCCTCGCGATCTTCGAGGCGGCGTACGGCGACGTGGGCGGCCGCGAGCACGGGCGGCGCAAGGCCGTGGTGCGCCTGCTGAACCCCGACGGCTCGCTGGCGAAGGACTCGGTGCTGGCCGTACCCGAGACGCAGCACCTGATCCTGCACAAGCCCGAGGGGATGGCGATCAGCCCGTTCGGACGGATGACCAAGCTCGCGCTGGCTAGCCGCGACCGGATGATCACGGCGTGGACCGACTCGCTGAAGTTCGACGTCTATACCGTGGATGGGCGGCACCTGAAGACCGTGCGCGCGAGCTATGCGCCCCCCCGCCGGCCGATTCTGCAGCGCGAGCGCGACAGCCTGGTCACGGCGATCGCGGGGGACGGCTTCGTCCCCGCCGCTTCGGTGCGGCGCGCGCTGGACGAGCTGGGCGCCACCACCTGGCCGCTGATCCAGGACGTGGTGGTGGACGACCGGGACCGGATCTGGGTGGGGATCACCGGCGCGCGCGGCGGTCCCAACCACTGGACCGCCTTCGACCTGGACGGCGGGCGCGTGGCCGAGGTGGACCTGCCGGCGAACGTGCAGCTGCGCCGGCTGCGCGGAGAGACGGCGTGGGCGGTGGAGACCGACGAGAACGACGTGCCGCGGGTGGTGGTGTACGACCTGAAGCCCGCGCAAACCCTGGCCATGAGCCGTCGATGAACCGGAACCTGCTTTCGAACCTGGCCACCGGCGTGCTGGTGGTGTGCGCCGTCGTCGTCACCGCGGCGGTGGTGCGGCGCGAGTTCTTCCCGCCGCGCGGCGGCCCCGAGATGCGCACCCGCCGGGTGGAGAACTGGGAGGCGCTCACCTCGGCCGGGCAGTGGCTGGGGAACCCCCGCGCGCCCGTGCGCATCGTGGAGTTCTCGGACTTCCAGTGCCCGTTCTGCGCCAGGACGCACCCGGTGCTCGAGGCCGTGCGGCGCCGCCACCCCGACCAGGTGGCCGTGCTGTACCGCCACTTCCCGCTCGACGCGATCCATCCCTACGCCCGGCAGGCCGCGCTGGCCTCGGAGTGCGCGGCGGCGCAGGGGCGTTTCGGCGAGTACAGCACCGCGCTCTTCGCGCAGCAGGACTCGATCGGCGTGAAGACGTGGCCGCGCTTCGCCGCCGAGGCCGGCGTGCGCGACACGGCCGCCTTCGCCCGCTGCTTCAGCACCGCGCGGGCGCTGGCCAACGTGGACCGTGACGCCCGCGCCGGCCGCGACGCCGACGTGCAGGTGACGCCCACGCTGGTGATCAACGGCACCCTGCGCCCGGGCGCGGTGAGCGAGGCCGAGCTCGAGCGGCTGGTGAGCGAGGCCGCGGGCGCCCGGTAGACACGCCCACCGCCGGCCGGTGGCCGGCCAAGGTCCTAACCCGATGAACCGACAGCAACGACGGGCCGCCGCCGTTTTCTGCGCGGCGGCCGCGGCGGCCGCGTGCCGCCGCCCCGCCCCGGACGGCGGCGAAACGCCGGTGGCCTACACCGCGGTCGAGCGCGCGCGCACCGACTCGTCGGCCAACCTCACCTGGGCCCACGCGGTGGACGTGGACCGGCGGGGGAACGTGTACGTGGGCGACCAGTGGGCGGTGAAGGTCTTCGCGCCCGACGGGACGCTGCTGCGCACGGTGGGCCGGCGCGGCAGCGGGCCCGGAGAGTTCCAGGGGATCGCTTCCGTGGCGGTCATCCCGGGTGACAGCCTGTTCGTGTTCGACGGTGGGTCGTGGCGGGTAACGGTGCTCGAGCCGGGCACCGGGCGGGCGGCGTACACCGTCCAGGTCGGGCGGGAGCAGCTGCGTTCGCCGGCGCGCGTGGCGCGCGTGCGCGGAGGCCGGGCGCTCCTGGCCGTGTTCGAGTCGGCGTACAACTTCAACGATCCGATCCCCGAGGGCGTGCGCGGCGGAAGCGACCTGGTCCGCCTGCTGAACGCGGACGGATCGCTGCTCCGCGACTCGGTGCTGCTGCTGCGCGAACGGGAGAACCTGGTCTACCGCGATCCCGTGGCCGTGGGGCCCAACCCGTTCGGACGAGAGTCCTGGCTGGCCGTCACCGCGCGTGACCGGCTGGTCACCGCTTGGGGCGACTCGCTGAAGTTCGAGGTGTACGCCGTGGATGGCCGGCACCTGAAGACGATCCGCCCGGCGTGGGCCCCGCCGCGCAGGCCGCTCACCGCCGCCGAGCGAGAGAGCGTGGCGGTCACCACGGCCGACGCGGTGGTCCCCGCCCCAGCGATCCGGCGGGCGCTGGACCGGTACCGCGCGACCACGTGGCCGCTGCTGCGCGAGCTGGTGGTGGACGACCGCGACCGCATCTGGGCCGGGATCAACGGCGGCCCGGGCGAGCCGGTGCGCTGGACGGCGTTCGACCAGCGCGGCGCACGGGTGGCGGAGGTGGACCTTCCCGCGAACGCCCTGCTCCGCGTGGTGCGGGGGACCACCGCCTGGGCGACGGTGTTCGACCACGACGACGTTCCGGCGGTGGTGACGTACGACCTGCGCCCCGCCGGGCGCGTCGCGGCGGGAAAGCGTGGCGGCCCGTCTTCTCCGCGCACGTCCCCGGGCGCGGCGCGCGACGCTCGCGCGGGCGGCTGAGGCCGGGGTGTGCGCGATGGACGCCGCGGCGGGAGGGCCGATCACCCGGCGCGAGTTCATCGCGCGCGGGGCCGCGGGGGCCGCCGTGCTGGCGACGGCCGGCTGCGGGCGCTCGCGCGAGACGGGCGGGCGGGCGCCGGGGCCGGCGCGGGTGGTGGTCGCCGGCGCGGGGCTGGCGGGGCTGGCGGCGGCGCTGGAGCTGGTGCGGCGCGGGCACCAGGTCACCGTGCTCGAGGCGCGCGACCGCCCCGGCGGCCGGGTGCACACGCTCCGCGACGGGTGGAGCGACGGGCTGTACGCCGAGGCGGGCGCGGTCTACGTCCCCGAGCACCACGACTACACGGTGGGCTACGCGCGCGAGCTGGGGGTGCCGCTGGTGCCGGCGGTGGTGCGGCGGGGCGGGGGGCAGCGCTTCTTCGTGGCGGGGCGGAGCGTCACCGTCCGCCCGGGCGAGCCCGCGGCGTGGCCGGTGGAGCTGCGGGCCGACGAGGCGGGGCGGTCGCCGGGCGCGCTGCTGGCCCGCTACCTGGACCCGGTGCTGGAGCGGATCGGCGATCCACGGCACCCCGCCTGGCCGGGCGAGGCGGCGCTGGCGCTGGACGGGGTGAGCCTGGCCGAGCTGCTGCGGCGGCAGGGCGCCTCGACCGCGGCGGTGCGGCTGATGCGGCTGGGCTACCCGGACGAGTGGGGCGACGGGGTGGACGCCTGCTCCGCGCTCTTCCTGCTGCGCGACCGGGCGCTGCTGGGGCACGGCGCGGTCTTCCGCGTGGACGGGGGCACCGACCGCCTCCCCCGCGCATTCGCCGCCCGGCTGGAGCCGCGAATCCGCTACGGCGCGTCCGTCCGCACCATCGAGCACGGGGCGTGGGGCGTGCGGGTGGCGTTCGACCGGGGCGGCGTGCGCGAGACGGCGGCGGGCGACTTCCTGGTGTGCGCGCTCCCTTTCCCCGTGCTGCGGTCGATCCCGGTGTCGCCGCGGCTCTCGCCGGGGAAGGGGCGGGTGGTGCGGGGGCTGCGGACGACCAGCGTCACCCGGGTGTACCTGCAGCTTCGCCGGCGCTGCTGGGACGCGGCCGGCGCGGCGGTGCCCACCGACCTTCCCGTGATGCACCTGGTCGAGGCGACCGCGGGGCAGCCCGGCGAGCGGGCGATCCTGGAGGCGTTCATCACCGGGCCCAACGCGCGGCGCGTGGCGGCGATGGACCCCGCCGAGCGCGTCCGCTTCGCGCTGGAGGAGGCGACGCGCGTTCACCCGGGCGCGCGCGGGGCGTTCGAGCACGGCGCGTCGGTCTGCTGGGACGCGGACCCCTGGGCGCTGGGTGACTACGCCTGGTTCGCGCCCGGCGAGATGCGGGCGTTTCTCCCGCACCTGGCCACGCCGGAGGGGCGCATCCACTTCGCCGGCGACCACACCTCCGCCTGGCCGGGGTGGATGCAGGGCGCGCTGGCCTCCGGCATCCGCGCCGCGGACGCGGTGCACGCCGCGGCGAACGCGGACGGCTCGTGACCGCGCGGGGGTGCGATGGAGCCAATCCTGGAGCGAGGTGGATCGGACGGGGTGCCTGAAGCCGCGTCGTCACCTGCACGAAGTGCATCCGCGTGGGCGGGCGGAGACCGGTATCGGCAGGGAGCCGGCGCATGCGGTGCGACCCGGCGGACCGCGACGGCGAAACAGCCTCTCCGGGCGCTGGAAGGAGCGGCTGGGCTCACGGCCACGGCGTGGGCCGTGTCGGCGCCGGGCAACGGCCGGGGCGCAGGCGGCATCGGACAGGGCGCCGGTGAAATCGAGCGCCCCGCCGCGCCCCACCTTTCACGACCATTGTACCATCCGCCCGTGCGTAGTTAAGTTGTTGATCCGCATACCGCAACAAATGGCGCCCGTCGCGCGTTACCCCCGGCCGCCCGAATGACCATGTCCCTCCGCCGCATCCTGATCGTCTCCGGCGCCCTGGCGCTGATCCTGGCCGTCTCGGCCGGGGTGTACGGCCGCATCCGCGCCACCTCGCACGGCACCGACGGCGGCGACGGCGAGACCGCCGGGCCGCGCCCGCGCACCTCGGCGTCGGGGTCGTTCAGCACCGACGTGGCGATCCCGGTGCACGGGGTGGCCGCGGTGCGCGACACCCTGGTGGTGTCGGTGACGGCGGCGGGGCAGGCCGAGGGGTGGAAGAAGACGGTGATCGTGGCGCAGGTGGCCGGGCGCATCGCCACGCTGCCGGTGCGCGAGAACGACCCCGTGGGCGCCGGGCGGCTGCTGGCGGGGCTCGACGCGGCCGAGTACGGGCTGGCGGTGGAAGAGGCCGAGGCCGCGCTCCGCCAGGCGCAGGCCGCCTACCGCGAGGCCACGCTGCTGGACGACGAGATCCGCGATCCCCGGGTGCGCGCCGACCGCGCCGCCTTCGCGCGCAGCAAGACCGGGGTGGACGCGGCCGAGGTGCGGCTGCGCAAGGCGCAGCTCGACCTGTCGCGCACGCGGCTCAGCGCGCCCTTCGGCGGGCGGGTGGCCAGCCTGAAGGTGGTGCCCGGCCAGTGGGTGCGCGCCGGCGACGAGCTGATGACCATCGTCTCGCTCGACCCGATCCGCGTGGAGGTGCAGGTGCTGGAGAGCGAGGTGGGGCTGCTGCAGGCGGGCCGCAAGGCGCGGGTGAGCTTCGCCGCCTTCCCGCAGCCGTTCACCGGCACCGTGCAGACCATCAACCCGGTGGTGGACGGCGGCACGCGCACCGCCCGGGTCACGGTGGTGGTCCCGAATCCGGAGGGCCGCATCCTTCCCGGGATGTATGCGCGGGTGTCGCTCGAGGCGCAGCGCTTCGCCGACCGCGTGCTGGTGCCGCGCGCCGCGGTGCTGGAGCGCGACCGGCGCACCATGCTCTTCGTCTACGACGGGCAGGGGAGCCAGGGGTTGGCCAAGTGGCGCTACGTGACCACCGGCCGCCAGAACGACTCGCTGGTGGAGATCGTCCCCGACACCGACACCGACAGCGTGAAGCCCGGCGAGGTGGTGCTGACCGAGGGCCACTACACCCTGATCCACGACGCCCGCGTGCGGCTGACGGACGAGGTGAGGGACGGCGGCGGACCGGACGCCGCGCCGGGGACCGCGTCCGGGACGGCGCCGTAGAACGAAGGGCGGCGCCGGGGTTGGTGCGTGGATCCCCGGCACTCGCGCGGCCGCGGGCAGCCCCCTCCCCCCGGCCCCCTCCCCCGCTGCGCGGGGGAGGGGGAGGTCCACTGGAAGGGAAACCCGACTTCTTCCTCGTAGAAATGCAGTGCTCCCCTCCTCCCGCGCAGCGGGGGGAGGGGCCGGGGGAGGGGGGCCGGCCGCGGCCGCACCGGCGTTCGCCGCGGCGGGCAGATGCACGCGGCCGCGGCGCGAACCCGTAGTTCCAGCACTTTCCGCCGTCCGTCCACGTCGAGCGAACCGTCCAGCCCAGGCGAGCCAGGACGTTGTCCCTTCCGCGCATCTCCATCCAGCGGCCCGTGGCGGTCGCGATGTTCTTCCTGGGAGTGGTGTTCCTGGGGGTGCTGTCGTTCGTGCGCCTGCCGATCGACCTCCTTCCCGACGTCGCCTACCCCCGCCTGGTCGTCTATACCACCGACGTGAGCGCGGCGCCGGCCGAGGTGGAGCGGTTCATCACCGAGCCGGTGGAGCAGGCGGTGAGCACCGTCCCCGGCGTGCAGAAGGTGGAGAGCGTCACCCGCGAGGGGGTGAGCCTGGTGACCGCGCGCTTCGCGTGGGGCACCGACATGGACTTCGCCGCGCTGAACACGCGCGAGAAGCTGGACAACATCCGCGACGCCCTTCCCGAGCTGGCGTCGCGGCCCGTGGTGCTGCGCACCGATCCGCGCAGCGAGCCGATCCTGGCGGTGAGCGTGGCCGGCCAGCGCGACCTGCCGCAGCTGAAGGAGCTGGCCGAGGCGGTGTTCAAGCGCCGCCTGGAGCAGATCGACGGCGTGGCCCAGGCGGCGGTGACGGGCGGGGTGGAGCGCGAGATCCACGTGGAGGTCGACCCCCGCCTGCTGGAGAGCCACGGCCTGACGCTGGACGACGTGTCGAAGGCGCTGGCCGGCGCCAACGCCAGCGCCCCCGCCGGAAGCATCCGCCGCGGGCGCTACCGCTATTCGCTGCGCACGCTGGGCGAGCTGCAGTCCGCGGCCGAGATCGGGGGGGTGCCGGTGCGCCGCGCGTCCACCGCCGGCGGCGTGGGCGGCGACACGGCCGGCGGGCGCCAGCCGCTTCCCGGCGAGGTGCTGATCCGCGACGTGGCGCGGGTGGAGGACGGCTTCCGCGAGCGCGAGTCGATCGCGCGCTACAACGGGGCCGAGGCAGTGGGCCTGCTGGTGTTCAAGAACGCCGGCGCCAACACCGTGCGCGTGGCGAAGGAGGTGGACCGGACGCTGGCGCAGCTGCGGCGCGAGTACCCCGAGGTGACGCTGGAGGTGGCCACCAGCCAGGCCGGCTTCATCTCCGACGCCTTGGCGAACGTGGTGCAGGAGGTGATCCTGGGGGGCATCCTGGCCTTCCTGGTCCTCTTTCTCTTCCTGCGCGAGCTCCGCTACCCGGTCGCCGTGGCGCTGGTGATCCCGATCTCGCTGATCGCCACCTTCGCGCTGCTCGAGGCGACCAACGTCACGCTCAACATCATGAGCCTGGGCGGGCTGGCGCTGGGCGTGGGGATGCTGATGGACAACAGCATCGTGGTGCTGGAGAACATCTTCCGGCACCGCGAGCTGGGCGCGCGCGCCGCCGCGGCCGCCGCGCTGGGCGCCGAGGAGGTGCAGCGCGCCATCATCGCGTCCACGCTGACGACGATCGCCGTCTTCGGCCCCATCGTCTACATCGAGGGGGTGGCGGGGCAGCTCCTGGGCGCCCTGGCGCTCTCGGTCGCCTTCTCGCTCCTCGCCTCGATCTTCGTCGCCATCACCCTTCTCCCCGCCATGGCCGCGCGCTGGGGGGACGGGGACGACGCCGACGGCGCCCGCCCGAGCGCCCTCGTCCGCGCGCTGCGGCGGCCGCTGGACGCCTTCGACCGCGCCTTCGGGCGCTTCACCGCGTGGTACGAGCGGCTGCTGGAGACGGGGATGCGGCACCGCGGGCGGACCATGGCGGTCGCCCTCGCGCTGCTGGCGCTGGGCGTGTTCATCTGCGTGGAGCTGCCCAGGAGCGTGCTCCCCAACGTGGACCAGGGCGAGTTCCGCGCGCGCATCGAGCTGCCGCGGGGCACGCCGCTGGAGACCACCGCCGACGAGGCCGCCCGGCTGGAGCGCGCCGTCCGCGCGGACCCCGCGGTCGGCGCCGTCTTCACGCGCGTCGGCCGGCAGGCGGCCGTCGCGGGGATGGACGACCGCGAGAGCGGGCTGAACACCGCCACCCTCGAGGTGCGGCTGAAGGAGGGCGAGCCGACCGCCGCCGCGCTCGCGCGCCTCCGCCCCCGGCTGGCCGCCTTCCCCGCGGGCGCGGTGACGCTAGAGGCGGGGCAGGCCACGGCGCTGGGGCGGCTGCTGGGCGCGGGCGAGAGCGACCTGTCCGTGCGCGTCCGCGGCGAGGACCTGGACGCGGCGCTGGCGTACGCGGCCACCGTGCGCCGGCGGCTGGCGGGGGTGCCGTCGGTCACCAACGTGCGCGTGGGCACCGAGCTGGGGCAGCCCGAGGTGCGCGTGGAGATCGACCGCGAGCGCGCGGCGGCGTACGGGGTGGACCCGCAGCGGATCGCCGAGAGTGTGGAGGGCTACATGAAGGGGGCCGAGGCCACGCAGCTGGTGGACTTCGACCGCAAGGTCCCCGTCATCGTCCGCCTCCCCGAAGACGCCCGCCGCTCGGCGCTGACGCTGGAGACGCTGACGGTGGACGGGGTGCCGCTGCGCGAGCTGGTGCGGGTGCGCACCGCCAGCGGCCCCGCCGAGATCCGCCGCATCGACCAGGGGCGGGTGGTGACGGTGATGGCCGACGTCGCGGGGCGGAGTGTGGGACGTGCCGTGGACGACGTGCGCGCGGCGCTGGCGTCGACACCGGCGCCGCACGGGCTGCGGGTGGAGATCGGCGGCGAGAACGAGGAGATGCGGCAGGGGTTCCGCGACCTGGCGCTGGCGTTCGTGCTGGCGCTGGCGCTCTGCTACATGCTCCTTGCCGCCGAGTTCGAAAGCCTGCTGCACCCCTTCATCATCCTCCTGGCCGTGCCGCTGGCCGCGGTCGGGGCCGCGGGGGCGCTGTGGATCGCCGGGGCGGGGATCAACACCATGAGCCTGATCGGGATGGTGATCCTGGTGGGGATCGTGGACAACGACGCCGTGGTCAAGGTCGACTTCATCAACCAGATGCGCCGCCAGGGGATGAGCCGCCACCAGGCGATCCGCGCCGCCGGCCACGCCCGCCTGCGCCCGATCGTGATGAACACCGTCACCGCCATGCTGGGGCTGCTGCCGATGGCGCTGGGGATCGGCCCCGGCGGCGAGCTGCAGGCGCCGCTGGCCATCGCCGTGTTCGGCGGCCTGCTGAGCGCCACCGCGCTGACGCTGGTGGTGATCCCCGTGAGCTACGACCTGCTGGAGGAGCTGCAGGAGCGGATCGCCGCCCGCCTGCGCGCGCCGGCACCCGCCCCCGCCGCGGCCGAGGCCGACGACGCGCCGGCGCCCGTCCCCGCGCCCGTCGATCGGCCCGTGCCACAGGGAGCGGTAGCAGCGGATTGAAGTTTGGGCGAAGTGGACGAATTCGGAGCGAGTTGGCGGATTGGTGCCAGGTACGCGACGGGAAAGGTGCGGGACGGTTCGGATGAGCGCACGTCAAATTGTCGCCTTGGGTGCTCCCCGCCCCCGCGCCGCGATCCTTCATCCCGGAGGTCCAGCCATGCGACCGTTCCGATCCGCCTTCCTGCTCCTGGCGCTATCGCTCGCGCCGCCCACCGCGCGCGGGCAGGCGCCGCTCATGCGGTTGTCCGCGCGCGAACCGGCGCCCGCCGCGCGCCCGATCCTGGTGGAGCGCGGCGCGGCGCCCCGGCTGCGGCTCACCGAGGTGTTCCGGGTGGGGAGCCTGGACGGGCGCGACGCCTTCGGCCGGGTGATGGACGCGGCGCTGGACCACGGCGGCCGTCTGCTGGTGGCCGACGACCAGAACCACCGGGTGGTGGTGTTCGGCCGTGACGGGCGCTTCGTGGGGTACCTGGGGCGGCAGGGGAGCGGGCCCGGCGAGATGCAGGCGCCGTGGCTGGTGGTGGCCGACGCGCACGACAGCATCTGGGTGTACGACAACGCGCTGGCGCGCATCAGCGTGTTCGCGCCCACCCTGCGCTTCGCCCGCAGCTTCCCGGTGCCGCCGCAGTGGCTGGTCAACACGGTGCGCTTCCTTCCCGACGGGCGGCTGCTGGTGGCCGCGTACGGCCGCAACGAGCCCGGCACGCTGCACCTGCTCACCCGCCTGGGCCAGCGCCAGCGCACCTTCGGCCCGCGCCCCGCGCAGGAGAACCTGGCCGGCTTCGAGGCCAGCCTGCTGGGCGGCAACGTGGACGTGAGCGGCCGCACCATCGTCTACTCGGTGAAGAGCCCGTACGAGGTGTGGTTCTTCGACCTGGAGGGGCGGACGCGCGGCCGCTGTGCCGGAGAGCGCGGCTGGACCGCCGACCCGCGCTCGGTGATCCGGGCGAACGGAGACGCGGCCATGCTCGAATGGCCGCGCTTCGTCCACTCCAGCAACGTGGTGGCGCTGGGCGACCAACTGGTGCTGAACCAGGTGCTGGACCCCGGCAACGACCGGACGACGCTGGACCTGGTGACCGCCGACTGCCGGCTGCTGCGCCGCACCACCACCGATCCGCCGGTGAACCTGCGCGGGCACGTGGGCACGCGGATGGTAGGCGTGCGCAACCTCGAATACCCCGAGGTGGTGGTGTACGAGCAGCGGATCGCGCGGTAGGGGCGGACGGCGCGCGGGGGACGGCTCGACCCTCTCACCGAACGAGGCCGAGATGAGACGAATCCCCCTGATCCTTGCCGCCGCCGCCGCGCTCCTCGCGGCACCGGCGGCGCTTCCGACGGCGGCGCAGGCGCAGTGCACCTGGGGGTGCACCTGCCGCGACAGCGCGTGCGGCTGCAACTCCAACGGCTCGGGAAGCAGCTGCGTGAACGGCGGCAACGGCTGCGTGGTGTACAAGTGCGGCTCCGAACAGGGCCCGCTGGTGCTGGGCGCCGACGGCTCGGTGGTGCGCGTGGCGTCGCTCGCCACCGCGTCCGCGGCGTGGTCGGCCCCCGGCCCGTTCGCCGCCGTGGCGGTGCAGAGCCGCTGGGAGTACCGCAGCCCCGGCCGTTCCGTGGCCCGCCACTGCAGCGGCGTGGTGGTGGCGCGCTACTTCGACCGCACGGCCGCCGCCGCCGTGCGCCGGCGCCAGCGGACGCTGACCGTGTGAACCCGAACCCGCCGGAACCCTGACCGAACCCTTCCGCCGGCCCCCGCGCGCCGGCCGCCGCCCCCGATCCGCGGGGCCGTGCCCCCGGCGCGGCCCCGCTCGCCGCGCCTTCCCGCCGGCCGCGCACCGGGGGGCGGGGCGATGATCCGCTTCTCCATCCGCCGCCCCGTCGCCGTGGCCATGGGGTACCTGGCGCTGGCGCTGCTCGGCGTGGCCAGCTGGGTGAAGATGCCGGTGGAGCTCCTCCCGGATACCGAGCTGCCCCGGCTGCGCGTCACCGCCGGCTGGCGCGGCGCAAGCCCCGAGACCACGGAGGCGTTCCTCACCTCGCCTCTCGAGGCGGCGGTGCAGCAGGTGCGCGGGGTGGAGAAGGTGGAGTCGGTCTCCGAGGAGCGGAACGGCGCGGGCGCCGCCACGGTGGACGTGCAGTTCACCCGCGGCACCGACATGAACTTCGCGCGGCTCGACCTTTCCGAGCGGCTGGCCGCGCTCGAAGACCAGCTCCCGCAGGGCGCCCAGCACCCGCAGGTGCAGCCCTACGTCCCCGCCGAGTTCGAGAAGCAGCGCAAGCCCTTCCTCCTCTACACCATCACCGGCCCCTACACGGTGGAGGCGCTGCGCCGCCACGTGGACGACGAGCTGGCGCCCGACCTGCGCCAGGTAGCCGGCGTGGCCGACGTGCGCGCCTGGGGCGGCCGCGACCGCGTGCTCGAGGTGGAGCTGGACGAGACCCGCATCCTGGCGCTGGGGCTGGACCCCGAGCTGGTGCGCACCCGCGTGCAGCAGCTCGAGTTCGTGCGCGAGGCCGGCGCCGTGCGGCAGGGGGGGATGCTGTACACCGTGGCGATCCGCGAGCGCCCCCGCTCGGTCGCCGAGGTCCGGCGCATGCCGCTGCTCACCGACCGCGGCCGGCTGGTGCGCCTGCAGGACGTGGCCGCCGTGCGCGACACCTGGGACGATCCGCAGGGCTACTACCGGATCGACGGGGCGCCCGCCGTCTCGTTCCAGCTCTTCAAGGAGGCGGGGACCAACGTGGTCGAGGTCGCCGGCCGGGTGAAGGCGCGGCTGCGCGAGACGCGCGGCACGCTCCCCGCCGGCGCGCGGCTGATCCTGGACGACGACGAGAGCGAGGCCGTGGCCACGCAGCTCACCGACCTGCGCTGGCGCGCGCTCTCGTCGGCGCTGGTGGTCTT
This sequence comes from Longimicrobium sp., assembly GCA_035689035.1. Taxonomy (GTDB): domain Bacteria; phylum Gemmatimonadota; class Gemmatimonadetes; order Longimicrobiales; family Longimicrobiaceae; genus Longimicrobium. The sequence goes on along the minus strand of DASSME010000511.1, from coordinate 4,427 downwards.
CATCGTCCTCTTCGCCTTCCTGCGCTCGTTCCGCTCGGCGGCGATCGTGTTCAGCAGCATCGCCTTCGCGGTGCTGATCACCCTCAACCTGGTGTACTTCGGCGGGCTCACGCTGAACGTGCTCACGCTGATGGGGCTGGCGATGGGCTTCGGCGTGGTGATCGACAACGCCGTCGTCGTCCTCGAGAACATCTACCGCCGCGCCCGGCCGGGCGAGGACCCGGCCGACGCGGCGGAGCGCGGGGCCCGGGAGGTGGTGCTCGCCGTCCTCGCCGCCACGGCCACCAACGTGATCGTGTTCGTCCCTTTCATCTATCTCCAGGGCGAGGTGCGGCTCTTCTACGTCCCGCTGGCCATCGTCGTCGGGCTCACCAACCTGGCCTCGCTGGTGGCGGCGTTCTCCTTCACGCCGGCGCTGGCGGCGCGGCTGCTGGGGCGGCGCGCGCTCAGCATCCACCGGCGCGGGCCCGGGCGGCCGTGGTACGTGCGGGCGTACGCGACGATGCTCGGGTTCACGCTGCGCCGCCCGTGGGTCGCCGTGCTGGTGCCGGTGCTGATGCTGGCCGGCTCCGGCTACCTCTTCCACAAGTACGTCACCCGCGGCACCCTGTGGCGGCCGTGGTGGAGCGAGGACAGTTACATCCGCATCTCGTTCGACCAGCCGCGCGGCGAGGAGCTGGCGAACACCGACGCGCTGGTGCGCCAGTTCGAGCAGAAGCTGGCCGCCATGCCCGAGGTGAGCCGCTTCACCACGCGCGTGTACCCGCAGGCCGGCGAGATCCGCGTCGACTTCCCCGACTCGCTCCAATCGACGGCGATCCCGCTGGCGATCAAGGAGCAGATGGAGGCGTACAGCCACCTGTTCGGCGGGAGCGAGGTGCGCGTGTACGGCTACGGCCCCTCCTTCTACGGCGGGGGCGCCTCTCCGCCCAACTACACCATCCGCGTGCTGGGCTACAACTACGTGACGGTGCGCGCCATCGCCGACGACCTGGGCGAGCGGCTCAAGCGCTATGCGCGCATCCAGGACGTGGACACCAACGCCAGCGGCCAGTGGTTCGAGCACGACAAGGCCACCGAGGTGGTCGTCCGGCTGGACCGCGCCCGCCTGGCCATGCACGCGCTCACCGCGCAGGACGTGGTGCGCCGCGTGGCCGCCGCCGTGGGGCGCGACTCGCGGCGCTCGTACCTGCGCGTGGCCGACGAGGAGATGCTCCTGTCCGTGCGCCTGGCCGGCAGCGGCACGCTGGACCTGGGGCAGCTCGAGTCGCTCACCATCCCCGCGCCCGGCGGCGAGCCGGTGCGGCTCTCCGACGTGGCCGCCGTGGGCCAGCGCGACGTGCTGTCGCGCATCCTGCGCGAAGACCAGCAGTACCAGCGCACCGTGGCGTACGAGTTCCGCGGGCCGGCCAAGCTGGGCGACAAGGTGCAGGCGGCCGTGGTGGGCAACACGCAGGTGCCGGCGGGCTACCAGGTGGTGGGGAAGGAGGAGTGGCGCTGGAGCGACGAGGAGCAGGGGCAGATCTACGGCGTGCTCGCCTTTTCGCTGCTGCTGGTGTTCATGGTGTGCGCCGGCCTCTTCGAGAGCGTGCGGCAGCCGCTGTGCGTGCTGATGACGGTGCCGATGGCGCTGATCGGCGTGTTCCTGGTCTACTTCTTCACCAACGCCAGCTTCACCCGCGAGGCGTTCATCGGCGTGATCATGATGGGCGGGGTGGTGGTGAACAACGCGGTGCTGCTGATCGACCGGGTGAACCAGCTGCGGCGCCACGACGCCCTGCCCCTGCGCGACGCCATCGTGCAGGGCACGCTCGAGCGCGTGCGGCCGATCCTGATGACCAGCTCGGTCACCATCATCGGCCTCCTCCCGCTGGTGCTGTTCAGCAAGGCGGCCGACGCCAACATCTGGAACGCGCTGGGCTTTTCGCTCCTGGGCGGTCTGGCGAGCAGCACGGTGCTGGTGCTGACGGTGACCCCCGCGCTCTACCTCCTCTTCGAGCGCGGCCCCGAGCGCCGCCGCATCGCACGCGCCGCCGCCGCCTCCACCGTCCCCGTCCCCGAGATCCGCCCGGCCGAGAGCGCGATGGCTTGATCGGCGGAAGCGCGCGCGGCGTGACCGAACACGAAGAGGCCCGCTCCACCCGAGCGGGCCTCTTCGCACCCAGCACTCAGCACCGCAGTTCAGCTCTCCGGCACGTTCCGGCGCAGCTCCTCGAGCCAGACGGTGGCCTCGCTGTCGCTGGGGGCGCGCCAGTCGCCGCGGGGGGAGAGCGAGCCGCCGGAGCCCACCTTGGGGCCGTTGGGCGAGGCCGAGCGCTTGAACTGGCTGATCTTGAAGAAGCGCCAGGCGAACACCTCCAGCCAGTGGCGGATCGTCGCCAGGTCGTAGGCGCGGCGCTTGGGCTGCGGCACCAGCGCGGGCCAGGCGCCGCGGCCCGCGTCGCCCCACGCGTGCAGCGCCAGGAACGCCACCTTGCTGGGCCGGAAGCCGAAGCGCGTCACGTAGTAGGTGTTGAAGTCCTGCAGCTCGTAGGGCCCGATCTTGTCCTCGGTCTTCTGCGCCGGGGCCGAGGTGTCTTCGGCGCCGGCCTCGTGCGGCACCAGCTCGGGGCTGATCTCGGTGTCCACGATCGCCTGGAGGACGCGCCCGGTCTCGTCGTCGAACTGCTTGCTGCCGATCACCCAGCGGATCAGGTACTGGATCAGCGTCTTGGGCACGCTGGCGTTCACGTTGTAGTGCGACATCTGGTCGCCCACGCCGTAGGTGCTCCACCCCAGCGCGATCTCGCTCAGGTCGCCGGTGCCCAGCACCATCGCGTCCAGCTGGTTGGCCAGCCGGAAGAGGTGGCTGGTGCGCTCGCCCGCCTGCACGTTCTCGAAGGTCACGTCGTACACCGGCTGGCCCTGGGCGAAGGGGTGGCCCAGGTCCTTCAGCATCTGCGTGGCGCTGGGGCGGATGTCGATCTCCTGCGCCGTCACCCCCAGCGCCCGCATCAGCGTCCAGGCGTTCCCCTTCGTCCCGCTGCTGGTGGCGAAGCCGGGCATGGTGTAGGCGAGGATGTTGGTGCGCGGCAGCCCCAGCCGGTCCATCGTCCGCGCGGCCACGATCAGCGCGTGCGTCGAGTCCAGCCCGCCGCTGACGCCGATCACGATCTTCCGGATCCCCGTGGCGCTCAGGCGCTTCATCAGCCCGTGCACCTGGATGTTGTACGCCTCGTAGCAGCGCTGGTCCAGCAGCGCCGGGTCGTCGGGGACGTAGGGGAAGCGCGGCACCGAGCGCATCAGCGGGATGGCGCCGGTGGGGACGGCGAACTCGAACGGCACCGTGCGCACCTCGCGGATCCGCTCGCGGTAGGCGCCGGTGCTGTCGTTGTAGCTGGTCATCCGCATCCGGTCCTGCGCCAGCCGCTCCAGGTCCACGTCGCCGGCGATCACCTGCTCGTCGTCGGCGAAGCGCTGGCTCTCGCACACCAGCTCGCCGTTCTCGTGGATCATGGCGTGCCCGTCCCACGCCAGGTCGGTGGTCGACTCGCCGGGCCCCGCGGCGCTGTACAGGTAGGCGCAGATCATCCGCCCGCTGTGCGCGGCGCAGAGGGCGCGGCGGTACTCGGCCTTCCCCAGGGTGATGTTGCTGGCGCTGAGGTTGGCCACCACGGTGGCGCCCGCCATCGCCAGCCAGGTGCTGGGCGGGATCGGCACCCACACGTCCTCGCAGATCTCCACCGCCAGCCGGAAGCCCTCCACGTTCACGGCGTCGAAGACCAGGTCGTTGCCGAACGGAACCTCCTGGCCCAGGAAGCGGACCTCGCGGCTCACCGCCATCCGCCCCGAGGTGAACTGCCGCTTCTCGTAGAACTCGCGGTAGTTCGGGAGATACGACTTGGGGACGATCCCCAGGATGCGGCCGCGGTGGATCACCACGGCGCAGTTGAACAGCTTCCCCTCGAACAGCAGCGGCGCGCCGACCAGCAGCACGGGCGTCAGCGAGACCGACTCGGCGACGATCCGCGCGACCGCCTGCACCGTGGCGTCGAGGAGGGCGCTCTGGTGGAAGAGGTCGTCGTCGCTGTAGGCGCTGACTCCCAGCTCGGGGAAGAGGGCCACGGCGGCGTGCATCTCGTGCGCGCGGCGGGCCAGCCCCAGCGTGCGTTCGGCGTTGTAGCCCGGGTCCGCCACGCGCACCGACGGGATGCAGACCGCCGCGCGCACGTACCCGTGCGAGTAGACGTTGTGGAAGTCACGATCCATCACGGCACTTTCGACAGGGTTCGCCCACGCGCAGGCAAACTGCGGTCCCGCGCCCCCAGCGGCAACAACGCGGCCCGGTTGGACCAGCCCACCCGGTCGACGATGGCACGACCCGCCCGAATCCAGACCCGTCTGAACTGCTTCCTCACGCAGGGTCCGCAGGGTCCGCAGAAAAACAG
>DASSME010000510.1:0-12387 GCA_035689035.1 Longimicrobium sp. | reverse complement strand
ACAGGAGGGAATCGCGAATACTTCGGCACCATACACCGTGTACTGGGTGATTACCTTTGCAGCTGGGCTGAAACACCGCAGGCCGAAGCCGAGCGAGTTGCAGATGCGATCGTGCGGTGCATCACAGGCCTCAGGGGGACTGGCGATGATGGTATAAGATATGTGCGCCTCTGCATCCCCGTGATCCACGCAGCGTTCGACCACTTCCTGGCGGAGTCTGGATTCCAGTGGCTGATGCTGGCTCTGAAATTCGCCGATTGGTCAGGTGTTGAACTTGCCGAATGGTGGGGCATGGCTTCGGCCGCACATCCGTTTATGGAGAAATTGGCGGCGTGGTCAGAAACATCGCTTGGGGCCGGAGATCCCCTGACACTGAAATTCAAAAGCAATCTTGCGAACATATTCCGCGACCAGGGAGATTTAACTCGAGCTCAAGAACTGCACGAGTTCGTATTGACAGAGAGGAAACGAATACTCGGGGAAGAAGACCCAGACACACTCGCAACGATGAGCAACCTCGCTATCACACACCGCGAGCGGGGCAATGTCGTCAAAGCGCAGGAACTACTGGAGCAAGCGTTGGCAGTTAGTTCACAAGCATTGGGCGAGGAGCACGAGTACACCTTGATCATTATTCAGAATCTTGCGCTCACTCTCGAATATGCAGGAGACACGACGCGAGCTTACGAGTTGAACAAACAGTTGCTTGCTTCCAGAATGCGAGTCCTCGGGCATGAGCACCCCGACACACTTGCCGCCATGCACAATCTTGCAATATCGCAAATTGAAGCGGGTGATCTGGCTGAAGGACACGCATCGGCGGAGCGAGCTGCAGCGAAATATGTCGAGGTAATGGGCGATGAGCATCGGGATACTCTTGCTGCGTTCGAGACCTTGGCGACACTTCGCGCACGAGAGGGAGATTTAGCAGGTGCCCGGAGTCTACATGAGCGAGTACTGGATGTAAGGCTACGAACGTCGGGGCCAGAGCATCCGGCAACGCTCAGCACGATGCAGAAAATAGCCGAAACCTTGCATGACGAGGGTCAGATACAACCAGCTATTGAGCTTTTCAAGAAAGTGTTGGCAGTGCGGACCGAAGTGCTCGGCTTACACCACCCAGAAACATCGCAGACAGCATGGTTCTTATTTCGATTGCTCATGGAGGTGGGGGATTATGACAATGCAACCACACTCCTGCACAGCTTGGAGTGGCTCTTGGAGGAGAATGAAGACGGTCTGGCACCGATCCACGCCCATATTGCAAAGCAGCTCAGGACGTTTGACGCTGCCTGAGTGCCCACGCTCATCACTGTTCTGGGCGAGCTTGCAGCGGTCTGGCCACCATTACCCCCGTCGAGCGCCGGATTCCCGCGACGTAGGCGTGCAGGTCGCCACGGCTGATGGTGACGGCGCCGCCGGAGAGGGGGGCGTGCAGCACGCGCAGCACGCCCGCGCGGTCGCGGTACGCCAGGCCGGTGTGCGAGGCGTCGAGCCCTTCGACCGAGGTGGCGAAGGCGAGCACGTCGCCGGTGTGGATGCGGTCCATCACGCCGGGGATGCGCTCGGTGGGGACCAGGTGGCGCGGGTGCGCGTCGAGCCGCTTCTCCATCTGCACGATGGCGTCGTGGGTCGCGTCGTCGCTGAGCGCGGGGTAGGCGCCGCGATGGGTGGACATGAAGCGCAGCGGGCGCGCGTCGTCGACGGCGCCCAGCTCGGGGCCCAGGTCGCGCACCAGGCCGCGGCGCGCGTTGTCGGTGATCCACTCGCTGAAGTAGTGCAGCCGGCTGGTGTACCCCTCGCGCACCCCGCCACGGTAGCGCATCCGCTCGATCTCGTGGACGAAGTCGTTCCATCCGCCGTTCGGCTTCGCGGCCGTGCGCGCGACACCCTGCGCCGATTCGACCAGCGTCACGCAGTCGAACACGGTGAGGTAGCAGGTGGCGGGCTCGGCCCGCGGGGCGCCGCCGGCCACCAGGTACTCCTCCAGCGTGTGGGCGCGGTACGGCGTGTCCAGCGCCAGCTGGCCCACGCGCCCGATCGCCCGGCCCAGCCCGCCGCGTGGCGGCAGCCCCTCGCGGCGAAGGGTGCGCAGCCAGGCGGCCAGGCGCTCGCGGTCGGCGGTGGTGGGCCCGGCGGCGAGCGGGGCGGCGGCGTCCAGGCGGTCGGGCAGCATCAGCGCGGCGGCGGAAAGGCCCAGGTTGCGCAGGAAACGGCGGCGGGACTGCGGCATCATGGTCCGGTGGTGCGTGCTTGGGCGATGGTTCCTCGTCGAGACATCAAACTAGCCCCGCGCGGCCCGGTTGTCAGCCGATCGTTCGATTCGTACCCCGGTTTGGCTGAACCGTCGAGTGGATGGACCGCAAGCTCTCCCGCTGCCTGATCGTCTTTGGCCGCATGGGGTTGCATCCATCTGGAGTGTTGGATGCGTACTCCACCACGGCTGCGATGGCGGCGTGCGGCGGCGGGGTAGTCGAAACCCCTACACGCGGTCGGGCGGGGTGACCGGAAGATCCGGGGTCTGCCCCACCGCGGGGCGGAGATGGGCCTAACATATTGGTTGCACGCAAGTTGGGGCTGCCGGCGCTGGAACGCGGAGCCATTGTAAAGCGCGCCGGAATCGAGTATCTTTATCGACTGCGGCGCACACGACGACGTTCACCATGCTCGCGGGGTCCAGACCCGCGGTTCTCTCCAGACAAAGGGAGGCTTCCGATGGGTCTTGGTCTTGGTCCCTTCGAGATGATCCTGATCTTCGCGGTCCTGCTCCTCCTGTTCGGCGCCAAGCGGCTTCCCGAGCTGGCCAGCGGGATGGGGAAGGGGATTCGCGACTTCAAGCGCTCGCTGAACGGGCTCGACGAGCAGTCGGTCCAGGCGAACCAGCAGCAGAACTACCTGCAGTCCAGCGCGCCCGCCGCGCCGCCGCTCCCCGAGACGCCGGCGAGCGAGCCCAAGCGGCTGGGCTGAGCGGAACCTGCTCCAGGATGGTGGAAGGCCCCCGGCGACCCTGATCGCCGGGGGCCTTCGTGCGTCCGGCCGTCATCCGTCCCGGCGCGGGCGAGCCCAACGGCGGGTCACACGGAGGAGCGGAGGGCAACGGAGCAGCGGAGAACCGCGGGTTCGATCCCGAAGCCGGCGATCGGCTTCACTCGACACCGCCCCCCCTCGCCATCCGGAGTCCCACACCGCGCGGCGCGCGACCATGGAGGATGAAAGTCGACTACAGGCTCTCACAGAGTTCACAGAGTACACAGACAACAACGGCGGTTTCCTCCGTGTACTCCGTGAACTCCGTGAGCGCCAGGGTGTTTGGCCCTGCGTGGTTCGGGAAAGAGCGAGGGGCACGCGGCCGGCGCCGCGTGCCCCTCGTCTCATCCCCCGCCCGCCGGTCAGCGTTGCTCGGCGGCGGAGTAGAGGGCGTTGAAGAGGAAGCGGAAGGTGCCGTGCGGCTGGCCGCGGAAGGCGATCTCGGGGCCGAACAGGAACAGCTTGCCGCGGCCTATGTCCGCCTCGGCCGCGGCGACGCCGCCGCTCAGCCGCTCCTGCCCCCACGCCCACCCGCTGCGCAGCGGTGCCGCCGTGTCGAACCAGGCGATCCGCCGCACGCCCTTCTGCGCCGCGTCGGCGTCCAGCCGCATCACCGGGCTTTCGTCGAACATCACGTCGGCGTGGTCTTCCATCCCCCACGCGGCGGGCCGCGAGGGGTCGACCGCCACGCGCAGGATGGAGCCGGGGATGTAGAACTTCTCGGGGGGAAGGTGCCGCTCCGCGCCGTCCGCCGCGCGCTCCACCAGCGCGTCGTGCACGGGGAGGCCCAGGTGCCGCGCGAGCACGGTGGAGCTGCCGATGGTGACGATCGTCCCCCCCTGCTCCAGGAAGGCGCGGAGCTGCGGGACCGTCTTCGCCACCGTCACGTTGCCGATCTGCGCGCGGTACTCGGCGGGCACCGTGGCCGGGTCCGGCATCGCTCCGAAGCCGGCGCCCCCCGCGCCGGGCGTGCGGTCCCCGGCCGGGATGGCGCCGTCCACGAAGACGAGGACGTCGTATTTCGCGTTCAGGTTGCCGGCGTCCAGCTCGGGCGCGAACACGCGGGTGTACGGGAAGCCGAACTGCTCCAGGATCCAGCGCGTCCACCCGCTGGGCATCGAGCCGCCGTAGCGGTCCCACAGGCCGATGCGCAGCGGCCGCAGGCGCCGCATCTCACGCGGCACGCGAGCGTCGTGCACCGCCTCGAAGTGGACGCCCAGGCTGTCGGCCGCGAACTGCATCGCCTGGTGCCCGGCCCGGTCGCTGGCGCGCACGAAGAAGTCGCCCGCCTGGGGGCCCTCGCGCCCGTCCCCCCGCTCGGCCGAGATCACGCGCGACACCTGCGCGCCCGCGGCGAGCAGGCGGTTGGCTGCGGCGAACGCGTCGTTCTGGCGCGGCGAGAAGGTGTAGCCCGCCGGGGCCCAGCGCGGCTCGGCGGTCCGCGCCGGCGGAGCCCGCAGGTTCCACGCGGTCACCGTCTCGAACTGTCCACCCGCGAAGCCGTCGAGGACGCGGTCGAACTTCACCGCCATCTGGTACGCCAGCGTCCACCCCGCCACGTCGTACGGCGGGATCGGCGGGCCGCCCTCGTACAGCACGTCGTGGGGATGGTCCTGCGGCTCGAACATGTCCAGCACGTGCGGGCGGAACGCCTGGTCGGTGCGGACCACCAGCGACCCCTCGGGATACGTCTTCCCGCCGACCTTGAATGGCGCGGTGGCGCGCTGCACCTCGATCCCGTTCTCCAGCAGCGCGTTGACGAACTTGACGGCGGTGGGGAAGTCCGGCTGGTCGGCCGGGATGATGTACGCCCGCGGGTCGCGCCACTCGGGGCGGTGCAGCATCTCGAGGTAGCGGCGGCTCTCTTCGGGGCCCGGCGCGCCCTGAAACTGGCCGCCGGGCACCATCACCGCGTTGGCCTCGCGGCGGTTGCGGGCGCGCATGCTGTCGCGCACCTCGTCCAGCCGGCGGGGATACGTGGTCCAGGTGTCGGTGCTGCCGCGGGCGATCGAGTTCGCACCCATCCGCCAGATGCGGTAGAGAAACGTCTCCCGGTACCGTGAGGCCAGGTCGAGCACCGCGTAGTTGGCGGTGACGGAGTAGTCGATCGACTGGCGGAAGTGCCAGGTCTGCGGCGCGATCGGGAACGGGATGTCGGCGCGCGGGAGCTGCTGGTTGGCGACGAAGGGGATCTCCATCGGCGTGGGGTTGCCGATCGTCTCCGTCAGCAGGCCGATCATGTTGTGGAAATACGCCGTGGTGCGCAGGCCGCCGTTCCACCACGTGCTGTAGCTCGAGCCCTTCCGCATGGTGACGCCGGGCTTCCCCTCGGCTTCGAAGCGCGAGTGCATCGCGGCGCCCACCAGGTCGATCTCCACCGGGATCAGCGGGTCGTAGACGTAGTTGAAGGGGTCGCGGAAGGGCGGCGCGAACATCACCGTCCCCGTGGGCCCCGTCTGGTGGTGGTTGTAGACGATCTGGGGGAACCACTGCGTGTACATCACCCGGTTCATGTTCTCCGTCTCCGGCTGGGTGGAGGCGAAGAAGTCCCGGTTGTTGTCATGCCCGATGTACTTCTGGTACAGCCGCGGAAGGCCGTTCAGCGACCGCTTCCGCGGGTCGGGCTCGCGCGTGTACCAGTTGCTGACCAGGTCCATCCCGTCGGGATTTGCGTGGACAAAAAGGACGATCACGTCGTCCAGGATGCGGCGCGTCTCGGGGTCGTCGCGGCTCACCAGCTGCCAGAGCGTCTCCATCAGCTGCTGCGCGCCCAGGACCTCCGACGCGTGCAGCCCGCCGTCGATCCAGACGACCGCCTTCCCCTCGCGCGCCAGCCGCATCGCCTCGAGCGAATCGACGCCGCGCGCGTGGGCCAGCCGCGCGGCGATCTCGCGGTAGTGCTCCAGGTTGCGCAGGTTGGCCGGGCTGCTGACGATGGCCATGTACTCGGTGCGCCCCTCGGCCGTGCGGCCGATGTCCACCAGCTTCATGCGGTCGCTCTGCGTGGCCAGCTTCTGCCACCAGGCGACCAGCTGCTGGTAGTTGGGGAGCTGGTAGTCGGCGCCGATCTCGTGGCCGAACTGCTCGCGCGGACTGGTGAGGCGCCCCTGCGCCGCCGCGTGCTGCGCCAGCCCCGCCGCCGCGATCACGGTGAGCGCCGCGCGGATGGATTGCTTCATCTGGATCCCGGTGCCCGGTGAGGGCGGATGGAGGGTCCGCGTCCCGCTGGATGTTTTCGGTGACGCGCAGAATCAGCCCCGCGGCGGGCCGTGTCAAGCGGACCCGGGCGATGTCGATCGGCGCGGGGCGGGCGCGGCAGGGTGATCGATCGAGGGACAGACACCCATCCTGGCGGGACGAACGGACGTTTCGCGGCTGGTGAGGCGATCCCGGCGTGTTTATCATTCTCCTCATCCGCCGAATCCTCCCCACCGCCGCGATCCCGTCTCCGCGGCACAGGCCCCATCGCCACGCATGAAGCCCAGCCCCCTCGCCGCCCTGCTCCTTTCGTGCGTTCCCGCGATCGTCGCGGCGCAGAACGATCCGCACGCGGGGCGCGCGGCGCCGGTCGCCGTGGCGGTGCGGGTGGGAGAGCCGATCCACGTCGACGGCAGGCTGGACGAGGCGGCGTGGGCCGCCGCCACGCCGGTGACCGAGTTCACGCAGTACGACCCCGACGAGGGGAAGCCCGCCAGCGAGGCCACCGAGGCGCGCATCGTGTACGACGACGAGGCGCTGTACGTGGGCGTGCGCCTGCACGACCGGGGGCACGTGAACACCCGCCTGGGCCGCCGCGACATGGACCTGAGCGACGCCGACTGGTTCGGCGTGCAGATCGACAGCTACCACGACCACCTCACCGGCTTCGGGTTCGACGTCAACCCGAGCGGCGTGCGGCGCGACGAGGCCAAGACCGACCGCGGCGACGACAACAGCTGGGACGCGGTGTGGGAGGCGGCCACCACGGTGGACAGCGGCGGGTGGACCGCCGAGTTCCGCATCCCCTTCAGCCAGCTGCGCTTCAACCCGCGCACCGACACCTGGGGGATCCTGCTCGAGCGCATCATCGGCCGGCGCAGCGAGTACGCCACCTCGTCGTTCACCCCCAAGAGCGAGCGCGGGGGGATCGCGCGGTGGGGCCACCTCACCGGCCTGCGCGGGGTGCGCGCCAGCCGGCGGCTGGAGCTGCTCCCCTACACCGTGGCCCGCGCCGAGTACGTGGACCCGCGCGGCAACCCCTTCCGCGGCGACCACGAATACGGCACCCGCATCGGCGCCGACGTGAAGTACCGCGTCACCAGCAACCTGACGCTCGACGCCACCGTGAACCCCGACTTCGGGCAGGTGGAGCTGGATCCGGCGGTGGTGAACCTGACGCAGTTCGAGACCGTGTTCGAGGAGCGCCGCCCCTTCTTCGTGGAGGGGCGCGAGATCTTCAACTTCAACGCGGGGAACTTCGGAACGATCCCCGCCGGCGGCTCGCTCTTCTACTCGCGCCGGGTGGGCGGGCTCACCTACGGCGCCCGCCCCGGCACCCCCACCGCCGACGTGCCGCAGGAAACGCACATCCTGGGCGCCGCCAAGCTGAGCGGGCAACCGGGGCGCGGCTGGAGCATCGGGGTGATGGACGCGCTCACCGGGCGCGAGCGGGCGCGCTTCATCGACGAGAGCGGCGAGCAGAGCATGGTGGCCGAGCCGCTCACCAACTTCTTCGTGGGCCGGCTGAAGCGCGACCTGCGCGGCGGGCGCAGCTACGTGGGCGGAATGATCACCGCGGTGAACCGCGACCTGGAGACGCCGGAGCTGCGCGGCGCGCTGCGCGCCGCCGGGTACACCGCCGGAGTGGATTTCAAGCACGAGTTCGCCAACCGCGCGTGGCGGGTGACGGGGTTCGGCTCGCTGAGCCACGTGCGCGGCGACTCGCTGGCCATCCTCGCCGAGCAGCTGGTCGTGCCGTACCACCAGTTCGCCCGCCCCGACTCGCGCGCGCTCTCGGTGGATTCCGGCGCCACCTCGCTCAGCGGCTTCCAGGGCGAGGTGCGCGTGGCCAAGCAGGCGGGCGCGCACTGGCGGACCTCGGCGGGGGTGGCCACCATCACGCCGGGGTACGAGATCGGCGACCTGGGGTCGCAGCGCCGCGCGGCGCGGATGGACGTGGACGGGAGCGTCACCTACCTGCGGCAGCGCCCGGGGCCGGTGCTGCGCTACTGGCAGGCCAGCCTGGGCGGCCGGCGCGAGTGGAACTACGACGGCGACCCGATCCTGCTGAACTTCAACAGCAACGGCTACCTCCAGCACCTGAGCTACTGGAGCGCCAACTACTCGCTCACCCTGCAGCCCCGCTCGCTGGACGACCGGCTGACCCGCGGCGGCCCCGTGGCGCTTCGGCCCATGGCGGGCTCCGCCTACCTGAGCGTCGGCAGCGACCCGCGCAAGCCGCTGGTGGGGAGCGCCAGCGTGTTCGCGCAGAGCATCGAGAAGGGCGGCGGCGGCGACGTGAACGGCTACGTCGAGGTGCAGGTCAAGACCTCGCCGCGCTGGAACCTGACCGTGGGGCCGTCGTTCGACCGGGCGAGGTCGGCGGCGCAGGCGCTGGGCTCGGTGGCCGACACCACGCCCGCGGCGCTGTTCGGCCAGCGCTACCTGTTCACCGACCTGCGCCAGACCACGGTGTCGATGGACGTGCGGCTGAACTACACCTTCAACCCCGACCTGACGCTGCAGGTGTACGTGGCCCCGTTCGTGAGCTCGGTCGATTTCGGCGACACCACGCGCTACCTGGTGCGCGCGCGCACCTTCGACTTCGCCCCCGACGAGCTGAGCGGCGTGCACCCGACGGATTTCACCGTGCGCTCGCTGCGCGGCAACGCGGTGCTGCGCTGGGAGTGGCGGCCGGGGAGCACCGTCTACCTGGCCTGGCAGCAGCAGCGCGAAGACTTCGAGGAGGGCATCGGCACCTTCCGCTTCGGCCGCGACCGCGCGGCGCTCTTCGACACGCGGCCGGACAACGTCTTCCTGATCAAGGTGAACTACTGGCTGAACCCGTGATGCGCGATCCGGAAAGTCGGTCGTGATACCGGCTCGGCAGTTGGGTCACACGGAGCAGCGGAGTGCAACGGAGCAGCGGAGAACTGCGTAAGATTCGTGCAGTTCTCCGCTGCTCCGATCTTCTCCGCTGCTCCGTGTGACGGCACTTCGTTCATCTGTGGAGCGATGCAGCGCTTGGCAACGCGCGGATGGAGTGTGATCGTTCGGGGTGAACCGAATCGCAACGACCACGGGAGGGGCTGACGATGAACCAGGAGATGGTGCACGGTGGTCGAGAGGATGCGCGCCGCCGGATACTCCGTGACTCCCGCCACGGTGGATTTCCCGCCTGACCCGGTGTGCGTTCTGCCGCCCCCGCCCGAGGGGTATCTGAGAGGTCGCGCCATCAGCATCCGGCGCGTGGCGAGACGTCGCCGGTCGCGACGGAATCCACGGCGAAGCTGAGCGCGTCCCGCCGCGGCTGTCCCGGGCCCGGCGGGACTTTGCTCCGTGCGCGGCCGCTGCCGCCACGCCGAAGCTTGTAGTCCGCGAAGGCGGACTGCGTGCCGTTGTAGCGGCGAGTTCACTCGCAAACTCCCCCACGTCGGCACCCCCGCCCGGTCGCCCCGAATCACCCCCTCTGGCTCCAAACGCCGGGTGGGGTGTACCTTTGCGCGATCTTCCTCCCAACACATTCCGAGCCCCGCGCGCCCTGATGCTGAACGCGGTCCCCAACACGGCCCCGTCCGTGGAGCTGAGCCTGCTGGACCGGCTGATCGACGAGGTGGAAACCGTGTTCCGCGGCAAGCGCGAGACGGTGCGGCTGTCGCTGGCGGCGCTCCTGGCGCACGGGCACATCCTGTTCGAAGACATCCCCGGCGTCGGCAAGACCACGCTGGCCCGCGCGCTCACCGCCGCGCTGGGGCTGGACTTCCGCCGCATCCAGTTCACCAGCGACCTGCTCCCCAGCGACGTGCTGGGCGTCTCGGTCTACAACCCGCGCACGCACGAGTTCGAGACGCGGCCCGGCCCCATCTTCACCAACGTGGTGCTGGCCGACGAGATCAACCGCGCTCCCCCGCGCACGCAGAGCGGCCTGCTCGAGGCGATGCAGGAGGGCCGCGTGACCATCGACGAGCGGAGCTACGACCTGCCGGTGCCGTTCCTGGTGATGGCCACGCAGAACCCGCTGGAGCAGCACGGCACCTACCCGCTCCCCGAAAGCCAGCTCGACCGCTTCCTGATGCGGCTCTCCATCGGCTACCCCGAGCCCGGCGACGAGCGCGGCGTGCTCCTTCAATCCGTCGGGGCGGGCGACCCGGTGGGGCGCGTGAAGCCGGTGCTGGACGCGGGCCGCGTCCTCGCGCTGCAGGACCGCGTGGAGCGGGTGCACGCCGACCCGGCGCTGGTCGACTACCTGATGGCGATCGTGCAGGCCACCCGCGGCGAGCCGCGTCTGCGCGCCGGCGCGAGCACCCGCGCCGCCATCGGCCTGTTCCGCGCCGCGCGGGCGTACGCGCTGGTGGAAGGGCGCGACTTCCTGGTGCCGGACGACGTGCGGCGCCTCGTCGTCCCCTGCCTGGCGCACCGCCTCCTCCCCGCCGGCGCGTCGAGCCCCACGGGCGAGGCGTACGAAGAGGCGGTGGCGGTGCTGGAGGGGATCCTGGCGAACACCGAGGTGCCGGTCTGACCCCTGGGCGTCGAGTTCGACGGTGAGTGGACCAGATTCTCCAAATGCGTATACTCCGGCGAGCCGCGGTAGTGCGCGCGCCACCCTTCGACCACGCCGGTCCGCTCGAATCCGCCACGCGAGCGGTCGAAGACGAACTTCTCCAGTCGCGCACCGCCGAAGAATTTTGAATCCGATTCCCAACATATTCAGATTAGACTGTCGGTGTAGATCCTTTCCTCATTCAATGGAGGCATATCATGGCCGTCCCAAACCACTCGCGTCAGCCCGCCGCCCAGTCACAGCGCCGTCTGTACGTTGCCGCCGGTCTCGCCGCGTTCTTTGTGATTGTTCCCGGTCTGCTTTATCTCTGCGCAATTCCACTTGGCTGGGTGAGCTCGGCACAGCGATTGGGAATAGCCGAAGCGACCGTGTTCGCTGCAATCCTGGCATTCACCCTTGTGCTAATCCTTATTGTGGGCGCAGGCGTCGAGCGATTGTCGATCTCGGGAAAAGGAGTCGAGTTCCAGCTACGGAAGGTGCAGGATCAAGTCGCATCACTGCGCTTTCTGATCAGCTACTTTCTGTCCGAGGACGAACTCAAATACCTGCAGGGTCTGAGTTCGAGTTCTGGATTCCTGTTTGACTTTACGAAAAAAGACGGGCAGTGGTTCAAAGGATTCTTTCGCAATGACTTACGTCGCCTGCGCGCACTCGGGCTCATTCGCATGCAAGATGGCAAGTCGGTTGGGAACATCCCAGACCAGGGTAATCTCTCCGAGCACTGCAAGATCACGGACCGTGGCGAGGAATACCTGAAGCTGAGGCGGGAAGTTGATGCCGAAACGGAGTAGTTCCTCTCCCCGCCTGTCGCGCACCGCCGCGGGGATCCGGCGCTGGTTCCGGCCCCCGCGGCGGCTGAAGTTCTCGCGCGCGGGGTGGCTGTTCACCGGCGGCACCCTGGTCCTTGGCCTCGCCGCCATCGGGACGGGGAACAACCTGCTCTACCTGGTGCTGGGCGCCATGCTCGGCTTCATCACCCTGAGCGGGTGGCTGAGCGAGCAGATGATCCGCCGGCTGGAGGTACGCCGCCGCCCCGTGCGCGGTTTCACCGCGGGCCAGCCGGGGCGCATCACCTACGAGCTGCGGAATTCCAAGCGCCGCCTCCCCTCCCTGGCCGTGGAGATCGGCGAGGCGGGGCGCGAGGGGAGCGCGTGGATCGCGGCGCTGGAAGCGGGCGAGGCGGCGGTCGTCCGCGCCGAGACCGTCTTCCCGCGGCGCGGGGTGTACCCGCTGGAGACGGTGACGCTGGCGACCTCGTTCCCCTTCGGCCTCTTCCGCAAGGAGCGCGACCTGGAGATCCCTGGCGAGGCCGTGGTCTGGCCGCGCCACGACCGCCCCGTGCGCGCGCCTCGCCTCTCCGGCGAGCGCGTGCGCCGCGCGGGCGAGACCTTCGCGGGGGCGGCCGGCGCGCGCGGCGAGTACCGCGGGCTGCGCCCGTATCGCCCCGGCGACGACCCGCGCGACGTGCACTGGCGCACCACCGCGCGCGTGGGCCAGCCGGTGATCCGCGAGTACGAGCGCGACCGCTCCAACTCGCTCTGGATCTGCCTGGACCTGCGCTGCGAGCCGGGCGACGAGGCCGAGGCCGCCGTGGAGGTCGC
>DASSME010000509.1:0-23917 GCA_035689035.1 Longimicrobium sp. | reverse complement strand
CTGCCGCTGGCCGCGCAGGAAGCCCCCGCCGACGCCACCGCCGTGGAGCCCCCGCAGAACTGGTGGCAGCTGGACCCCGAAAAGGACCACGTGCCCGGCATCGGCCTGGCCCGCGCCTACACCGAGCTGCTCGCCGGCCGCCGCCCGGCCCGCACCGTGACCGTGGCCATCATCGACTCGGGCGTGGACATCACCCACCCCGACCTGGCCGCCAACGTGTGGACCAACCCGCGCGAGATCGCCGGGAACGGCAAGGACGACGACAACAACGGGTACGTGGACGACGTGCACGGGTGGGACTTCATCGGCGGGCGCGACGGGCGCGACGTGTGGCACGACACCTACGAGTCGGTGCGCATCTACGCGCGGCTGCGCGCCAAGTACGAGAACGCCAACCCGGCCACCATCGCCGCCGCCGACCGCGCCGAGTACGACCTGTACCAGCAGGTCAAGCGCAAGCTGGACGCCGACCGCGCCAGCGCCACCCAGGAGCTGGCGCAGATCAAGCAGATCGAGCCGCGCATGCAGCAGCTGGTGGACGTGCTGAAGCGCGCGCTGAACGGTGACTCGGTCACGGTCGAGAAGGTGCAGGCGCTGCAGAGCACCCAGCCCGAGGTGCAGCAGGCCCGCAGCATGTTCCTGCGAGCCGCCGGCGGCGGGCTGACCCCCGAGGTGCTGGCCGAGGCCCGCCAGGACGTGGAGAACCGGCTGCAGTACGGGCTGAACCCCTCGTACAACCCGCGCCCCATGGTGGGTGACGACACCACCAACGTGAACGAGCGCGGCTACGGCAACGCCGAGGTCACCGGCCCCGACGCCATGCACGGCACCCACGTGGCGGGCATCATCGGCGCGATCCGCGGCAACGGCGTGGGGCTGGACGGGGTGGCCGGCGCCAGCGTGAAGCTGATGATCCTGCGCGCCGTCCCCGACGGCGACGAGCGCGACAAGGACATCGCCAACGCCATCCGCTACGCCGCCGACAACGGCGCGCAGGTGATCAACATGTCGTTCGGCAAGGCGCACTCGCCGCAGAAGGCGGTGGTGGACGCCGCCGTGCGCTACGCCGAGAGCAAGGGCGTGCTGCTGGTGCACGCCGCCGGCAACGAGGGCGCCAGCCTCGACACCTCGCCCAGCTACCCCACCCGGGCGTTCCTGAGCAACGGCAGCGCGCGCAACTGGATCGAGGTGGGCGCCTCGAGCCCGGGCGCCGAGGACCTGGCGGCCAGCTTCAGCAACTACAGCCACACCGGCGTGGACGTGTTCGCGCCCGGCGAGAGCATCTGGAGCACCATCCCCGGCAACCAGTACCGCCGGCTGCAGGGCACCAGCATGGCCGCGCCGGTGGTGACGGGCCTGGCCGCGCTGCTGCTGTCGTACTACCCCACCCTCACCGCGGCCGACGTGAAGGACATCCTCGTCCAGTCGGCCACCCGGTATTCGTCGCAGGTGGCGCTCCCCGGCAGCGAGGGCGAGCGGCGCGCCTTCTCCGAGCTGTCGGTGGCGGGCGGCGTGGTGAACGCGTACAAGGCGCTGCAGTTGGCCGCGCAGCGCACCGCCGGCCGCAACTGACCGGCGGGTCGCAGACCGCGTGACGGCGAAGGGCGGCTCCCGCGCGGGGCCGCCCTTCCATTGTTCATACCCGATCCGGAAACGCAGCCGTCAAGCCGGCTCAGCGGATGGGGTCACACGGAGCAGCGGAGAACTGCGTCGGATTCGCGTGCAGTTCTCCGCTGCTCCGTTTTTTCCGCTGCCAGTTCAGCCGGACCCGGGATCACGGATCGAGGTCGATCGGCGGCCGTCGGGACGCGGCGGCGATCCTTCCGTAACAAGAATCTCCCCGGGCACCGCTGATGCGTGTAAGATGACGGGTAGCCCGCGCGTTGTACTCTGGCGCGCGCGTGCGCGGCAGCGAACCCGGAACCCGGAGAGCGACAATGCGCGGGATCGGCAGATGGCTGGCGGTGGCGGCGATGGTCGGCACGGCGGGGTGCTCGCCGGGGCTGCTGAGCGGCGGGATGCGGGTGACCCCGGGATGCGGCGCCATGCAGGCGCGCTCGTACCACGTCACCAACCAGTGGGCCACGCGCCAGAAGGTGAGCGCCATCCAGAGCCGCTATTCGCCCTCCTACCGCTACTCGGCCGCGGGGCTGGGCAGCAACGGGTGGAAGTCGCTGGCCTCGGGCGAGTGCCGCTGAGCCGGGCGGCTCACGCGCGCAGCACGCTCAGAGGGGCGGCATCCCACCCGGGTGCCGCCCCCTTGTCGTCAGCCCCCGGTAGTTCGGTAGGAGTTTTGCGGTAGCCGACTGCTACCCGACGGGTTGCAGTCTTGCTCGGGCGGGGGCATCTCCATTACCGTTCGGGACGTGGGTCAGGCACCGTCCGTTTGCAACCACGTCCACCACGCGGATCGAAACGTATGGCGCTGCGCACCTTCACCACGCACGATGGCGTGACCTGGAACGTGTGGAACGTGGTTCCCACGTTGTCGCACAACGCCCGCAAGCTCACGCTGGGCACCGGGATGACCGAAGGGTGGCTCTGCTTCGAGGGCGGGGGCACCAAGCGCCGCATCATCCCCGTCCCCGCCGACTGGGAGGAGTGGACCGACGACCAGCTCGAAGCCGCGCTCGCCGGCGCCCAGGCGGTGCGGACGCGCGTGCCCTGACCCTCTCCTCCGTACGCCCTTCCCCACCCGCCGGGCTCAGCCCACCAGCGCCGGCGCCAGCTCCTCCACCACCCCGTCCACCGTGGCGATGCGCGCGAAGCGGCCGCGCAGCGCGAACTCGGTGTTCCTCGCGATCTGCTCCACCGGCAGCTCCTCGCCCGTGTCCGGGTGGACGATGGGGAAGGTGGCGGTCGCCTCGGTGACGAAGTCCACGTCGTAGCCCAGGTCGCCGGCCAGCCGCGCGGTGGTCTCGCAGCACTGCTCCGTCTGGATGCCGGTGATCGCCAGCCGCCGCACGCCCAGCTCCGCCAGCAGTTCCGCCAGGCGCGTGCTGGTGAAGGCGTTGCGCGTGGTCTTGTGCAGCACCGGCTCGCCCTCGCGCGGTTGCAGCCACTCCTGCACGCGCACCAGCCCGCTCTCCGGCCGGAAGGGCCCGTCGCCGTCGGTGTGCAGGATCCAGATCACCGGCAGCCCCGCGTCGCGGTACGCGTCCACCAGGCGGACGAGGTTCGCCTCGAGGGCCGGGTTGCTCCGCCGCGCCCAGCGCGCCGCGTCGGCCCTGAACGACTCCTGCACGTCGATCACCAGCAGCGCCGACCGCTCGATCGGCTCCTTGGTCTTCGCTCCCATCGTACTCCCTCCGTGTCGTCGGCGTCTCACATCGATCCCACGGCAGAAGCTAATCGGCCCGATTCCAACCAATGAGATCGATTCGGGCCAACGGTACGTCGGATTGAGACGGACGGTGGCGTTTCGTTGACGTGGACGGTCCGGCCGGCCGCCGCTACTTTTCAGACGAGCATCGACGGCTGCGGCGCACGGTATCGCCAAGGGACGGAGCCATGGCCCGTACGATCGAACTTGAAGACAAGTCGGAGACGAAGTCGCCCGGCCCGCCGGTCTTCGTCGCCAGCGGGAGAGCGAGATCGTCCATCGTGCGCTGAAATCATACGTGCGAGACACCTCGCCCGTGATCACCGATCCCGAATGCCTGTAGATTTGAGCCGACACGCCCTGATGATGAACGGAGGATAATCGGATGACACCCGTAGAAGCCGAGGAGTTTTCGGGCAGTCTCAGTGAGTTGGCCAAGCAGGCCGCTCGCGGCGAGGAAATCGTGCTGACTGTGGATGGAGAGCCGATCGCGCAGATCGTTCCGATGCAGCGGCGCAAACCGCGGGAATTCGGTAGCGGCGCGGGAATGATCACGATCTCCGCAGATTTTGACGAGCCTCTGGATGACTTCAAGGATTACCAGTAGCCGGGGCGTCCGTGCGTTGCTGGACACCCATGCATTCCTCTGGTTCACGACCGGTGAGCCAGGGCTGAGCAACGCCGCGCGTGAACTGATTACGAATCCTCGCAACGAAATCCTGCTCAGCCTGGCGAGCCTCTGGGAGGTCGCGATCAAGGCGAGCCTGGGCAACTCCTTCTGCAGCCCTCTTTCGACGCAGCGATTCTAGGCCAGATGGCGCACAATGACATTCGCCTGCTGGGGATCGAGGTGCACACATTCGCGAGGTGCTTACGCTTCCGTGGCACCATCGCGATCCATTCGACCGCCTCCTGATCGCGCAGGCGCGGGTCGAAGGCATTCCTGTCGTCAGCGTAGATGGCGTGTTCGACGCCTACGCCATCAACCGGCTGTGGTAACGGTCCACGGCGCGAACATACACAGGGGCGGAGACCATGCGGCTCCGCCCCATTTCGTATCCGTGTCCTCACCCCGCGGCCCGATTATTCCCGCGGCGGGTCGCCCCACTGGTAGGGGAGCTGGTTGAAGAGGTAGCGCACCACGCCGTCGATCTTGTTGGTGCGCAGGCGGTCGGTGCGGGCCACCACCTGGGTGGACAGGCCGTGGCGGTGCGCCTCCAGCGTCACCGTGCCCTCGGCGCCGCTGTAGGTGACGTGGTGCCCGCTCTCTTCCACCCGCGCCAGGTCGGCGCGCTCGGTGAAGATCTGGTGCGCCCGGGCGAACACCTCGCGGGTGGGGAGCACCGTGCTGCGCTCGTAGTCCGACATCGTTCGTTCTCCTCGAAAATCGATCGGCGAGCAGGCCTTTCGCCCGCGCCCGGTCAGGTCGTCTTGCTCCGCAGCACCTGGCGCAGCACGTCCAGCGGCTGCGCGCCCAGCAGCAGCTCCGCGTCCGCTCCCCCGCCCACGACCAGCGCGGGGACCGCCCCGATCCCCAGCCGCCGCGCCAGCGCCTGGTCCGCATCCACCGCGGCGCCGTGGCGGTCCACGTCGAGCACCACGTGCGTCTCGGTGGCGTCCAGCCCCACCTCTCCCGCCAGCTCCACCAGCACGTCCACGCGGCCCACGTCGCGCCCGCCGCCGAAGTACGCCGCGAAGACCGCCTCGCGCACGGCGCGGCCCGCGCCCTTCTCCTCCCCGAACTTCGCCAGCTCGTGCGCCTTGCGGGTGCGCGGCACCAGCGGCGGCGGGGCCAGCGGCGCGCCCACCTCCCCGGCCAGCGGGCGCGCGGCCTCCAGGTCGCCGGCCCGCGGGGCGGCGGGGAGCGGCGCGGGCGCGGGGTGCAGCTCGTACGCGGCGTAGCGCGGCGCGGCCATCCCCTCGTCTTCCAGGCGGCGGAGCGCGGCCTCGGTGACGTGGCAGAACGGGCACGTGAAGTCGGAGAAGATCAGCACCGGCACGGCCGTCATGCGCCCCGTCACTGCACGGGAAACGAGCTGGTTCGGGCGGCGCCCAATCTGACCCGCCGCGCCGGGGCACGCAAGCCGCCGCACGGCCCCACACTTGCCCAGCACCGTGCCCCTTCCGCGGAAACGATGGGGGGGGAGACGAGCATGGCGGAGGAGTGGACGGACCGCTTCGGCACGGTGAACGGCGTCACGCTGCACTGGGTGGAGGCCGGGCAGGGGCCGCTGGTGGTGCTGCTGCACGGCTTTCCCGAGTTCTGGTACGAGTGGCGCCACCAGATCCCGGTGCTGGCCCGCGCCGGCTTCCGCGTGGTCGCCCCCGACCTGCGCGGCTACAACCTCTCCGACAAGCCCCGGGGCGCGCGCCACTACCGCGCCGGCGTGGTGATGGACGACGTCGCGGCGCTGATCGGGCACCTGGGCGCCGAGCGGGCGCACGTGGCGGGGCACGACTGGGGCGGGGTGATCGCGTGGCGCCTGGCCATCCGCCGTCCCGAGCTGGTGGAGCGGCTGGTGATCCTCAACGCCCCACACCCCGCGGTGTTCGCGCGCGAGCTGAAGCACCCGCGGCAGCTCCTGCGCTCGTGGTACGCGGGGTTCTTCCAGCTCCCGATCCTCCCCGAGGCCGTGTTCCGGGCCAACGGCTACGCGATGATCGGCCGCATCTTCCGCAACAGCCCCCGCCGGCCGGACGCGTACACGGACGATGACATCGCCCGGTACCGCGAAGCGATCTCGCGCCCCGGCGCGCTGACGGCGATGCTCAACTACTACCGCGCGTTCGGCCGCCGCTCCGTTCGTGGCGGGCGTGACGGCGAGGGCGCGTGGGGCGACGGGATGGTGCGCCGGCCCACGCTGGTGATCTGGGGCGAGCAGGACACGGCGCTCAACATCCACAACCTGGACGGGCTGGAAGACTTCGTCCCCGACCTGCGCCTCGAGCGCATCGCCGACGCCAGCCACTGGGTGCCCGCCGACGCCCCCGAGCGGGTGAACCGGCTGATGATCGAGTTCTTCCGCGGCGGCGCGCGCCGGTCCGCCGCCGGGAGCTCCGCGGCGGGAACGGGTGTTGCTCTGGACGCGGAGGACCGGTTCGGGCGGTAGAGTCCCCAGCGCGAGCGATTCCAGGTGATCTGAACGGACAATGGAGCGGGGAGAGGATCATGTACGGAGCACTGCGATGGATGGCGTGATGACGATCGGGACGGTGCCGCCGGCGGCGACGCGCATCCGGCGCGAGCTGGCGCGCAAGACGTTCCACGTGTCGAGCGCGCTGCTGCCGCTGCTGGTGTGGATGGCGCCGCGCTGGCTGGCGCTGGCCGTGCTGCTGCCCACCGCCGCCGTGGCCGTGGGGGTGGACTGGACGCGGCTGCGCTTCCGCGCGCCGCGCTACTGGTTCCTGCGCTACACCCGCCGCATGCTGCGCCACCACGAGCGCCGCAAGTTCGCCGGCGCCACCTGGATGGCGCTGGCCTACGCCGCCGCCGTGGTGCTCTTCCCCAAGCCGATCGCCGTGATGGCCATGCTGTTCAACGGCTTCGGCGACGCCGCCGCGGCGCTGGTGGGCAAGCGCTTCGGCCGGCACCGCACCGCGTGGGGGAAGAGCTGGGAGGGGTTCGCGGCCGGGCTGGCGGTGAACCTCGCCGTCGGCCTCACCATCGCCTCGCTGAGCGGCGTCGTGCCCGCCCTGGCCGCCGTCGCCGGCGGCACGGCCGCGGCGGTGCTGGAGTTCCTCGACCTCCCGATCGACGACAACGTGCGCGTCACCCTGGGCGGCGGCGGTGTCGCGTGGATCGTGGCGATGCTGCTGGGGTGACCGGCTGACGCAGTGGTTGCATCCACACTGCCAAGGGCGTCACACGGAGAAACGGAGTGCAACGGAGCAGCGGAGAACTTCATCGCAGTTCTCCGCTGCTCCGTTCTCCTCCGCTGCTCCGTGTGACCCATCAGCAGAGCCGGTCGACTCACCGATTCCCGGATTCCGATGCGCAAGTCGTCGGTCGGATTTCGCACCAGAGTTGCCGGTCCTGTATTTCGGTTTATATTCGGTATGCTGTCGGCCGGGCGGAGCAAGGGATGCTCTGCCCGCGGGCGGCGCAGGCTCGTCGCCGGCGCACGGCACGGCCGGGCGGTGCGGGGGTACAGGCGGGCGGATTGAGGGTCCGGGGGCTTCGGGGTTAGCTTGTTGCCCCGGTCCGGCCCAGGCTTACAAGCGGTCCCGCTGATGAATTCCCACGCACTGAACGTTCTGGAGTACCGCGACGCGCTCGACATCGTCGCCCGCAACGCATCGTCGCCGCTGGGGGCCGAGGCGGTGCGCGCGCTGGAGCCCAGCGCCGACCTGGGGTGGATCGAGCCCGAGCTGGCGCGGGTGGAGGAGATGCGCGCCTTCCTGGGCGGCGACACCGGCTGGGGCCTTCCCGCCGTCCCCGACGTGCGCGAGGGCGTCCGCCGGCTGCGCATCGAGGGGTCGGTGCTCGAGGCGGCGCAGCTGCGCGACCTGGGCACCCTGCTGGCCAGCAGCCGCACCACCCGCCGCGCCCTGCTCGCCGAGGGCGGCGCCGAGCGCTTTCCGCTGCTGGCGCTGCTGGCCGGCGGGCTGGTGCAGGCCGAGAAGGACGAGGCGCAGATCGGCCGCGCCATCGGCGAGGACGGCGCCGTGCGCGACGACGCCAGCCCGGCGCTCTACAAGCTGCGCCGCGAGATCCGCACGGTGCGCGGGCGCCTGGTGGAGCGGCTGGCGGCGTACATGGGGACGCTGCCCGACCACTACCGCGTGGCCGACGCCAGCGTGACGGTGCGCGACGGGCGCTACGTGATCCCCGTGCGCCGCGAGGGGCGCGGGGAGGTGGGCGGCATCGTGCACGACGAGAGCGCCACCGGCGCCACGCTCTTCGTGGAGCCGCCGCTGGCCATCGAGGCGATGAACCGCCTGCGCGAGCTCGAGGCCGAGGAGGCGCGCGAGGTGCTGCGCATCCTGCGCGAGCTCACCGACCGCCTGCGCCCCCTGCACCCCGAGCTGCTCGCGAGCCTCGGCGCGCTGGTGGCGATCGACTCGCTCTACGCGCGCGCCCGCTACGCCCTGCGCGTGGACGGCCGGCGGCCCGCCATGCTCCCGGCGGGGACCGAGCACTACGAGGTGGTCTACGGCCGCCACCCGATCCTGCTGGACCGCAGCCGCGAGGTGGTGCCGTTCGACCTGATGATGGACCGGGGCGAGCGCACGCTGCTCATCTCGGGCCCCAACACCGGCGGCAAGACGGTGCTGCTGAAGGCGATCGGGCTGGTCTCGCTGCTGGCGCAGAGCGGGATCGTCCCCCCCGTGGGCGAGGGAACGAAGCTCCCGGTGTTCCGCGACGTGTTCGCCGACATCGGCGACGAGCAGAGCATCGAGGCGTCACTCAGCACCTTCAGCGCGCACCTGAAGAACCTGCGCGAGGCGCTGGAGGGGGCGGGGTGGGAGAGCCTGGTGCTGACCGACGAGGCCGGGAGCGGCACCGACCCCGTGGAAGGCGGGGCGCTGGCGGCGGCGGTCCTGGTCGAGCTCACGCGGCGGAGCTGCTTCACGGTCGCCACCACGCACCTGGGGCAGCTCAAGCTGCTGGCCACGCAGGAGCGCGGGATCGTGAACGCGTCGCTGCAGTTCGACGCCGAGCGGCTGGTGCCGACGTATCGCCTGGTGAAGGGCGTCCCCGGCCGCAGCTACGGCCTGGCCATCGCGCGGCGGCTCGGGCTGCCGCAGCACGTGCTGGAGACGGCCGAGAGCACGCTGCCGCAGGGCGAGCGCGACATCGCCCGGCTGCTGCTGGAGCTCGAGGCCAAGGAGCAGCGGCTGGACGAGAACCAGCTCCGCATCGACCGGATCACGGCCGAGACCGAGCGGCTGCAGGAGCAGCTGCAGGAGCGCGAGCGCGGCCTGGCCCAGCGCGAGAAGGACGCCGAGCGCCGCGCCCGCCAGCAGGCGCGCGACCTGCTGCTGAAGGCGCGCGAAGAGGTGGAGGCCGCCATCGCCGAGCTGCGCGGCGCCGCGGCCGAGCAGGGCGCCCTGGACGAGGCCGCCCGCGCCGCCCGGCGCCAGGTGGAGGAGGCGGCCAGGCGCCAGCGCGAGCGGGCGCCGCGCGAGCGGAGCGCGAAGCCCGCCGCGTCACCCGCGGCGCGCAAGGCGGCGCCGGAGCTCGGGCCCGGCGTGCGCGTGCGCATCGAGTCGCTGGGGCGCACGGGCACGGTGGTGGAGGTGCGCGACGGGAAGGCGACGGTGGAGGCGGGGTCGCTGCGGCTCACGCTGGCCAGCGACGACCTGACGCCGCTCCCCCCGGGCGACCAGGAGGCGAAGCAGAAGAAGCCGCAGGCCGGTTACTTCGTGCACAGCGTGGAGGCGCGCCCCGAGGTGGACCTGCGCGGGATGCGGGTGGACGAGGTGGAGACGGCGCTGGGGCGCGCGGTGGACGACGCCATCCTGGCCGGCCTCCCCACCTTCCGCATCATCCACGGCAAGGGCACCGGCGCCCTGCGCGCCCACGTACGCGAGCTGATCAAGGCCGACCGCCGCATCCGCGCCGCGCGCCCCGGCGAACTGTTCGAGGGGGGGACGGGGGTGACGGTGGTGGAGTTTGCTTGAACGGCGAACGGGTGCGTGAGTGCGTGAGTGCGTGAGTGCGTGAGTGCGTGAGTGCGTGAGTGCTTGAGTGCTTGAGTGTGCCGGTGACTGAACGGCGCTCGTGACGGGGCGCCGCGGGGCCCTCACCCTGGCTTCCAGGCGCGACTGCGTCGCGTCCTGAAAGCCTGTCCCTCTCCCAAAAACAGCCTGGGAGAGGGACCTGGGGGCGCTTCGCGCGGCTGCACGGGTGCTTGCCGGGCGCGCGGATGCTCGCGTGGGGAGTCCGCGCAGGCGGACTTTCCGCTGTTCCAGCGGCGGGTTTCAACCCGCCGAACGGGGAGGTGATCGCCCCGTTCGCGTGAGGGATGCGCGCCCGGAGGGCCGGGACTGCGGAGGGCGGAAGTTTGCCCGGAGCAGGCCCGGCGCCGTTGGCAACGGCGGTATCGTTGCCTACGGCGCGCGCAGCCCGGCCCGGAGCGCAGCGGAGGGACACGCCCACAGCGCAGTTCGCGGTTCCTCACACTGAGACGGTGTCAGAGACCGTCCGGAGCGCAGTAGATTGAAGGTCCCGCAGTGGGAACGGGCGCCAGAGGCCCATCCGTAGCGCGGTTGCAGGCTGTGCCCTGTACCCTGTTCCCTGTCCCCCGAAGTACCCGGATGCCGATCCCCGACCACCTCGTAGAGCAGATCCGCGAAAGCGCGGACATGGTGGAGATCATCTCGGAGCACACGCGCCTCAAGCGCTCCGGGAAGACCTTCCGCGGGCCGTGCCCCCTGCACGGCGGCGAGGGGCCCAACTTCTCGGTCGACCCCGCCAAGGGGTTCTACAAGTGCTTCGTCTGCGGCGAGGGCGGCACCGTCTACACCTTCCTGATGAAGCACCTGGGGATGAGCTACCCCGACGCCATCCGCTACGTTGCGGAGCGCGTCGGCATCGAGGTCCCCGACGAGCGGCAGGAGCGCCCCGAGGAAGACCCGCACCGCCACTACTACGAGGTCAACGCCTTCGCCCGCGACTGGTTCCGCAAGCAGCTGTGGGAGACCGATGGCGGCCGGGCCGCGCGCGAGTACCTGGAGAAGCGCGGGGTCACCCGCGAGCACGCCGAGCGCTTCGAGCTGGGGTGGGCGCCCGAGGAGTGGAACGGCTTCAGCGAGGCCGCCCGCAAGCACGGGATCCCCGACTGGCTGATGCTGGAGCTGGGGCTGCTGAAGGAGAGCAAGAGCGGGCGCGACCCCTACGACGTGTTCCGTGGCCGGGTGATCTTCCCGATCCTGGACCTGCAGGGCCGCGTGGTGGCGTTCGGCGGGCGCATCCTGGGGAGCGCCGAGGAGCACGTGCCCAAGTACCTGAACAGCCCCGAGACCCCGATCTACACCAAGGGGCGCACGCTGTACGGGCTGAACTGGGCCAAGAACGCCATCCGCCGCGAGGAGACGGCCCTCGTCGTCGAAGGCTACATGGACTGGGTGTCGCTCGCCAGCCACGGCGTGGGGCACGCGGTGGCGCCGCTGGGCACGGCGATGACCGAGGAGCAGGCGCAGCTGATCGCCCGCTACTGCGAGCGCGCCATCCTGCTCTACGACAGCGACAAGGCCGGGCTCAAGGCCACCTTCCGCTCGGGCGACGAGCTGCTGCGGGCGGGCGTCGAGGTCCTGGTCGCCACCCTTCCCCAGGGCGAGGACCCCGACAGTCTGGTGCGCACGCAGGGCGCCGACGCGCTGCGCCGCTACCTGAACGACGCGGTGGACGTGCTGGAGCGGAAGATCCAGATCCTGGAGCGCCGCAATTACTTCGGCAGCATCCGCGGCACCCGGCAGGCGATCGACTCGCTCCTCCCCACCGTCCGCGCCGCGGCCGACGAGGTGCTGCGCGGCGTGTACATCCAGCGCATCTCGGTGAAGACCGGTGTGCCGCGCGAGACGCTGGAGCGCGAGGCCGCCGAGGTTCCCGCCCACGAGCGCCGCGCCGGCCCCGCCGACCGCCGCCAGCGCGAGCAGCGCGACGCGGCGCCTCCCGGGCGGCGGGCCGAAGACGTGGCGGTGATGACGCGGCGGGTGCAGGAGATGAACCTCCCCGAGCGCATCCTGCTCCTGCTGATGTTCCGCGACGAGGCGTGGGTGGAGCGCGCGGCCGCCGAGGTGAGCCCCGCCGACTTCCGGGACCCGCGCTACGCGGCGGTGTTCGCGGGGCTGATCGAGGCCGAGGGGCGGCGCGACGGCGAGGGCGAGTGGCTGTCGGTGTTCCCGCCCGAGGTGCTGCCGCTGGTGGAGGAGCTGCGCGGCGACCCGCAGGCGGCCACGCTGGCGCCGGCCGACCAGTTCTTCATGGGGAGCCTGCAGCTGGTGCGCGCGCGCAGCATCCAGGCGCGGCTGGTGGAGATCGACCGCGAGCTGAACGTGGCCGACGCCGAGCACCAGCTGCTCCTCTTCCGCGAGAAGAAGCACCTGACCGAGGAGCTGCGCGGCCCCAGCGGCTACCTGCGCAAGGCGGGGTTGAGGGCGACGATGATGACCACCGAGCGGCCGGTGACGGGGCGCTACGGCGGGTAGCCGTCGTCGAAAAGGTCTTGAGCCGCGGGTTTTGGGCGTGTCCCTCCGCTGCGCTCCGGGCCGGGCTGCGCGCTGCGTAGGGCACGATACCGCCGTGCCCAACGCAGCCGGGCCCCCGGCGGATTCGCTCCGCCGGGGGCCCGGTCGCGTCCAGCCGGCATCGTCGCGCCCGCCCCGCCGGGTTCCCGGCCCTCGCGGGCGCGCATCCCTCACGCAGGGTTCTCGGGGTTCGCGGAGAACTACTGGTGTTTCTGCGAACCCTGCGGACCCTGCGTGAGGAAGCAGTTCAGGCGGATGTGGTGTGAGACCCGGCGCGGGGCATCTTCCCGTCCGGTGGTGGGCGGCGGCTACTGGTCGATCACCTGCGTGCCGGCGGGCGGGGTGAAGGTGAACAGCGCGTCGCTCACCGGCTGGTTCACCTTCAGGTTGCGCAGCTCCAGGCGGCGCACCGAGTCGTTCTCCTCGGTCATCTCGAAGCGGCGCACCAGGTTGTCGTCGCGGTCCACCCAGATGCGGATCACCTTGTACGGGCTCTCGCGCTTGGGTACGAGCGTGAGCGCGTAGGTCGGCCGGCCCGCCACGGTCTCCACCCCGTTCAGCGTGGCCACGAAGCGCGAGGTGGCGTTGCTCAGGAACTGGCGCTGGAAGTCGGCCTGCTCGCCGCCCTCGGCGATGCTGGTGCGCACCACCTGCGTGCGGTCCGAGCTGGGGTAGTAGATCCAGAAGTGCCGCCCGTCGGCCACCATCACGTCGCCCGCGGGCTCGGTGAAGCGCATCAGGAAGCGGTCGGGCTTGCGCTGGTACAGCTTGCCGGTGCTGGTGCGGTCGGTGTTCAGCAGCGGCACGTGCAGCGTCTGCACGAAGTCCGCCTCCAGCGTGCGCACCCCCGCCGCCGTCTGCTCCACCCGCGCCAGGATCTCGTTCGCGTCCTGCCTGCCGCCGCGGACCGGCGCCGCCGTCGTCTGCGCCGTGCCGCTCCCCGCGGACACCGGCGCGTCCGCGCCCGTGGACGCCCCCGGCGCCTGCCCCGTCCCGGTCGGCGCGCCGGCCGCCGGAGCGGTCATCGGCACCACCGGGGGCGCCGCCGCCGTGTCGCCGCCGGCCGCGGCGCGCTCGCCGCGGCGCTGGGTGTTCACCGCCACGCCCTGGCTCGGCGCGTCCCCCTGCGCCTCGCGCCCGCCTCCGCACGCCGCCAGCGCGAGCGGGATCAGCGCCAGCGCGATCCTTCCGATATATCGATCCATCATCCGTTTCCGATTGCGTTCACTGTGCGATTCGGCCCCTCACCGTACCCTGCTCGTGCAACCGCCGTTCCCGGGCGGGATGACGAAGTCAGAACTCCCATCCGATCTCGCGCAGGAATCCCTCCACGTTCGTGCAGCGCACCCCGAAGTGGTCGCAGACGTTCGGGATCTTGGCGGCGTTCGGCCGCGCGGACTCTTCGGTGACCACACAGCCACCCCGCACCCGCGCGCACGCGACCACGAAGGGATCGGCCACGGGGTAGCCACGCAGCCGCTGCATCTCTCCGATCAGGGTCTGGAAGTGCGGCACCCGGAAGATCTGGGTGATGAAGTCGGTCTCGACCGCATCCGGAAGCAGGAACGAGCTCCTGTGCTCTCGCACCCACTGCAGCAGCCACGGCGCAACCGACTGCTTCTCCAGCTCGTTCAACACCTCGCGAGCCGAAACGACGCGGCCCTGCTGGACGGCCTCGTCGAAGCGCCTCCAGAAGGTCGGGAAGCGCTCGGGATAGTAGTTCCCGAGCACACGGATGCTGTTGGTGTCGAAGACGTAGAGCATTCCCGGTCAGCGGGCACCCGCCAGAAGGAACTGTTCGAGGCCGGGAATGCTGCTTTCCTTCACCTGCAGGTAGTCAGCGGCCTGCTGCGTGTCGATCGCGCCCTGGTGGTAGCGCGAGAACACCAGGTCCAGGTAGCGCCGGCCCAGGTACGAGGCATGGGTGGCATAGTAGTCTCCGCCCGGTGCCGTGCCGCGGGACCGCTCGAAGTCGGACTTCCACTCCGCTGCCCTGGCCTGGTAGTGCTCGCGAGTGATTCGCCTCAGATCCAGGAAGCGCCGAAGGATCACCTCGCGGCTTACCTTGAACTCCGACGCGAGCCGCGCGACGAGCTCATCGGTGACCGGTAAGTTCCCGGTGCGAGCGTTGAACTCGCCGCTCGGCACCAGGAACTCGGCCGCGAAGCGGTTGCAGTAGACCTCGATCGCCCGCTCCTCACCGGACAGCGCGCCGATGTACGCGTCGTTTCCCTTGGTGACGCCGTTGGTGCCCAGGAGCAGGTGCGCCAGCTCGTGGAACAGCGTGAAGATCTGCCGTGTGAACGCCGTGCCGTTGTTGATGTAGACAACCGGGAACTCCGCGTCGTACAGACAGAACCCGGAGACGTCCTTCTGCTTGAAGCTGTTCTTGAAGACGAAGATCCCCTGGTCCTCCACCGCCCGCCGCCACTGGGCCAGCGCGTCGGACGCCGTTCTCCACGTCCGCTGCTCGTCGATCCCGATCTCGAGGTGAGCCCGCACGCGGGCGACCGCGTCGATCACGCTTTCGCCGGGGTCGAGCCGAATCTCGCGCCACAGCTTGTGGGCGGAGGGGTTCACACCGCCGTTCAGCTCCTTCAAGCCGATCTGCATTGCCCGCGCGTCGCGAATTTTCAGCCGGGTATCCGCACTCAGCTCACGAAGCTCGGACGCCGGGAGAGTGCGGAACGACCGCTCGGGATCGGGCTCGTCGGGCGGCTCGGGGAAGAAGAAGAGCGCGAGAGGCCGCTTGAACACCGAATAGGCAAGCTTCTCCAGTTGCACGTACGTGGGAGCACCCTGGCCAGACTCCCACGCGCTGACCACGTCTGCACTCTTCCCCAGCGCAGCCGCGACGTCGACAACCGAAAGTCCGGCGCGTTCCCGCGCCCACACCAGGATCGCGGGGTTCAGCCCGGAGACAGGGTGACTCATGCTTCCTCAGAACTGGTTGGTCTGGTCACCCCCAAACCTACCGGAAAGCACCGCGAATTGGAAGGCGACCCGCTTGGGCCGGAAGACCGCATGAACCAGACAGACCTCTGCTCAGTGGTCGATCGTCCAGGGCGCGGTGAGCTCGGTGCGGCCCCACTTGATGCGCAGCACGCCGCCCAGCTCCGCGTAGCCGCTGCGCGGGCGCGGGCTGTTGGGGACCAGGTAGACGGTGAGCGATTCCTCGGGCTCGGCCAGCGTCCGGCTGGCGAGCGTCACCCGGCCGAGGTCCTGGGCGGCATCCCGGTCCGTGCCCCAGCGGCCGGTGGCGCGGTTCACGATCAGCTGCCACGCGCCGCCCGTGTACAGCACGTACAGCGAATAGTCGCCCCGCGGCAGCTTGAGGGTGCCCAGGGTTAGGTCGAGGTCGGTGTGCAGCGTGGTGTTCATGTTGGCCCCGAAGCGCCACACCGTGTCGCGCGGCACCAGCCCGCCCTCCACCGTCCGCCCCCGCGCGTGCGGCTGGCCGTAGCTGATGGCGATGCGCGACGGACCGCTCAGGCTGGCGTCTTCCTCGTACCACTCGTTGCCGATGCGGCGCGCGTTGAGGTGCACCTCCACGGTGGCGTAGCTGCTGGCGGCCACCCGCAGCGGCGCCTGCTGCTGCTGTGGTTCCTGCGCGCCGGCCGCCGCCGCCACCCCGATGGTGAGCGCGGCCAGGATGATGAACGTGCGAGCCATGGGCGGACCCGTTGGGTGGAAGGTGGGAGGTCGGAAACGCCAGGGGGACGTCACGCCGCGGGGAAGACCTCCGCCACGGACGGCTGCGCCGCCGCCGGATCGGCGGGCGCCGGTTGAACGATGCGCAGCTCGTCGAGCGCGGCACCCAGGCGCTCCAGGCCGGCGGCGAAGCGCTTCGGCTTCACGCCCAGCGCGACGCGGAAGTGCTCCGGCATCTCGAAGAAGGCGCCGTCCACCACGGCGGTGTCATACTTCGTTTCCAGCAGCCGGCAGAGGGTTGCCGCCGTGCCCGCGCGCAGCCGCGGGAAGCTGACGGTGCCGTGCTCCCACGGCGTCCACTCCAGGTCGTCGCGGCCGCGGTAGAAGTCGTTCAGCGCCTGGCCGTTGCGCTCCAGCAGCCGGCGCGAGCGGGCGGCGATCCGGTCCAGGTTCTCCAGCGCGGCCAGCCCCAGCAGCTCGGCGGCCATCACCCCGTGGCCGATGTACAGCTCCATCAGCCGCCACATCCGCCCGGCCAGCGCGGGCGCGGCGAACACCCAGCCGCAGCGCAGCCCGTTCAGCCCGTAGACCTTGGTCAGGCTGCTGGTGACGACGAAGGTGTCGCCCAGGTGGAACGAGGTGCGCGGCTCGGCCTCGAAGAGCGCGTCCAGGTACACCTCGTCCACCAGCACCCGCGCCCCGGCCCGCCGCGCCAGGCTGCCGATGCGCAGCAGGGTGTCGTCGTCGGCCAGGTTGCCGCTGGGGTTGTGCAGGTTGGTGATCACGATCAGCCGCGTGCGGTGGCTGATGTTGCGCGCCACCTCGTCGGGGTCGATGCGGAACCCGTCCTCCGCGCGGCGCGCGAAGCGCCGGATGCCGATCCCCAGCTGCCGCGCGAGCGAGATGAGCGGGTCGTACGCGGGGTGCTCGATCAGCACCTCGTCGCCCGGCTGCAGCAGCGCGGACATGACCAGGTGGTTCCCCATCGACGTGCCCATCGCGGTGACCACGCACTCGCGCGGCACGTGGTAGCGGTCGGCGATCGCCTGGACCAGCGGCGCATGGCCGTATCCGCCGGACCCGCTCAGCTCCAGGTCGCCGAGCTTCACCGGCAGCTTCTTCAGCTTCAGGAAGGGCAGGCCGCTGGAGGTCAGGTCGTACTTCGCCGGCGGATGCGTCTTGGCCCAGCGCAGGTACTCGGAACCGAACTGCCGCGCGTCTCCGTCCATCGTTTCTCCCCCTGAAAGATCTCCCCACCCCACAAGACCCGGCTCGATCCGCCGCCATCCGCGCGGCCGGCCGAAGCCGCAAGCTACAACCACCAGCCTCGCGAACCGCGCGAGGCTTCAGCGCCGCCAAGTGCGTGGCCTCTTCCGCGCGCCAGAGCCGCGGCTGGCCCGAAAGCCGGTAGTCCGCGCAGGCCGGACTTCGTGTGGCCGTTGCAGCGAATTCATTCGCCCCTCCAACCCGGTCCTGCACCGTGCCGGCGCTCAGGACGGTGCCGAAACGACCCGCGACCGGCGACTCCAGATGTAATAGACGGGGATGCCGGCGAGCATGATGGCCAGGCCGATCGCGCTGTTCGCCGGGTACTTGTAGATGGTCGTCGCCACGATCAGCACGCAGGCGGCGATGAACAGCGCGGTGGTCACCGGGTGTCCGGGCACGCTCCATCCCGCGTCCCCGTCCTCTGCGGCGCGGCGGCGGAACAGGAAGATGGCGCCGGCCGTCAGCCCGAAGAAGATGAAGTCGACCGAGACCACGTAGTTCAGGATCTGCTCGTAGCTGCCGGTGAGCGCGATCACCAGCGCCAACACGCCCTGCAGCGCGATGGCCACCACCGGGGCGCGGGTGCGCGGGTCCACGTACCCCACGCGGCGGAAGAACACCCCGTCCAGCGCCATGGCGAAGTACACGCGCGGCGCCGTCAGCATCGACTGGCTCAGGAAACCGAGGGTGGAGATGGCGATCCCCACCGCGATCAGCGCCGCGCCGCGCGGGCCGAACGCCGCGCGCATCACCGCGCTCGCGGGCGCCGCCTCCCGCGCCAGCCCGTCCGCGCCGAGGGCCAGGACGCAGGCGACGTTGACGGCCACGTAGAGCGCGATCACCCCCAGCACGCCGATCAGCAGCCCGCGGGCCAGGTCGCGCCGCGGGTCGCGCATCTCGGCGCTCACGAAGCTGGCCGTCTGCCACCCGCCGAACGCGAACATCACCGGCGTCATCGCCGCGCCGAAGCCGAGCAGCGTGTCGGGCCCCGCCGCCAAAGACGCGGCGGGCGCCGCCGGCCGCCCGGCGAAGAAGAGCCCGGCGGCCACCAGCGCGCCGATCGCCACGATCTTGAGCACCATCAGCGCGCTCTGCACCGTGCTCCCGGCGCGTACGCCCACGCAGTTGACGGCGACGAGAAGGCCCAGCGCCAACGCGGCCACCGTGGGCTCGCCCAGCGGCACGTGCGTGATCTCGCGGAAGTAGCGGGCGAAGGTCACGGCCACGGCCGCCATCCCGCCCGTCTGGATCACCAGGAGCAGCGCCCACCCGTAGACGAAGGCCACGGCCGGGTGATAGGCGTCGCGCAGGTAGGCGTACTGCCCGCCCACCTGCGGCCGCCGCACCGCCAGCTCGGCCCACACGAACGCGCCGGCCAGTGCGATCGCGCCGCCCAGCACCCACGCGCCCATGATCAGCGCCGGCGAGTGCACCCGCTCGGCCACCACGTGCGGGTTCACGAAGATCCCCGACCCGATGATCCCGCCCATCACGATCATCGTGGCGTCGAACACGCCCAGCCGCCGCGCCAGCCGTGGCGCCTCCGTGGCGGTGTTTCCTGCCGCGGCGGCGTCCGCCGGCACTGCGAGCGTGGGTTCGGTCATCGGCTTTGGCGATTGCGGGATCAGCGGCCGGGAATGGGCAAGGATTCAAACTGCGGGAGGCGCTTCGCGCGAGCAACGGAGAACACGGAGCCACGGAGAACTGCCGCTGTTCTCCGTGGCCTCCGTGCCCTCCGTTGCTCCGTGTTCATGCAGTTGGCGGACTGCGCGGAGTGCTACACGCTCTCGGGATCGGCGGGAAGGATCGCCCAGCTGGCCAGGAACACCACCAGCGCGGCAGCGAACACGTCGAGCCCGCCGCCCAGGAAGTAGTAGACGGCGCCCATGAACCCCGCGCCCTCGCAGAACGCCGAGCCGATCAACCCGAACGTGCCGCGCCGCTCCACCGGCGCCCGCTGCCGCACCCCGCGCAGCACCCCCAGCGCCACGGTCGCCGCCGCCACCATCCCGAACCCGACCCAGCGCAACGCGGCCAGATTCGACGCCGTCTCGACGGGCTCCGGCGCGTTCGCGTGCACGTAGTACGTGATCCCGACGAACAGCAGCAGCCCCGTGAGCATCGCATACCGCACGATGCGCAGCGTGGCTGCGGTCATCTGGCCGGGTGTGGTCTGGGAGGGCATGCGAGGTGAGACCGTGGAGAAGCACAGCTGCGGCGGGAAAGCCTGCCGCACCCGTCGGTGGTGAGCGATGCGCGCGTCAGGCGGCTTGGTCGTCCCGGATCTCGGCGAGGATCGCGAAGCGCTCGTCCTCGGACGCGATGTGTCGCGCCAGCACCTGTTCCGTTTTCTCCATCAATCGCTCCGAGAACCTGCGCGAGACATCCTCCCGGAGACCCTGACCGATGTAGAATCGCATCAGCGCCTCTATGGACATGTCGCGTTCGGCGGCGACCTCACGGAGCGCGGTGAGCGCTTTCAGCGGGATGGAAAGCGTAACCTCCTCCGAGGGACGCGGGCGAAGCCGCGTCACGACGAAGTCATCTGTGTTGCTCATAGTATTTCTTCTCTGCGCGCGTTGCGGGTCGAGCGGAGATGATCCGCGTTGCCATTCTGCGGTCAACGTGCACTACGACGAGTATGCGGCCTCTCCTCGTATACCCGATCAGGCCGTTTCGATCCTCGTCACCAACAGATGCGTCCTCGGCCTCACAGACGAACAGATCGAAGAAGACCTCAGCCGCTTCTTCGAATGTAACACCATGCTTGTCGAAGTTCTCAAGCGCCTTTCGATCGTCCCACTCGAAAAGGTGTCCATCAAGCCTGTATGAAATGTTCATACCCGCCGCTCAATCCTCCGGCGCGATCATGTCCAGGCCGATGATGTCGCACAGCACGTCGCGGGGCTTGGAGCCGTCGGGCGGGCCCAGGACGCCGGCCAGGTGCAGCTGGTCGATGATGCGCGCGGCGCGGCCGTAGCCGATGCGCAGCCGCCGCTGCAGCAGCGAGGTGGAGCCGCCCTGGTGCTGGATGCAGAGCATGGCCGCCTCGCGGAAGAGCTTGTCGCGCTCGCTGGGATCGTCGGCCGGCTCCAGCTCGTCGCCCTCGCCCTCGTGCGCGCGCACCACCTCGAGGATGTCGTCCTCGCGGCGCAGGTCCTCGACCGGGATGCCGGCGGCCACGGCGGCCTCGTCGCGCAGCTTCTTCTGCTGCTCGTACCAGCTCATCAGCCGCTCGGTGTCGTCGGTGCTGAGGTAGGCGCCCTGCATGCGCACGGGCTCGTTGCTGGCCGGCGGCAGCAGCAGCATGTCGCCGTTGCCCAGCAGCGCGTCGGCGCCGTTCTGGTCCAGGATCGTCCGGCTGTCGACCTTGCTCGAGACGCGGAAGGCGATGCGGCTGGGGAAGTTGGCCTTGATCAGGCCGGTGATCACGTTCACGCTGGGTCGCTGCGTGGCCAGGATCAGGTGGATGCCGATCGCCCGCGCCTTCTGCGCCAGCAGCGCCAGCGGCTTCTCCACCTCGCCCTGCACGGTCATCATCAGGTCGGCCAGCTCGTCGATGATCACCACGATGTACGGCAGCTTGCCGCGGTCGTACGGCCCGAACCCCGCCTTCTCGGCTTCCTCGTCCTCGTTCGGCGCGTCGGGGTCCTTCATCGGCACGCCCGAGTCGACTCGGTTGTTGAAGTCGGTCAGGTTCCGCACCCCGTTGGCGGAGAGGAGCTTGTAGCGCCGCTCCATCTCGATCACCGCCCACTTGAGCACCGCGGCGGCGTCGTTGTTGTCGGTCACCACGTCGTGCCGCAGGTGGGGGAGCGCGTTGTACATGCTGAGCTCCACCATCTTCGGATCGACCATCAGGAAGCGCAGCGTCTGCGGCGTGTGGCGGTAGATCAGCGAGGTGATGATGGTGTTGACGCACACGCTCTTCCCCGACCCGGTGGCGCCGGCGATCAGCAGGTGCGGCATCTTGGCCAGGTCCACCACGCGTGGCTGGCCGGCGATGTCCTTGCCCAGCGCCAGCGGGAGCGCCGCCTTGCTCTGCCGGAACGCCGCGCTCTCGATCACCTCGCGGAAGAACACCATCTCGGGCGCGGGGTTCGGCACCTCCACACCCACCGCGCCCTTCCCGGGGATCGGGGCGACGATGCGGACCGAGGGCGCGCGGAGCGCCAGCGCCAGGTCGGCCTCGAGGTTGGCGATGCGGGCCACCTTGATCCCCGGCGCCGGCTCCACCTCGAACTGGGTGACCACCGGCCCCGTGGTCATCCCCACGACCTGCCCCTGGATCTTGAAGGTCTCCAGCTTCTCGATCAGCACGTGCCCCAGCTTGTCGAGCTCGGCGCGGTTGCGCGCGTCGTCGCGCGGCGGCGCGGGGGTGAGCAGCGTGGTCGCGGGGAGGTCGGTGCTGGTGGGGTCGCCCGAAAGCGCCTCGGGAAGATGATCGTGCGGCTCGGCCGCGGGCTTGCGCGCGGCGGCCGTCTTGCGGGGCGCGGGGGACGGCAGCGTCGCGTCCGGATCGGCCGCGGGGCCGCCGGGCGCGCGGGCGGCCGCCGCGGCGGGGACGAAATCGTCCTCGTCATCCAGGATGGTGTCGACCCACTCGTCGGCCTGGTCGCCCGACGCTGCGGGACGGCGATCGTCCTCATCCTCCCACTCCTCGCCGTCCTCATCGTCCTCGTCCGTGTCCGCGGCGCCGCGGCGCAGGGGGAGCTTGATGGAGCCGACGGGGATGGCGGCCGCGGCGCGCTTCGTCTGCCCGATGGCGAAGCGCCCGCCGCGGATCGCCGTGCGCAGCGGGTTCCAGCCGATGGTCACCACGCACAACCCGGCGAAGAGCGCGAAGAGGACGATGGACGCGCCGATGCCGCCCATCACTCCCGCCATCGCCCCGCCGACCGCCGCGCCGGTGGCGCCCGTGACGGGCGAGGCCGCGTCCGGGCCGCCGAGCACCGCCACGATGGCGGGGCCCAGGAACGCGACGCCGCCCACCAGCAGCGACCAGCGGAGCGCCGGCTCGCGGCCGAGCTTGTCGAAGGCGACCAGCCCCCACACGCCGCTCAGCAGCGGGATGGCGAGCGCCCCCATCCCCAGCCCGCCGACCAGCGTGGCGCGCAGCCAGCCTCCGAACGGGCCCACGATGTTGTGCGAGGGAAAGGTGTCTCCCGCGCCGAACCACTCCAGCGGGAGGAGGCTGAGCGAAAGGAGCAGGGCCAGCGAGAGCAGGGCCAGGCCCCAGAGCTCGCGTTGCTGCCGTTGGTCGATGGAGAACAGCATGTGGCCGGGGATGCGCCGGGATGATGGGTGCCGCGTTTGAACAGGAGTTCCACGCGTCCGCAGGCCGTTACGGCCGTACGGGCGGTGGAGTTTCCGCGCCGGGGGAGAGACGGATGGCGTTGAACGGGAAAGATATAGGCCGAATGGAAATCTGCCAA
This sequence comes from Longimicrobium sp., assembly GCA_035689035.1. Taxonomy (GTDB): domain Bacteria; phylum Gemmatimonadota; class Gemmatimonadetes; order Longimicrobiales; family Longimicrobiaceae; genus Longimicrobium. Next base: position 1,048 of record DASSME010000509.1, on the reverse strand, counting down.
ATGTTGCGAGGACGAGGTGCTGGTTTGGGGGAGTGTGGGGTTGATGCCGGTGGGGAAATGGCTGGCGTCTGCGCGGCCGCGGCTGGCCCCCTCCCCGCGCTGCGCGGGGGAGGGGGAGAATTCGAGGCGAAGAAGATCCTCCGAGGCGTGATCAAACCAGCCTCCGCGTCACCCTCCGCCGAATCCCGATCCCACCCGGCGCAACTCCCCACCCAGCACCCAGCACCCAGCACTCAGCACTCAGCACCCAGCACCGCAGTTCAGTGAGCCCAGCTCCCTCGTTTCACGTTCAGGAACCGCTCCACGTCGTCCAGGGCGTCGTCGGCCCAGCCGCTGACTTCGGGGTCGGCCCACAGCGTCATCAGCGCGGGCATCACCCGCTCCACGTGCAGACGGCCGTGGATGCGGGCAAGCTGGCCCAGCGCGGTGGCGGCGTTGCGGCGCACCCAGGTGTCGGGGTGGCGGGCGAAGTCCAGGCAGCGGCGCTCCACGTACGCCCAGTCGTCGTCGTACAACGCCAGGCGCAGCAGCACGAACCCGATCTCGCGCCCGCCGGCCTGGAACACCGCCTCGGCGGCGCCGCGGTCGATCGGGTCCAGCTCGGGGTAGATCCCGGGAGCATCGTCGTCGTCCGGCTCGGTCATCAGCTCAGATTCCCAACAGATCGAAGATCACCGGCGCCACGCCGGCGATGTCGCGCACCACGGCCATCCGCTCGCGCCCCGGCCCCACGGCCAGCACCGGCACCGGGTTGGTGGTGTGGCCGGCCGTGGCATCCTCCACGTTCCCGTGGTCGCTGCCCACCACCAGGAGGGCGTCGTCCGGAAGCGCGTCCACCAGGGCGCCGAGGAAGGCATCCACCTTCTCCAGCGCGGCCACGGCACCCTCCAGCGCGCCGCGGTGGCCGGCGTAGTCGGTGTCGTAGTGCGCGAACAGCGTCACCTCGGCGGTCGCCGCGAGCCGCGCCAGCCGCCGCGCGGCCTCGCGCGGCGTCACCTCGGGCAGCTCGGGGCCGGCGTGCGCCCGCCACCGCTCGTTTGTGATGGAC
>DASSME010000508.1:0-2858 GCA_035689035.1 Longimicrobium sp. | reverse complement strand
GTACATGCGCACAGAGTAAGCATTAGAAGTAAACAACGCAAGTGGTTTGGTGTGTATTTACATGGGTACACGAGGGATCGAAAAGGGCGGCAACCTCATGCACTACATGAGGTTGCCGCGATTCCGGCTGCGGAACTTCCGCCTAGCGATGGACGGGTAGCGTGGGCGCGGGATTGATTGTCTGGAAAGGATGCGCAAACGAATGGCGTGCTGCAAGCCCCCGCGAGTTCCGGAAGAGCGAATCGCCCGGACTGCCGCATGGGCCGCCCGCGCGGCGGAAGCACGCTTGCTCCTTCCTCGCGTGGAGAGTGAGTGAAGCGGCGGACCGCTTCGGATCGGTCTCCTTCCCACCCTCGACCCGTTGGAACCGCACGCCGATCCGCCGTTCCGGTCCATCCTTTGCGCCGCTGGGCGGGCGGCCCGCGGAGGCGCGGGGAGATGCGCACGTCTTCCCTCTCCATTCGATCCACGCTCACGGAGCCCGACATGGCGGAGAACTGGCAGGAGAACCTGGTCACCAGCGGCGAGGGGATCGCGCAGATCTGGCGCGAGGTGAAGCGGATCGCGGTGCTGGGGATCAAGACCGAGGCGCAGGCGCACCAGCCGGCCTTCTACGTCCCCGAGTACCTGCACCGCGCCGGGCTCGACATCATCCCCGTCCCCGTCTACTTCCCCGACGCCACCCACATCCTGGGCAAGCACGTGTACCGCCGGGTGGCCGACGTTCCCGGCGGCGTGGACATGGTGAACGTCTTCCGCCGCTCGCAGGACGTGCCGCCCCACGTGGACGACATCCTGGCCGCCCGCCCGAAGGTGGTGTGGATGCAGAGCGGGATCCGCAACGAGGAGGCGGCACGCCGCTTCGCCGAGGCGGGGATCAAGGTGGTGCAGGACCGCTGCGCCATGGTGGAGCACCGCCGCTACGGCTGAGGACGCGGGTCCGCCGGCGGCGTAAGGAATTTCCCCGCATCGCCTGTCCGGAGAACTCCCACGCGGGCGGCGCGGAGTTTCGGCGCGCGTCAGTTGTTCCCCCGCGGCGGGGCCGGCCGCCGTGGCAACCCAAGTGACGCCGGGCCCGGCGGTTGGCCGCTTTCCTCGGTGCCCGTCCGCGCGCGCTCGCGCGGGGCGGGCATTGCCGTTTGTGGGGCCGAATGCTATATGGGTGTGCTTCCGTGGGGGTCTAGAGATTTCAGGCTGTCCCGCGGGTGCAGGGGGAGCCGCGAGCGGCCGCGGGGGACGGGACCCCGGCGGCGGCAGGCGGCAACGGTTTTCTCCGCTCAGGCGCACATGAAGAGAGTCTTCGCAGCCTTCGGCATCGCGCTGTTCGCGGTCGCCGCCACGTCATGCCGCGGCTATTCGGCAGACGAGAGCGACGGGCCCGACCAGCCGGTCGCCTTCTACCACAGCGTGCACGCGGGGCAGAACAAGGTCCCCTGCATGTACTGCCACTACACCGCCGACCGCTCGGTGGACGCCGGCATCCCCCCCACCCAGCTGTGCGTGGGGTGCCACGTGCCCGGGAGCAGCGCACCGGGCGCCGTCCCCGCCCAGGCGGTGCTGGCGTACCCCAGCGCGCAGCGCGACACCTTCTGGAACCGCCAGGCCAACCTGCTGGTGGACTACTGGAAGCGCGGCGAGAGCGTGCCCTGGGTGCGCATCCACAAGATCCCCGAGCACGCCAAGTTCCCGCACTTCATGCACGTGAACGCCGGGCTGCAGTGCCAGACCTGCCACGGCCCCGTGCAGGAGATGAAGAAGGTCTACCAGTTCAGCTCGCTGCGCATGGGGTGGTGCATCGACTGCCACCGCGGCAACACGCCGCTCTCGGCCGCCGAAGAGGCCTCGGTGCAGCAGCGCTCGTCGTTCATCCGCCGCGTGCGCGACCTGCGGGCCGCCGGCAACGACACGCGCGGGGTGCCCGCCACGCGCCCCAAGCAGCGCGCCAGCACCGATTGCGTGGCGTGCCACTACTGATGCCGATCACCGTGGAGTGCGGGGCCAGGAGCCAGCATGTCTGATGGAATGAAGAGACGCGACTTCCTCAAGGTCATCGGCGTGTCCGGTGCCGGGGTCGCGACCGTCGGGTGCTCCACGCAGCACGTCGACAAGCTCATCCCCTACGTGATCCCGCCCGAGGACGTGGTCCCCGGGACGGCCACCTACTACACCACCACCTGCCGCGAATGCCCGGCCGGGTGCGGGCTGCTGGTGGAAACGCACGAGGGGCGCGTGACCAAGGTGGAGGGGAACCCCGACCACCCGGTCAGCCACGGCAACACCTGCGCGCGCGGCCAGGCCAGCGTACAGGGCGTGTACCACCCCGACCGCTACCAGGGCCCGCAGATCCTGGAAAGCGACGTGGGGAGCCCGCGCAACGTGAGCTGGAGCGTGGCCGAGCAGCAGCTGGCCGCGCAGCTGGCCAACGCGCGCGGCTCCATCGTCTTCCTCACCGGCGGCTACGGGCCCACCATGAGCCGTCTGGCCGACGAGTTCGCCGCCGCGGTGGGCGCCCGCCGGGTCAGCTACGCGCCGCTCGAGGACGCGCCCCGCAACGCGCGCTTCGACAACGCCGACCTGCTGGTCTCGTTCGGGGCCGACTTCCTGGAGACCTGGGGCTCGCCGGTCGACTACGCCTACCAGTTCGCCCAGATGCACGCCTACAAGAAGGGCGGCACCCGCGGGCGCTTCATCTGGGTCGGCCCCCATCGTCCGCTCACCGGCCTGAACGCCGACCTGTGGCTGAGCTGCAAGCCGGGGACGGAGGCGATCGTGGCCGATGCGCTCGCCAGCGGCGACGCGGCGGGCGCCGGCGCGGCGGGGGTGGACCCGCGCAAGCTGCAGACGGCGATCGAGTGGTA
>DASSME010000507.1:0-8521 GCA_035689035.1 Longimicrobium sp. | reverse complement strand
CTCGGCCTCGTGCGTCACGTACTGGTAGAAGGTGGCGGAGACGCGCGGCAGGTCGTCACGCCGGGCGCGCAGCCGCCCGGCCAGCCAGGCGCCGCGCGCGGCGCGGTACTCGGCCGGAAGGGCGGCCACCGCCGCGTCGATCGCCGCGTCCGAGAGCCCGCCCTGCACCGCGCGGGTGACCGAATCCCACGCCGCGCGGGTGACGCCGCCCAGCAGGCGGTGGTCGAGCTGCGAGGCGTTCATCACCATCGGCCGCAGGTCGATGTCGTCGCGGAAGCGCACCAGGTTCCAGATCACCCCGCGCGCCGCCCCCACTCCGGCGCCGTCGTAGTCCACGAAGGCGTAGTCGCGGTCACGCGGGAGGGCGCGCCAGGTGTGGCCGCCGTCGGCGCGCGGGAAGCGGGCCCACAGGTACTGCCCGGGGTGCCGGTCCCAGTCGCCCAGCAGGATGTCGACCAGGCGGACGGCCAGGTACTCGCGGTCGTCCATCCGCTCGCCAGGGCCCGCGCGCAGGCGCACCAGGAAGGTGTCGCCGTCTTCGATGCGGTCGGCCCCGGCCAGCTCGGGCGGGAGGGGGCGGCCGGTGGCGGGGCGCTCCTCGAGCGTTCCCAGCCTCCCCGCGAACTCCTGGCGGAACTCGCCCAGGCGCGGATCGTCGGGCATCACGAAGAGCCGCTCGGTGGTGTGCGGCACCCCGGCGGACGCTTCCAGCGCGTGCGCCGCCACCGACGCGCCGGGCCAGAACGACGAGACCTGGTCCTGCACGATCCGCGACGACAGGGTGTGCTGCAGGTCGGCGGGGAGCGTCTGCGTCTGGATCTTGTCCACCGAGCGGAAGGCGTACTCGCGGCCGTCGCCGCCGCGAAGGCGCAGCGAGGTGGTCTGGTTGCCCCCACCCTTCCCGGTGGGCGTCAGCCCCCCCGCGTAGGCGGCCAGGTCGAGCACGGGGACGGTGATGGGCATGGCCCACAGGTCGCGGTAGCTGCTCCCCAGCAGCCAGCGGTGCAGCCCGCCGGCACGGTAGCGCGTGCCGGCGGTGACGGTGGCGGTGGTCTGCGCGGCGAGCGCGGCGGGGAGGAGGGCCGCGCCCAGCACCGCCGCGCGGAAACGGAGAGGCAGGGGCCTCATGGACGAGCTCCGGAGGGTGGGGACGGAGGTGGAGCGGGCGGTGCCGCGGGGTGCGGCTCCGTGGGGTCGCCGTGGCTCTCGGGGACCAGCGGCGGCGTGTCGAGCCAGGCGGAGAAGTCTTCCTTGGCGTTGCCGGCCGCGTCCACCACCTTCACCGACAGCCGCACGCGGCCGTCGCGCAGGAACGCCAGCTCGGTCCACCCGCTGGCGCGCCGCGCGTACATCGTTCCGCGGATCACGCGCGACTGGGTGGCGTGGTTGTAGATCCCCGCGCCGCTCACCACCTGGTAGTGGTGCGGCGCCATGCGGATCACCTGCAGGTTGTGCTCGTGCCCGCTGGCGAACACCAGCGGCGGGTTGCCGCCGAAGGCGCGGTTGATCGACTCGATCATGGCGCGGTACTGCGCGCCGGTCACGTCCTGCTTGGCGAACAGCCCCGCCTGCCGCGCCCAGGGGTGGAAGGGGAAGAGGTAGGTGGGCCAGTCGAAGTAGCCGCCGTGCTGCCCCCCCGAGAGCTGCGGGTGGTGCGTGACGATCACGGTGCGGCGCCGGCCCGCGCTGGCCAGGTCGTGGCGCAGCGAGTCGATCACCTCCTGCTCGCCGCGCGCGCGGCACCCCTCGTGGCCGCGCGGATAGGGAGTCTGCAGCCACCACTGGGTGTCGAGCACGATCACCCGCAGGTAGTTGCCGAAGTCGAGCGGCACCGGGCCGGGGCAGCCGTTGGTGGGGAGGAACTTGACGATCCCGCGGCCGCGGCGGTTCACGTAGCGCTCCTCGGCGCGGACCACGTCGAGCCCCGACTGCGTGCCGGTGGCCCAGTCGTGGTTGCCGGGAAGCATGATCCCGTTGACCCCGGTCTCGAGGAGCGGGGCCATCTGCGCGTCGAGGATGCGCTCGTTCTCGCGGCGCTCGGCGGCGCTGCTGTCCAGCACCATCCCGCGCGGGTACACGTTGTCGCCCAGGAAGACGACGAAGGTGTTCTTGCTCTGCTTGGAGATCTGGTCGCGCAGCGCCTTGAGCACCGGCTCGCCGCCGGGCGCGGGGAGGCCCGCGTCGCCGATCAGCACCAGGTTCAGCTCCAGCGTGTCCTGCTCGACCAGCCCGGGGATCACCCGGCCCAGCCCGCGCACGTACTGGAAGCACCCGCTAGAGCTCAGCACCGCCGCCCCGGCCAGGGCGGCGGCCAGCGTCCGTCGCAGCACCCTCATCCCGTCCTTGCTCGCGATGGTGCGTGTGTGGAGGCGCCGGCCTCCGGCGCCGGCGTCAGCCACCCTTGCGCCCCTTGCGCTTGCGGCGGCGGGTACGGAAGGGAAGGTACTCGGCGGCGTCCACCTGCACCGACCAGCGCTCGTCCAGGGCGCCCACCAGGTCGGCGGGCGAAACGCCCTTCTTCAACCGCACGAGGTATTCCAGCGTGTTCATCTCGCCGCCGCGCGGAACCACGTCGGTCAGGCGCCAGTCGCTGGCCAGGTCGGCCAGCGCCTCCTGCACGGTGGTGCGCGCCATGTCGGGCTCGCGGCTGTGCACCAGCAGCAGGCCGTCGGTGCGCATGTCGGCGTCGTACTGCAGCATGCGGCGGCGCACCGCCCGCTGCTGGGCCGGCGTCTCGGCCACCAGCAGGTCGGCGTCGCCCACGCTCAGCACGCCGGTGCGGCCGAAGGAGCCGCTGTACAGCGAGCCGATGTTGTACTTCCAGACGGTGAGCACCACGAAGTTGAAGGCGATGGAGATGGCCAGCGCCACGTCCAGCGCCTGCACCCCGGCCGAGAGGCCGCAGGCGATGACCAGGAAGATGTAGACGGCGTCGCGCGGGTCCTTGAGCGTGTTGCGGAAGCGCACCGCGCCCACGATCCCCGCCAGCGAGAAGGCCAGCGCCAGCGAGTTGCGCACCACCATCGCCGTCCCCGCCACCACGATGGGGAGGATGATGACCGAGGCCACCAGGGCGGGGTCGTAGCGGAAGCGCTTGGTGGTCATGTACACCCACGCCACCGGGACCACCAGCGCCAGCGCCCCGCCGATCACCAGGAAGGTGCTCAGCAGCCGGTGCAGCGCCTCGATCAGCGACAGCCTGGCCCCGTAGTCGCCGATCCCCGGCCCGGTGGTGAGCAGGCCACCCTCGCGCGGCGGGAGGAGGGTGGATTCCAGGAAGGCGTCGCGCACCGCGGGGACGAAGTACACCAGCAGCCCCATCACCGCGATCAGGATCAGGTAGTACAGCCCCAGCCGCAGGTACGGCTTGGTGCGCCCCTCGAACATCCGCTCGAAGATGGTGCGGCGCGACGCGTTCCCCCGCGAGGTGCGCAGGGCGCCGGGGGGCGTGGGCGGCGCGTACGGCCCCGAGCCGGGGGGCGAGAGCAGGGTCTCGGACTCTCCCTGCGGCACCACGGGCTCGCCCGGGGGGGCGTGGTCTCTGGGCATGTTGCCGGTCGCGGCGGGGACGGGTGGTGTGTGGAATGCGGCTGCGCGCCGCAATTAGCACGAAGCGCGCCGACGTTACAATAGTTTTCTTTCCGATCTTTGCCAGTGGCGCGCCGCGTCGGGCGGCAAGGTTCGCATCAGCTCGGGGTGTTCCGTTACGGGCGGCACCCGCGAGCAGGCCGCCTGCCACGGCACTCGCCATGGGGTGATATCCGCACACCGCCCGGGTTCATCGAAGCGAGAAGGATCCAGGCCGATCCGTAGCGGTTCTCGCCGCGCGGAAACGAACGAGAGCCCGGGCGCGCGCCCGGGCTCTCGTTGGATCCTGATGATGGTGGCGCTCGGCGTGTCAGAGCGCGCTGCCGATGGAGAGGCGGGGAAGGCCCAGGCTCTCCACCGCCGGCTCCGGCTCCTTCTCCAGCGGCGGCAGGGTGCGGCCCTCGCGGGCGGCCTGGCGCTCCAGCTTGCGGCGGGCGCGGCCGCTTTCGCGGGTGCCCTCGAGCTCTTCGAGGAAGCGCTCGCTGGCCGTGGCGAACGCGCCCTGCTTGCGCAGCTCGGTGAGCAGCACGCCGGTGAACTCCTGCACCGCGCGGCGCAGCGAGCTGTCGCTGGCGTAGCCGCAGGTGTAGGCCACGCTGAGCACCGTCTGGCCGGGGTCGTCCAGCAGCTCGCAGGCGAGCAGGACGCGCATCCACGCCAGGATGCGGCGTGGAGGCGGCAGGTCGGCCTGCTCGGCCCAGCGCAGCAGCGTGCGCTCGGAAAGGCGCAGCGAGGCGGCCAGGTCGCGCCCGTGGCCGCCCTCGGCCACCACCTCGGCGGCGGCCATCAGCAGGGTGCGCGCGCGGCCGCTGAGGGTGCTGGGGAGCGAGCGCTCGAGCAGGCTCTGCAGCGGGCGCCCCTGCGCCGAGCGCAGGCGGCGGCTGATCGCCTCGAGGGTGTCTTCCTCGTCGAGCGCGATCACCTCCTTGACCCCCCACTCGCCCAGGGTGCGCAGGTCGCGCACGCGCTGGCGCTTGACCTCGAGGGCGGCGATCACGGTGGCGGTGGGGTGCTCCCAGAGCAGCGAGCGCAGCTCGGGCGCCAGCTCGGCCTCGGCGCCGTAGCTGTGGGTGTACGGGTCCACCACCACGAGCGCGGCGGGGGGAGCCTCCTTTAACGCCGTGCGAAGGCCATCCCAGTCGTTCACGAACTGGCTCTTGAAGCGCTGGCTGCCGATGCGCCGCAGCCGCTCCTTGAACACGGCGTCGGAGTGCAGCACGATCAGCGGGCGAAGTACGGCCTGCATGTCCTGTCGTCCTTGGTCCCGGGTAGACGGGTGTTGGCGTCTCGCGTCATACGCGAAACGTACATCCAAGGTAAGCGCTCCGCCCGCCGCCGTCCAGTCTTTCCTTCACCCGCCGCCCAGGACGCGTGCCTACCCAGCCGGCAGAAGACCTGTCTCACGAAGGATCCGCGGCGTCCATGGAGAACCGCTGGAGGCTCCCCCGACCTCTCATGCCGGATCCTGAAATTCCGTGGAATTGCCAGCTCTTTCCGGGTCTCATGGAGGAACGGAAGGACGGAGAGCTGCGATGAAGCTCTCCGTTCCCCCGGCCCTCCGTGAGACCCTTTCAGCGAGGTCCGTTCACCCCATCGTATCCGCGGGCCAGGTACGAGGAGCCGCACGGGGCGATTGGATGCGGACCATTCGAGCGGCCCCGGCAGGCAGCGTGGCGAGCGGACGCGGCGCTTGGATTACGGGAGAGTGGGACATCGTGGGTACATCCGCTGTTCCGATGCGTGGGATACCGGGATGAACTGACGTTTATTGGCAGCGGGAGCGCGCCTGAAATGCCCTCGCAAAAACGAGATAAGAGGTTGATTCGAAAGGAGTTGAGGTGCGGGCACACGGCGGTGCGGTCGTGTGCTGTGTATCAGTTTACGGCTAGACTTGCTCTGTGTCTTGGCCTCTGGTTATCGTTGCGTGCGGTGCGGCGGCTCACTCCGCCGGCGCCGCGCGCGAACCTTTCGCGCGGAGAGTCTACCGTTCCGCGCACCCACGCCGCGCGGTTCCCGCCGGCCGCTTCCGTCCACCGGCCGCCCACGCCCGGCCGCACCCGCGCGGCCCCCCGAGGTGACACGATGGTCCACACCGCACCCGCTCCGAGCCAGTCCACCGCCGCCCCCCCGCGCACCGTGCGGCTGGGCGACCTGCCGCTGGTTCCGTGGGCGCGCGACGTCCGCCCCTCCACCATCGCGGCCATGATGGGGCTGATGGCGCGCCCGGGGGTGACTTCGTTCGCGCTGGGGCTTCCCGCGCCCGAGCTCTTTCCCGTGGACGACTACCTGGCCGCCGCCGAGCGGGTGCTGCGCGGCGACACCGGCGCGCTGCAGTACAGGGCGCCCTACGTTCCGCTCCGCGCGCGGATCGCCGAGCTGATGAAGGCGCGGGGCGTGGACTGTTCCCCCGACGAGGTGTTCCTGACCACCGGCGCGCAGCAGGCGCTGGCCCTGCTCGCGCGCATCTTCCTGCAGCCCGGCGGCAGCATCGTGTGCGAGGGGCTGGTCTACATGGGCTTCCAGCAGGTGGTGGAATCGTACTCGCCGCGCGTGCTGGCGGTGGAGAGCGACCTGGGCACCGGGATGGACGTGGAGCGGGTGGAGGCGTACCTGGCCGCCGGGCACCGCCCGGCCTTCATCTACTGCATCACCGACGGGCACAACCCGCTGGGGGTGAGCCTGAGCCTGGAGAAGCGGATGCGGCTGGTCGAGCTGGCCCGCGCGCACCGCGTCCCCATCATCGAGGACGACGCGTACGGGCTGCTGCACTACGGCGACGCGCTCCCGCCGCTGCGCGCGCTGGAAGACCGCTGGGTGTTCTACGTGGGCTCGTTCAGCAAGGTGATGGCGCCGGGCTTCCGCGCGGGGTGGATGGTGATCCCCCGCGAGCTGCAGCCGGTGCTGGGCTGCGCCAAGGACGGCGCCGACATCGACACCAGCACCTTCGCGCAGCGGCTGGTGGCCGAGTACCTGGCCGGCGGCGGCTTCGGCGCGCACCTGGAGCGCGTGCGCGAGGCGTACCAGACCCGGCGCGACACCATGCTGGCGGGGATCGCCCGCCACTTTCCCGCGGGGACCCGCACCAGCCTGCCGCGGCACGGGGCGCTGGTGTGGGCCGAGCTCCCCGAGGGGTGCGACACCGACGCCCTCCTCCCCCTGGCGGTGGAGGAGGGCGACGTGGCGTACGTCCCCGGCAGCGCCTTCAGCTTCGACGGGCGCCAGGGGCGGCGCGGGATGCGGCTGAACTTCAGCTTCCCCGCCGCGGGCGAGATCGAGCAGGGGATCGCCCGGCTGGGCCGCGTGCTGCGCGAAGCCCCGGCGCGCGCCGCGGCCTGACGCCTCCCGGCGGGAACCTCCACCCCATCCGCGGTACCGCAGGCACCCTCCCGGGCGGCGTCCCTTGCACGCGGACACCGCCCCCGCCGGCCCATCTGGCGAACCCGTGACCGGATACGGAGCATCGATGGACGCGAACTTCTCCACCGGCTGCATCCACACCCTGTTCGAGGCGCAGGTCCAGGCTCATCCGCGGCGCGACGCCCTGCGCTGGCGCGGCGAAACGCTGTCGTACGGCGAGCTGGACGCGCGCGCCGGCCGCCTGGCCCACCACCTGGCCGCGCTGGGCGCCGGGCCCGAGGTCGCCGTGGGCGTCTTCCTCCCCCGCACCCCCGAGCTGATCGTGGCGCTCCTGGCGGTGCTGAAGGCCGGCGCCGCCTACGTGCCGCTGGACCCGGCGTACCCGGCCGAGCGGGTGGAGTACATGCTGGGCCACACCGCCGTCCCCCTGCTGGTGACCACCGCCGCGCTGGCCGAACGGGTGCCGGGCTTCGCGGGGACGGCGGTGCGCGTGGACGCGGACGCCGCCGCCATCGCCGCGCGCCCGTCCGGCCCCGTGCGGGCGGAGGCGCGGCCCGGGAACCTGGCGTACGTCATCTACACCTCGGGGTCGACCGGGCGGCCCAAGGGGGTGCAGATCGAGCACCGCAACACCGTGGCGGTGCTGCGCTGGCTGCACGACCACCTGGCCGACGACGAGCGCGCGGCGGTGCTGGCCTCCACCTCGGTCTGCTTCGACGTGTCGGTCGCGGAGATCTTCGGCACGCTGTGCTGGGGGGGGACGCTGGTGCTGGTGGAGAACGCGCTCTCGCTGGCGCAGCTGGGCGAGCCCGTCGCCACCGTGGCCATGGTGCCCAGCGCGGCGGCCGAGCTGCTGCGCATGGGCGCCATCCCCCCGTGCGTCCGCACCCTGGCGCTGGGCGGCGAGCCGCTGCGCAACGAGCTGGCGCAGCGGCTGTACGCGCTGGGCCACGTGGAGCGCGTGCTCAACCTCTACGGCCCGACCGAGGACACGACCTACTCCACCTGCAAGGACGTGGAGCACGGCCGCACGGCGGCGATGAGCGTGGGCCGCGCCGTGAGCGGCACCACGGCGCGGGTGCTGGACCCGGCGCTGCGCCCGGTGGCCGCCGGCGAGGTGGGCGAGGTGTGGACGGCGGGCGAGGGGGTCACGCGCGGCTACCTGGGCGACCCGCGCATGACGGCGGAGCGGTATCGCCCCGACCCGCTCGGCGCCCCCGGCGCGCGGATGTACCGCACCGGCGACCTGGGGCGCGTCCTGCCGGACGGCGACCTGGAGTGCCTGGGGCGGATGGACCACCAGGTGAAGGTGCGCGGCTTCCGGGTGGAGCCGGGCGAGATCGAGACGGTGCTGACGGCGCACCCGTCCGTGCGCGAGGCCGCCGTCACCGCGTGGGAGCACCGCGGCGAAAAGCGCCTGGCGGCCCACGTGGTGGCCGAGGGAGATCCCCCGTCCGCCACGGCGTTGCGCGAGCACGTGCGCGCGCACCTCCCCGAGTACATGGTCCCCGACGCGGTGGCCTTCCTCCCCGCGCTGCCGCGCACGCCGAACGGCAAGGTCGACCGGCTCGCCCTC
>DASSME010000506.1:0-13511 GCA_035689035.1 Longimicrobium sp. | reverse complement strand
GCAGGTGAAGTCCGCGCAGGCGGACTGCGTGCCGTTGTAGCGGCGAGTTCACTCGCATATTGTACCACGCATCCCGGTGAGCTCCCTCGATCCTCCGCCTTCATCCAATCCCACCACCCATGAAGCGAACCCTCCCGCCGGCGCTCGCCGTCTCGCTCCTGCTCGCGGCCGCGCCGCATGCGCCAGCGCAGACGCGCGCGTACACTCCGGCCCAGCGCGCGGCGGACAGCACGCAGGCGCTGGCGTTCTTCCGCGGCAACGTCGCGGCGATCCACCACCGCGACCGGGCGGCGTACCTGCGGCACTACCTGCAGAGCCCCCGGCTGGCGCGCACCGGGCCCAGCGGGGTGGCGTACGGCTACCAGGGCCTGGCCGCGCCGCGCGACAGCACCTGGCCCGACACGCTGGTGGCCACGCACTACGAGGTCGTCCCGCTCGCCCCGGGCGTGGTCTACGGCGCCTACCGCTACCGGGTGGTGCAGGGCGGCGGCAGCCAGCGCGGCGTGAGCGAGCGGATCATGGTGCGCCAGCCGGACGGGAGCTGGAAGGTGGAGGTGAGCACCGCGTTCGGCTCGCCGGGCGACCGGCCGGTGCCCGCCTTCGCGCTCACGCACGCCACGGTGATCGACGGAACCGGCCGCGCCCCGCTCCGCGACGCGACCGTGGTGATGCGCGGCGGGAAGATCGAGTGCGTGGGCGCCTGCGCGGTGGGACCGGACGTGGAGCGGATCGACGCGCGGGGGAAGTGGATCGTCCCCGGGCTGGTGGACGCGCACGTGCACTACTCGCAGACCGGATGGGCCGACGGGCGCCCCGACGCGATGGACCTGCGGCGGCGCTTTCCGTACGACAGCACCGTGGCCGTGCTGGAGGCGCACCCCGAGCGCTTCTTCCGCAGCTACCTGTGCTCCGGGGTGACGGCCACCTTCGACGTGGGCGGCTACCCGTGGACGTGGCCGCTGCGCGCCCGCGCCGAGGCCAGCAACGCCGCGCCGCACGTGGCCGCCGCCGGGCCGCTGCTGAGCACCATCGACCACTGGGTGAACGTGCCCGCCGCGCGCCAGTTCGTGTTCATGGGCAGCGACAGCGCCACGCTGGCCGCCGCGCGGATGATGGTGCACAACCGCAGCGACGCCATCAAGGTGTGGTACCTGGCCGAGGAGACCTCGCCCGACACCACCGCCTTCAAGGCGCGCCTGCGCATCGCCGCCGACGAGGCGCGGCGCGGCGGGATCCCGTTGATCGTGCACGCCACGGACCTGTGGCAGGCCAAGGACGCGCTGCGCGCCGGCGCCCGCCTGCTGGTCCATTCGGTGGACGACAAGCCGGTGGACGACGAGTTCATCGCGCTGGCGAAGCAGGCCGGCGCCACCTACACGCCCACCCTCACGGTGACCGACGGCTACGTGCAGCTCTACACGCACCACTTCGATTCGACCGGCGTGTCCCTGGCGTGCGTGGATCCCGACACGCGGCGGAAGGCGGCGATCACCGACTCGCTCCCCCCGGTGATCCCCGAGGCGCGGCTGGCCGCGTTCCGCCAGCGCGTGGCCACGCAGCGCCAGACGATGTACGCCAACCTCCGCCGCGTGCGCGACGCCGGCATCCCGATCGCGACGGGGACGGACGCCGGCAACCAGCTCACCCTGCACGGCGCCTCGATCTACCGCGAGATGGAGGCGATGGCCGAGGCGGGGATGTCGCCGATGGAGGTGCTGGTCGCCTCGACGAGGACGGCGGCGCGCGCCATGGGCCGCAGTGACATCGGCACGCTGGAGCCGGGGAAGCTGGCCGACCTGGTGGTGCTGGACGCCGACCCGCTCGCCGCGGTGGCCAACCTGCGCCGCGTCCGCCTGGTATCGCGCGGCGGCGAGGTCTGGACGCGCGAGGAGCTGGAGTACCGGTAACGGCGGCGGCACACGGGGATTCGGCGGGGCGCGTCGTTCGAGTTTGCGACTGAAGTCGCGGCTACCACGGCACGCAGTCCGGCTGCGCGGGCTTCAAACGGCAACGACGGCGGCGCGTCGGGAGATCGCGATCTCCCGGCGCGTTTGCGTGATCCGGTTTCCGGCGACCGGCCGAGACGCACGACGACTGGATGGCCGGTTCTACTTCATCCGCACCAGCATCCATTGCACGCCGTCCACCGTGGAGCTCACCGCGTAGGTGCCGCCGCCGGCAAGCTCGAACCAGTGGGTGGATTCGCGCTCCTGCGCCAGGGTGACGGGCGCGGAGCCGGGGGCCAGCGTGCCGGCGGCGGGCCAGGCGCCGGGGTCGGTGGTGTCCCACGCGCGCAGGAAGGCGGCGTCCTGGAAGGTGCCGCTCGAGGTGCGGTCGTCGGCGGCGTGGCTCAGCGTCCAGGTGAGCATCGCGTCGGCCGGATCCCAGTCGCCACCGAGCGCGGACCGCATTCGCGCGGCCAGGCCGGGGCGGTCGGTGGCGGACGGGCCGTGGCCGTACCACCCCTCGATGGCGCCGCGCATCACCGCGGCCAGCGCGTCGTCCACCGCTTCGCCGCGGCGGACGCGGCGCTCGGCCAGGTCGCGCATGAACCCGGCCGGCGGCGAGTAGCCGCCCACGAACGGGCCCGTGCCGGTGAACGCGAAGCGCGAGTAGAAGGCCTGGGCCGTGCCGTTCGGATTGCGGAAGTCCCAGTTGGATGCCCACGAGATCCCAGCCAGCCTCCGCGCGAACTCGGCCTGCATCAGCGTCGCGCCGCCCTCGATGGCCCAGCGCGCGGCGCCGGCGTGCAGGGTGGGCGGCGCGGCGGCCGGCCGCGTGGCGCTGATGTACTGCCGCTGGAACGCGTGCGTCACCTCGTGGAAGAGCAGGCTGGCCACGAACGGCGCGTTCCCCGGGTCGGCGTACGGCCGCAGCGCGATCTGGGTGAGGGTCCGCGCGCCGTCGCTTTCGCCGAACGCCAGCCCCGACGCGCCGGGGATGTCGCCGCGGATCACCACCAGCAGCTGGTGCGAGCCGCCACTGGTCATCGGCAGCGAGTCGCTCAGCAGCTTGCGCAGCAGCGGGACGCCGGTGGCGCGCAGGGTGGGCCAGGCGGTGTCCAGGTTCTGGAGCATCCCCGCCAGCGCGGGCTCGGGCTGGTCGGTGTACACGGCCACCACCAGCCACCCGTCGTACACGCGCTGCACCGTGGCGGGCCGCACCGAGTCCTGCAGCAGGTCCACCACGCGGAAGCTTTCGCCCTGGGTCCACGGCGTGGCGCGGTTCCCGGCGTCGTCGGCGTCCGCGTGCGAGAACGCCCACTCGCGCACGTCCGACGGCTCCGCGGGGGCCGACAGGGCGGCGAGCCGCGTGGCGCGCGTGCTCCCCGCCGCGCCCACGGTCACGCCGAACCCGTCGCCCGAGGCGGGCTCCTGCGCGGTGAGCGACGCCTGGATCGGGCGTGTGTCCACGAACGCCAGCGCGTAGGCGTCGGCGGCCGAGCCGGGGACCGCCAGGCACAGCTGCGTCCCGCCGGCCAGCTTCACCGCCTCGCCGCGCCCCAGCGACACGTCGCCCGCGTAGGTGCCGGGCACGCCCAGCCGCGAGCAGGCGTCCCGCCCGTCCACCGGCGAGGTCGCGTCGGAGCAGGCGGCCGCGAGCGCGGCCATGGCCAGCGTCATCGCCGCGGGCGCGAAGCGGATCGGTGGGATCGTCATGGTTGGGGGGGGGGACTACGGGTGGGTGGACTCCGGTCTTTCCTTCTTCAATGCGCATCCCCCCGACAATCTGACAGAATCAGGGGAAA
The DNA here is from genome assembly GCA_035689035.1 of Longimicrobium sp. GTDB lineage: Bacteria > Gemmatimonadota > Gemmatimonadetes > Longimicrobiales > Longimicrobiaceae > Longimicrobium. The sequence continues at coordinate 9,763 of DASSME010000506.1, read as the reverse complement.
GACCACGCAGGGCCATCAGGGTCAGCAGAAAACCGCAGTTTGCTGATGACTCTGCTGACCCTGCGTGAGCCCGTTGTCTGTGAGTCCGTGAACGGATCAGGCGGGATCTCGTATGAGCACGGGATGAGATGAGGAGCGCCTCTGGACTCTGACGAAAACCGCTCTGGAGATCTCCTGGCACCGATGGTGGAGGCGTCGCGGTATCTGGATCGTTCAAGGGTCGCAGGAGCGGGACGCGATTTACAAGGCCGCCCGCACGACTACTACCCCGCCCCCCACCCGCCGCCGGGCGTCTCCAGCACCAACTGGTCTCAGGCGGGGCGGCGGACGGCCTGCCGGTGGAGGAACGTGGGGCGGGAGTGCTTAGTTCCAGAGCCGTACCACGCCGTACAGGTCGAACACTTCTTCGTTCGAGATCAGCACGAGATGCTCGACCTGGGCCTGCGCGATCAGCATCCGGTCGAAGGGGTCCTTGTGGGGCCCGGGAAGAAGGCCGCCGAGTTGAGCATGCTCGATGGTAATCGGAAGCCCCTGGAAGCCCTGTGAACGGAGCACCGCATCGAAGTCGCTGGCCAAGCGCGTGGCAGTCGGGAGCTTGCCGATACGGTACTTGGTGGTGATCTCCCAGGCCGAGGCGGCGCTGACGAGTACCTCGTTGGACGGGTTCTGGATAGCGTCGGCGGCCACTGTGGACAGCCGCTCGTCGCCCGCGAGCCACCACAGGAGGGCATGCGTGTCGAGCAGCAGTCTCACGTCACTGCTCCCAAGCGGCGAGTTCGTCGTCCGGAAGGGGCTCGAAGAACTCGTCCGGCACCACCAGCTCGCCCTTCAGCGCCCCGAACTGGCGCCGCGGCTCCGTCTTCTCCAGCGCGACCAGCTTGACCACCGGCTCCGAGCCACGCGCGATCACGATCTCCTCACCGGCGATCGCCCGTTCGATGAGCTTCGAAAGCTGGGTCTTGGCTGCGTGCACGTTGACGATCATCTTCCCTCCCTCAGGTTAGCTAACCAATTTAGCTAGCCTGACGAATCGGGGGAAGGGTCATCGCGGCGCCTTGTTGCCGGCGCTGCCCGCTCCCATCGGTCAAGCCGTCCCCCACCCGCCACCGCCGGGGGTTTCGAGGATCAGCCGGTCTCCCGGCCCTACCTCGCACGCGTCGATGCCGCGCAGCTCGACGGTCTCGCCGTTGGCGCGGACCACGCGCTGGGTGCCGGGGGCGCCGGGGGCGCCGCCGTCCACGCCGTAGGGGCCGCCGTCGCGGTGCTGGGCCAGGATCGAAAGGGAGGCGGGCTCGAGGAAGACCGTTTCGCGCACGGCGCCGTCGCCGCCGCGGAAGCGGCCCGCGCCGCCGCTCCCCGCGCGCACGCCGAAGCGCTCGATGCGCACGGGGTAGCGGTGCTCCACCACCTCGGGGTCGGTGATGCGCGTGTTGGTCATGTGCGTGTGCACCGCGCTGGCGCCGTGCCACTTCGGCCCCGCGCCCGAGCCGCCGCACACCGTCTCGTAGTAGCCGAAGCGCTCCGTTCCCCAGAGGGTGTTGTTCATCGTCCCCTGGCTGCAGGCGACCAGCCCCAGCGCCTTCAGCAGCGTGTCGGTCAGCCGCTGGCTCACCTCGGTGTTGCCGCCGACCACGGCGGGGGCGCGCGACGGATCGTCCGGCCACTCGGGGTTCAGCATCCCCGCCGGCACGTGGACCTCCACCGCGCGCAGCAGCCCCTCGTTCAGCGGCAGCGGCTCGCGCACCATCAGCCGCAACACGTACAGCACCACGCTGCGGACGATGGCCGGCGTGGCGTTCAGGTTCCCCGCGTGCACCCCCGACGTCCCCGCGAAGTCGATCGACGCGCGGCCGCCGGCCACCTGGATGCGGGCGCACAGGCGGGCCCCGTCGTCCAGCCGCTCTTCGGCCGCGAAGACGCCGTCGCCCAGCGCGCGCAGGGCGTCGCGGATGCCGGTCTCGGCGCGCTGCTTGAGCGCCTCCATGTACCCGGCCACGGCCGCGGCGCCGTGCTCGCGCGCCAGCCCGGCCAGCAGGGTGGCGCCGCGGTGGTTCGCCGCCACCGCCGCGGCCAGGTCGGCCAGGTTCTCGTCCACCGCGCGGGTGGGGTGCGGCGCGCCGGTGAGCGTCGCCCGCAGCTCGCTCCACCGCGCCTCGCCGCCGCGGACCAGGTACGTGGGCGGGATGACGACGCCTTCCTCCGCCAGCGTCCGCGCGTCCGGCGGCATCGAGCCCGGCCGCGTGCCACCGATCTCGGCGTGGTGCGCGCGGCTGGCCACGTAGCCCAGGAGCGAGCCCGCGTCGTCGTGCACGGGGGTGATCACCGTCACGTCGGGAAGGTGGCTCCCCCCGAACGCGGGGTGATTGGTCACCACCACGTCACCCGGCCGCATCGGGAGCGCCGCGGCCACCGAGCGCACGCACAGCCCCAGCGCGCCCAGGTGCACGGGGATGTGCGGCGCGTTCACCACCAGCTCGCCCCCCGCGTCCAGCAGCGCGCAGCTGAAGTCGAGCCGCTCCTTCACGTTGGTGCTGAGCGCCGTCCGCCGCAGCATCTCGCCCATCTCGGCGACCAAGGCGCGGAAGCGGTTGACGAACAGCTCCAGCCGCACCGCCTGGGGCGTCTCGGCCGTCCCTTCGGCGTCGTCGAGGGGACGAGCCGTGCGGTCGCGCTCCATCAGCAGCGCGCCGGCGCCGTCCACCTCCACGCTCCACCCCTCGGCCACGTAGGTCGCCGCGTGCGCTTCGGTGAGCACCGCGGGGCCGGTGAAGGCGGCGCCGGGCTTCAGCTGCTCGCGCGTGTAGCAGGGCACCTTCCGCCACCCCCCGCGCACCCACACGCGCCGCGAGCCGCTGGTGGGCGCCGGGAAGCGCTCGGGCGTCTGCTCGCCGCCCGGCTCGGCCGGCGGGGTGGAGGCCACGGCGCGCATCGACTCCAGCTCGATCGGCCGGTCGGCCGGGCGGTGGCCGTAGACGGCGGCGTAGCGCTCCTCGAAGGCGCGGCGCAGGTCGCCGCCCGGCGCCCACTCCACCTCGAGCGACGACTCCTGCCCCACGTAGCGCAGGCTGGCGATCCGCCGGCGCACGGAGATGGTGCCGCGCTCCACCCCCTCGCGCGCCACCGCCTCGAGCGCCTGGTTGCCGAGCTCGGTGAACCAGGCGGCCACGTCGCCCTCCACCTCGGCGAGCGGCCGCAGCAGCTGCCGCTCGGCGAAGCGCTCCAGCGGCGCGTGCCCGATCCCCAGCGCGCTCAGCAGCCCGGCGTCGGCGGGGACGACCACGCTCTCGATCCCCAGCCGCTCGGCCACGCCGCACGCGTGCTGCCCGCCCGCGCCGCCGAACGCCACCAGCGCGTACCCCGCCGGGTCGTAGCCGCGGCGCAGCGAGATGGTGCGGATCGCGTCGGCCATGCGCTCGTCGGCGATCTCGATCAGCCCGGCCAGCAGCGCCTCGCGCGTGGTCTCCTCGCCGGTCTTCGCGCGCACCTCGCGCAGCAGCGCGTCGGCCGCGTCGGCGGCGTGCCGGCCGTCCACGGGGATCGGGAAGTGGTGCGGCGAGAGGCGCCCCAGCAGCAGGTTGCAGTCGGTGAGGGTGAGCGGCCCGCCCGCGCCGTAGCACGCCGGCCCCGGCGCCGCGCCCGCGCTCTCGGGCCCCACCCGCAGCCCCTCGGCGCCGAACGAGCAGACCGAGCCGCCGCCCGCCGCCACCGTCTCGATCGCCAGCGCGGGGGAGAAGATGCGCCCGCCGCCCACCTCGTGCTCCCACACGTACTCGAAGTCGCCGTCCCAGCGCGCCACGTCGGTGCTGGTGCCGCCCATGTCGAAGGCGATCACGCGATCGAAGCCCGAGCGCCGCCCCGAGTACGCCGCCCCCGCCACGCCCCCCGCCGGCCCGGAGAGGAGCGAGTCCTTGGCGCGGAACTCCTCGGGGCGCACCAGCCCGCCGGCGCTGGTGGTCACGTGCAGGCGCCCGCCGTGCAGCGCGCCGCCCACGCGCCGCAGGTAGTCGGCGATCACGGGCGCGAGGGTGGCGTCCACCACCGCCGTCTCGGCGCGGGGAAGGAGCTTGATCAGCGGCGCCAGCTCGTGCGAGAGCGAGACGTGGCGGAACCCCGCGCAGCGCAGCGCCTCGGCGACCGCCCGCTCGTGCGCCGGGTTGCGGTAGGCGTGCATCAGCGCCACCGCGGCCGAGTCGATCCCGTCGGCGGCGAGCTGCGCCGCGGCTGCGGCCAGCGCGTCCGCGTCCAGCGCGCGCAGCACCGAGCCGTCCGCGGAAAGCCGCTCGTCGACCTCGACCACGGCTTCGTACAGCGGCGCGCGCGTCTCCACCCGCAGCGCGAACAGCTCCGGCCGCTGCTGCGTGCCGATCCGCAGCAGGTCGCCGAAGCCGCGGGTGATGAACAGCGCCACCCGCCCGCCGCGCCGCTCCAGCAGCGCGTTGGTCCCCCGCGTGGTGGCCAGCCGCATCGACAGCGCGGGAAGGCGCCCCCCGAACGGCGTCTGCGTCACCAGCTTGGCCGCCAGGATCGGCGCCTCTTCGGGCGAGGCGAGCTCGATGGTGGTGCCGGCCGGGGGAAGCCCGGGAAGCGGCCGGTCCAGGTAGACGGTGTGGGTCTTCAGGTCGTAGGTGGTGACGCGGACGGGCGGGTGGCGCACGCCCAGCAGCCGCACCTCGAAGCCGTCCACGAGCCCCTGCGGCGCGCGCCACTCTTCCTTGATGCGCAGCGCGTCGGAGGCCAGGGCCCGCTCTACGGTGGCGCGAAGGGCGCTGCTGCTGAGCACCTTGGCGCGGTGCAGCCGCCCGCGCGGGTCGCGGGCCAGGCAGTCGGTGAAGGTGCCGCCGGTGTCGATCCAGATCTGCCAGGGAACCGCCGGAGTCGGGTCCACGCGTCAGGGCCTTGGTCTCGGGTCAGGTCGCGCGGCGCGCACGCCCGGGAGCACCGGGGCGGACGCCGCATGAGCCGCCGCGGGGGAGAGGGGCGCCGCGCCCGCCGCTCCCGCCGCCCCCGCGCACGCCGCCGTGAGACTCGCGGACCCCGCGGCCGGTCACCTCCCGGCTGCCGGCGCGGTCGCGCGCGCGCAGCGAAAGGGACACCGGGCGAGCGACAGTCCCGCCGTACCGTGCGTTTGTGAGGGTTGATCGGAATGGTAACGCCCGGGCGCGCCGCTCCGCCAGCATGGCGTTGCACAAATTTGCAGCACGCGCGCGAACACCCGGCGCGCGCGGGGCGTGCCGGGGCCGGTAAGTACCGCGATGGAGGTCAGTTGTCTTCGGCCGGGGTCTCGGACGGGCCGCCGGTGTCCACCACCTGCGTGTCGACGCTGACGCCCGAGTCGCGCAGGGCTTTCTCCTCGCCGCGGGCCGAATCGGCGCGCGCCTGCTGCTCGCGCCGTGCCGCCGCCGCGCCGCCGGCCTTCTCCGCGCCGCGGTCGCACGCGGCCACGCAGCCGGAGAGCACCAGCGCCACGATCGCCGTCTGGATTCCTGGGTGGATCCGCATCCTCTTCCTGGTTCGTCCGTGCTGGGGTGCCGTCATCCGCGGCGGGCGGTGTCGCGGCGCGTGGTGTCGGCCCCGTCCAGGCGCGGCGCCTTCACGTCGGGCGCGTTCACCTCGGGGAGCTTCACGTCCGGCGCGTCGACCCTGGGGACGGCGGACGGGTCGGCCTTCACGTCCACGTCGGGCATCTCGCCGGGCTTCACGTTCACGGTGGCGCGGCCGTCGCCCTTTTCCTTCACGTCCACCTCGGGCAGCTTGCCGCCGTCGTTCACCTGCACCTTGCAGCCGCCCAGCGCCACTCCCGCGAGCAGCGCCGCGATCATCATCCTCCGCATCGTCCCCTCTCCCGTTGCGCTGAGCCGACGCTCGCGGCGAACGCAACGGCTGTGCCCCGGAGAGCGGGTGTCCGGCCCGCCGCGGGGTACCGGGGGAGAAATCGCCACGACGGGCACACGGCGGGTGGGTCCGTCCCGCGGGCCCCGCTCGACCGCTCCGTGCGCCGGTCCGCCTGTACGCGTTCCGAACGGCACCTGGGCCACGCCGGTCTCGGCGCCTGGCTGCTTGCGACGCTTTCCGACGAGCCCACCGGATCCAGCACGGCGCATCCCCGGCTCGATCGCATTGGAACGCCGCCGCGTCAACCGCCCCCGCCATCGACTCCGCTACCTCGGCGGAAAGCCTCAAAATGCAGCCTTGACAAAAATAATTGTCAAGGCTATCCTCTCCCCATGCTCGATATCCAAGTCATCGACGATCCGGCGGCGGCCACGGTGGCCCTGGAGCCGATGCGAAGCCGCCTCCTCTCCGAACTGGCCGCGCCCACCTCGGCGGCGGCGTTGGCCGCGCGGGTCGGCCTGGCCCGGCAGAAGGTCAACTACCACCTGCGCGCGCTGGAGGCGCACGGGCTGGTGCGGCTGGCGGAGGAACGCAAGTGGGGCGGGCTGACGGAACGGCTGCTCGTCGCGACGGCGGCTTCCTACGTGGTTTCGCCGAGCGCCCTGGGCCCGGTCGCCGTCGATCCGCACCGTGAGGTGGACCGGCTGTCCGCGAGCTACCTCATCGCCCTGGGCGCACGGGTCGTCCGCGAGGTGGGCGATCTGGTGCGCCGCGCGAGCGAGTCGGGGAAACGCCTGGCGACCCTGGCAGTGGACACCGAGGTCCGCTTCCGCTCGCCGGCGGACCGGGCGGCCTTCAGCCATGAGCTCGCCGAGGCCGTCGCCCGCCTCGTTTCGAAATATCACGACGAATCCGCCCCCGGCGGCCGCGCGCATCGACTGGTGGTCGTGGCGCACCCAGTACCCTACCCATCGGATTCCACGGAGCCAGCATGAGCGTGAAGGCAGAAGCGTCCGGACGCCGTTCCGTCCAGGTCGAGGTCGAGGTCCCTGGCACGCCGGAGGAAGTGTGGGAGGCCATCGCCACCGGGCCGGGCATCTCGTCCTGGTTCGTGCCGGCCGAGGTGGAGGCGAGCGGCGGGAAGCCCAGCGCGATGACGCTGACCTTCGGTCCGGGCCTGGAGGCACGCTCGGTGGTGACGGACTGGGATCCGCCCCGGAGGTTCGCCAAGGAGTTCGGCGGCTGGATGCCGGGCTCGCCTCCCATGGCGGAGGAGTGGAGCGTCGAGGCGCGCGCGGGAGGCACCTGTGTCGTCCGCATCGTCCACAGCCTTTTCGCCAGCACGGACGATTGGGACGACCAGCTGGAAGCCGGCCAGGCCGCATGGCCCGCCTTCCTGCGCACCCTGCGGCTCTACCTCACCCACTTCCGCGGCCAGCGCGCCGCGCTCATGCAGCTGACGGCTCCGGCCGCGGGTACGGAAGCGGAGGCCTGGGACACGCTGACCGCCGCGGTGGGCGTGAAGGATCGTGGCGTCGGTGAGCGGTGGACGATGCCCGCGGGGGTCACCCCGCTCAGCGGGGTGGTGGAGTACGTCACCCGGGATCCGTACGACGCCCTGCTGAGAGTCGACCAGCCGGGGCCCGGCATCGCCGCACTGGGCGCCTTCACCGCTCCCGGCGGCCCGGGGATGGTGGCGATGAACTTCTACCACTACGGCGAGCAGGCGGCCGCAACCGTCGCCCGCGAGACGCCGCTGTGGCAGGCCTGGCTGCAGGAACGCTTTCCCACTGCCGGCGGAACGGAGAGCTGAATGAGAACGCTCAAGATCGTCGAACACGTCTCGCTGGACGGCGTGATCCAGCACTCCGCCGACGGCGGCGACTTTCCCTACGGCGACTGGACTACGCCCTACCGGACTCCCGCGGGCCGGGACGCGGTCACGGCCGCGCACGGCGAGCGTTTCGACCTGCTGCTGGGCCGTCGCACCTACGACATGTGGTCGGGCTACTGGCCGAAGGCGCCGAGCAATCCGCTGGCGGACCGCCTCAACGCGGCTACGAAGTACATCGCCACTCACCGTCCGGAGAGTCTTGAATGGGGCCCGTTCGAGGGCGTTGGACCGGAGCTCGTCGAAGGCGTTCGCCACATCAAGTCGCAGGATGGCCCGGCCCTGGTCGTCTCGGGCAGCTCCACGCTGACCACGCCGCTGCTCGAACACGGGCTCGCGGATGAAGTCGTGCTGATCGTCTATCCGGTTCTGCTGGGGACGGGGAAGCGCTTCTTCGCGGAGGGAACCCCGGCACGCGTGTTCGAGCTCGTCGGCACGACCGCCACGCCGACCGGCGTCCTCCTCAACACGTACAAGGTGACGGGACCGTTGAAGGCCGGATGACGCTACGTCCGGCTCCTCGGCCATGCGGCGACGCCGGGAGCGGGGCTTTCCCGGGAGAGCTCGTGGCGCGCTACTCGCCGCGACGTGCGAGCGAAGTAGCCGCGCGAAGCGTCCAACGTCCCTCTCCCGCGGTTCGGGAGAGGGACGGGCTTTCAGGACGCGACGCAGCCGCGCCTGAAGGCCAGGGGGAAGGCCGGAAGTCTCTCACTTGCGGCAACTCGCTGGCATCCAGAGATTTGGGCGCACCCTCCCCGCACGCCCCGTTTCCCGCGGTTCTCCCCATGAGCCACGCCGCCGCCACGCCGGCCGCCATCGACCCCGTGCAGGCCGACGACGACGCGCAGGCCGCTCCGGCGCCGCCGACACCGCCGCCCAGCACGCTGGGGCAGACCCCGCACGAGCCCACGGTGCGTCCGTGGGAGCTGGAGCTGCTGATCTCGGGCGCGCTGGTGTTCAGCCTGATCCAGCTTCCCGGCCAGCTCGACGCGTGGTTCAACGGCGTGCGGCCGCGGCTGGACGCGGGGTGGTTCATGGCCGCGTTCATGGCCTGGTTCTACGTGAAGATGGCGCTGTACGCGCTGGTGGGCGGCTTCATCGCGCACCTGTCCGTGCGCGGCTACTGGGTGGGGGTGATCGGGATCGAGGCGGTGTTCCCCAACGGCATCGTGTGGGAGCGGATGCGCACCGGCCCGATCATGCGCGAGATCCAGCGCAAGCGCACCCCCTCGCTGCAGACGCTGATCGACCGCGCCGACCGGCTGGCCAGCATGATCTTCGGCGCGGCGTTCGGGATCGCGCTGTTGTTCGGCTACTCGCTGATCTTCGGCGGCTTCCTGGTGGTGGGCGCCGTGGCGTTGTCGCGCTGGCTGATCGAGGGTGCCGACAAGGCGCTGGTCGTGATGGAGCTGGTGCTGTTCGCGCTGGTGGGCCCGGTGATGATCGCGGGGATGGTGGACCGCCGCATGGGCGACCGGCTGGACCCCGACGGCCGCCCCGCGCGCATCATCCACCGCCTGGGCACGCTCACCAGCCGCTTCGGCAGCAGCGTGCTCTTCATGCCGCTCCTGTACACGCTGCTCACCAACCTGCGGGCCAGGCGGCACGGAACGGTGCTGATGCTGATCGTCACCGCCTTCGTGGGGATCGTGCTGGTGAAGGACGTGCTGCTGCCGCACGGCGTGATCCGCAGCGACGGCTACGACTTCCTTCCGCGGGGCGGCGGCGCGCTGACCGTGGGCAACGCCTTCTACGCCGACCAGCGCGGCGGCGGCGGCGGGGACGAGCCCAAGCTCCCCGAGATCCAGTCCGACATCATCCGCGACCCGTACGTCCGCCTCTTCGTGCCCTACATCCCGCGCCGCCACAACGCGCTGATCGCCCGCCGCTGCCCCGGCGTGCCCGGCGCGGCCGTGCAGGACGACCGTTGGCGCGAGGCGGTGCTGCGCTGCATGGCCCAGCTGCAGCCCGTGTCGCTGAACGGCCGCCCGCTGGCCCCGGCGTGGCGCTTCTACACCCAGCCCGCGACCGGCATCCGCG
>DASSME010000505.1:0-6127 GCA_035689035.1 Longimicrobium sp. | reverse complement strand
CGGCGCTCGGGGAAGAAGGTCTCGAAGGCGGAGAGGTTCACCACCGCCGGGTCCACCTCCACCTGCCCGAAGTCGGGGTTGATGGTGGCCGACAGCGTGAGCCCGCCGGGGAGCCCGGCCTTCAGGTCCGCCCCCATCGACGGGGTGAAGGTGGTGGCGCCGGCGAAGGCGTTGCGCTGCGAGAAGGGGAGCCGGTCGACCTTGCTGCTCACGTACGGCATCACCTCCAGCCGCCGCCCCTGCCGGATCCCCTGCATCCCGTCCAGCTCGCCGAAGAGCGAGACGAAGGCGTTGGAGGTGGCCGGGATCGGCGCCCAGAACGCCGCCTCGCCGCGGCGGGCGATGTAGCGCCGGAAGTTGAGGCCCAGCCGGCCGCCGGCCACCGAGCTGGCGCTGAAGCGCAGCTGCGAGAGCGGGATGCGGAACTCGGCCGTCCACCCCGCGCTGTCGACGTGCGTGGCGCCTTCCCACACCGCGTCCCACCCGAAGTCGATCCCGCTGCCGTCGTTGAAGCGCAGGAAGTCGTCCTTCACCCCCTTGGGATTGAGGCCGAAGACGAAGGCGGTGCGCTTGTCGTTGTAGCTGTCGATGAACACGCGCGCGCCGTCGCTGGTGCTCCCCTCGTCACGCCGGGTGAGCTGCGCCAGGATGCTGTCGGGGTGCGCGTCGTACATCCGCATCCCCACGTAGATGGCGTCGCCGTCCCACAGCACGCGCGCCTCGGTGCGCTCGGTGGCGGGCTTCCCCTCGTCGGGCCCCTGCTGGGTGAATTCGTTGGCGACCGGCGCGGTGGCCCACGCCGCCTCGTCCAGCCGGCCGTCCACGTGGATGTTGGCGGCGGTGGCGGCGCGCAGGGTGCGCGCGGGCGAGCCCGGGGCGGCGGCGCGCGGCTGCGTGGTGGCGGAACGCGCCGGGGTGGCACTGGAGGCCAGCTCCTGGGCGGTCGCGGTGCGGGCAGCCAGCAGCGCCACGGCCACGGCGGCCACCTGCGGCGCGAATCGGGTCTTCATCGGGGGTCTCCGACGTGGAGGGTTTCAGGGGCGGCCGGACGGGCGCCGCCCGCGAGGTTCCGCTGTGTCTCGGTCTGGTGCTGCCTGGGGATCCTGCAATCCCGCGGTGCGGGGCAGGAATGCGTGTTGGATTCACATTCGGGCCCCAGGGTTGTAACCTCGCCCGCCGGCGCTCCGCAGCCGCCATGGCGAGTACCGCCCGCCCGGCTCCGGCGCGGCGCCACGACTCACCCTCGCCGCGCCGACCGCATCGTTCAACTCCGCCGTGACGAACCGTGTGCTCCGCTGAACGAAGCGTGGCGGCCGCGGGTTTCACGCTTCATCGTTCGCTAATTTTTTAGCACCACCGGCCGACGGAATCCGCCGGCGGGTGGGGCCGGCGGTCCGGGTGCGTCAGGCGCCGCCCGATTCCTGCTCGCCGGCGGACTTGTCGGGGTGCTCGCCGCCCTCCACCTCGCCGTTCACGCCGGCCAGGACGCGGAGTGCCAGGTCGTGCTTCTCCCCGGCCAGCTGCCGGCGCACCTCGGTGGCCAGCTTCTTGGCGCGCGCGCCCGTGCGGCGCGACGCGTCGGGGCGCTTGGCAACCTCGCGGCCGCTCTCGCCCGGTGCGAGCGAGGAGATGATGCGGCCGATGTTCCCGTCCACGCGCAGCTCGTTGCCCACCGCCCGCACGCCGTGGCCCTCCACGCGCACGTCCACGCCTTCGGGAAGGCGGACGCGGGCGTGCAGGTTTCCGTCCTGGTCCAGGCTGGCCAGCACCCCGGGCGCCTCGACGCGCACGCGCGACCGCGTGGACCGCGGGTGCGTGGGCGCGGGCTTCGTGTCGCGCCGCGCGACCACGGTCGCGGGTGCGGGCGTGCTTCGCGTGGCCGGTGCCGGAGCCACGCGCGGCTTCGGCGGCCACGCCGCCGCCAGGGCGCCCGGGGGCGTGGCGGACGCCGGCCGGCTCGGCGCGGCGGCGGCGATGCGGCCGCCCGGCCTGCCGTCGATGGTGTAGCCGCCGTGGATCCCGCGCGCGGGCGGCATCTCCCACCTCCGCGCCAGCGCCTGCGCGCCGGTGCGGGGCGCGGCCGGGCGCACGGACGGGGTGACGGCGGCCAGCGGGAGCGAGGCCAGCAGCACCGCGCCCGCGCACACCGCGGCGGTGCGGCCGGTCACCGCGCGGCGGTCGCCGTGCGCGGCCAGCACGGCGCGCACGCGGCCCTCCAGGTGGCTGGCGCGCGCCATCGCGATCGCCGCGGCGGGGGCGGGCGTGCGGCAGGCGCGGGCCACGTCCAGCAGGTGCCCGGCGTAGTCCGACGCGCGGGCGCCGGCGGCCAGCACCTGGTCGTCGCACGCCTGCTCGCGCTCGATGCGCATCTTCCGCGCGGCCCACCACGCGCCGGGGTGGAACCACCACGCCGCGCAGCACGCCTCGGCCAGCGTCTGCATCAGGCAGTCGCGCCGGGCCACGTGGGCCAGCTCGTGGAGGAGCACCACCCGGCGCCGCTCGGGCGTCCATCCGTCGGCGCCGGCGGGAAGGAGGATGGCCGGGCGCAGCGCGCCCCAGGTGAGCGGCATCGCCACCTCGTCGCTGCGCAGCAGCGCCACGGCGCGGCGCACGCCCATCGTCCGGCCCAGCCGCTCCAGCAGGTCGGTCCACCGCGGGTCGTCCACCACCTGCGCGCCGCGCGCCAGCCGGCGGACGGCGAGGAGGCCGCGCGCGAGCCGGGCCAGCACGTACGCCGCGCCCGCCGCCCACGCCGCCAGCAGCACCACGGCCAGCGGGATGGACGGCACCACGGGCGCCGTTCCGGCCCACGCCTCGCCCGCCGCGGAGGCTGGGCGCAGGACCGCCAGCGCCGCCGGCTTCCAGTCGGGAACCAGGAGGGCGAGGGCGGGGAGCGCCATCAGGCCGCCCAGCGCCAGGCTCCACACCAGGTGGCGCGCCGCGGCGCTGGCGCGGCGCATGGCGTGGGCGCCCAGCGCCGCCGCGCCCAGCAGCAGCGTGCTCTTGGCCACCAGCAGCGCGGCCTGGGCCAGCGCGGGCGTGAAGGGGGCGGCGGAAGGGGCCATGGTCAGCGACCCTGGTTGCGGGCTTCGTCGATCAGGTGCGACAGGCGGTCCAGCTCGTCTTCCGACATCCCGCCCTCGGGCAGCTCCAGCAGCGCGGCCACGGCCGCCTCGGTGCTCCCCCCGAAGAAGGTGCGCACCAGGTGGCTGAGCGCGGCGCCCTGCGCGGCATCGCGGGGGACGGTGGGAAGGTAGAGGTAGCGCGGGCCGTCCTGCTCGTGCTTCAGGTGCCCCTTCTCTTCCAGGATGCGCATCAGCGCGCGCACGGCGCTGTAGCTGGGCGGGTCGGGGAGGCGCTCCAGCACGTCGGTGACGCTCGCCTTGCCCAGCCGGTACACCACGTCCATGATCTGCCGCTCGCGGCGGCTCAGCTGGTTCAGCGCAGGGGTTCGGCTCATGGGGCGGCAGTCCGGGTCCGGCAGCCGGGGACGGCTGCTAAATCTCTAGCACACTTCTCATGATGGTCCCGCCGCCGCCATCCGTCAAGCGTCTCGTGCGGCCACGCGCGCGGAAAACCCCGCGCGCTGGATGCGGAACGGGCCAGGGGGCGGGATTCTGACGAACGATGGTCTCGCTGTCGCCAACGCAAGCGAGCGGGTGCTGGTCCGCCGCCACGGACACGCGATCCGGCGTGCTCCGCGGCGCAAAGAGAGCAAGGGCGGAGAACCCCGGGCGCATCCCGGCGGCTATCCATACGGCCGTGCGCCGTGCAGCGGCGCGAACCGGCTCCCCCGCTCGCGGTGTTCCGCCGAGTGATCCTCGCCTCGCTGTTCCCGAGCGCCCGCGCGGCCGCGGGACCGCCCACGCAGCCGGCGTGGCGCCACGGCGAAGCCGTGCGCCCCGCCCTGCGCGCGCTGGAGCTGGGGTGGCACGCCGCCGCCGCCGCCGTACGGCTGGGCGCGCGGCTGGCCGCCGGCACGCTGACGCGCGGCGGCGAGACGCGCGCGAGCATCACCGGGCGCACGCTGGCCGAGGGGTTCGAGGCGCTGGGCCCCGCGTTCGTGAAGCTGGGCCAGCTCCTGGGCACCCGGCGCGACCTGCTGGGCGACGACGCCCTTCGCCACCTGGCACGGCTGCAGGACGGGCTGGCCCCGGGCCCGTTCGGCGTGGTGGCCGGGCTTTTCCGCGCGGAACTGGGCGTGGAGACCGGGGCCGTCTTCGCCGAGCTGGACCCGACGCCCGTGGCCAGCGCGAGCATCGCCACCGTCTATCGCGGGCGGCTGTACGACGGCCGGGTGGTGGCGGTGAAGGTGCGGCGCCCCGGCGTGGCGCGCCGCATCGGCACGGACCTGCGCCTGCTGCGGGCCGGCGCGCGTCTGCTGGCGCGGCTTCCGCCGTTCCGGCTGATCCCCGTGGAGGCCACCCTCGCGCACTTCTGCGCGTGCCTGGAGCGGCAGCTCGACTTCCGCGCCGAGGCCGCCGCGTGCCGCCGGCTGCGTGCGGCGCTGGCGTGCGAGCCGGGCGTCGTCATCCCCGCGCTGGTGGACGAGCTCTGCGGCCCGTCGATCCTCACCATGGAGTTCATCCCCGGGCTGCGCGCCCATCCGGCCCGGGGCGGACCGGAGGCACGCCAGGCGCTGGGCGCGGCCGTGCGCGCGCTGTACCGGATGATTTTCCAGGAGGGGTGCGTCCACTGCGACCTGCACCGCGGCAACCTGGGCTTTCTCCGCGGGGGGCGCGCGGTGCTGCTCGATTTCGGCTTCGTGGCCGAGATCGGCCGGTACGACCGGGTGAAGTTCGCGGAGTTCTTCCTGGCGCTGGCCACCGGTGACGGCGCCCGCTGCGCGCGCGTGGCCCGCGAGATGGCGCTCGCGGTGCCGCCGGGGCTGGATTACGCTGCCTTCGAGGCCGAGGTCGCGGCGCTGGTGGCCGAGGCGTCGGGGGCGCGCGCGGGCGAGTTCCTGGTGGCCCGCTTCGTGGGGCGGCTCTTCGACATCCAGCGCAGGCACGGGCTGCGGGGGACGCCGGCCTTCGTGATGCCAATTCTTTCCCTGCTGGTGCTGGAGGGGATCGTACGCGACGAGGACCCGGGGTTCGACTTCCAGCGCGAGGCGCGCCCGTTCGTGGTGGGCCCGGCGGTGCAGGCGCTGTATCCACGCCCGGGGCTGCACGAGGAGATTGAGCGGGCGCGCGAGGCCGACCGCGTCCTTCCGCGCGGCCTGACCGCGATGCCGCCGGTCCGCCTCCCCTTCACCGACGAGGCCGCCGGGCTGGCCGGCGAAGCCTTCCTGGTTCCCGCCCGCGGGGCGGCCCTGGATACCGCGTGATGCCGCAAGCGCCCGGATCGCCGAGGAACGACGAACGGCGGACGTTTGCTCCATCCCATCATCATCCCGAATCCGAGAAGAAATTCTCTCAGACCAGATCCTCCTGAATCGTTGACGGAAACAACTGCAACAACCTCACGCAGAGGGAGCAGAGAAGCAGAGGCAGCAGAGAAATTTCCCTCTGCTTCCTCTGCTCCTCTGCTTCCTCTGCGTGAAACAGGTCTTTTGCCCGATTCGGTATCACGGAGCTCACGGAGCTCACGGAGCTCGCGGGGGACGATCCCCAAGGCGCGCGCCCGCGGTCTCGCCGGCCGCGCGCAAGAGAGCAAGAGGGGAGAACACCGGGCGCCGCGTGGCCGCTATCCATTCCGTATCCGCCGCCGGGCCGGTGTGCTCCAACCGCCGTTCTCGTGATGACCGCAGAGACCCTGTGCGACGCCTTGGACGCGGCGTGCGGGCGCTGGACCACGCGCACCGCGCTTTCGTCCGGCGGCGCGCGCACCACCTACGGCGAGCTGCGCGACCAGGTAGCCGCGCGCGCCGCGGACTACCGGCGCCTGGGGGTCCGGCGCGGCGACCGCATCGTCTGCCAGATGCCGAACCGGCCCGAGCACCTGGTGGCGGCGTTCGCGGCGTGGTACTGCGGCGCCGTGTACGTGGGCGCGCACCCCGCGCTCACCGCGCGCGAGCTTTCCACGCTGGTGAGGCTCACGGGCGCCGCGCTGGTGGTGCACGAAGGCCAGGACCCGCCGCCGAGCGTGGCCGCGCTCCGGCGCGCGCGCCCCGAGCCGCGTCTGC
>DASSME010000504.1:0-31604 GCA_035689035.1 Longimicrobium sp. | reverse complement strand
GCGCAGCCGCGGCGGCCCCCCTCCCCCGGCCCCGCCCCCCGCTGCGCGGGGGGAGGGGAGAACTGCACACGAGTTTTCGGGTCCGCGCGGAACGTCGCGTGGGAGTCCCCGAAGGCGGACTTCGGGCCGTTGTTGCCGCGGATTCATCCGCCCCGGCCCATCTGGATGCGAGATGAAACGGGGTGCGCGGCCGACGCCGCGCACCCCGTTCCGATCGCCTCGATGATCCAGCCGCCGGCCGATCAATCCCCCGCACCCGCCGTGGCCCCCGCTCCCATCGGCGCGGCCTCGGGCTCGTCCGTCGCTTCGGCCTCGTCGGGGACGGCGACGTCGTAGAGGAAGTACATGTCGCCGGCGCCGGCGGCGCGCAGCAGCACGTGCGACACGTTGAACACCGGCACGCCGCCGGGCGTCTTCCCCTGGAAGGTGCCGTGGTGGGCGTGGCCGTGGAACACCGCCGCCGCCTTGAAGCGGTCGATCGGCTCCACCAGGCGGTCGTTGCCCAGGAACGGGAAGATCTGCTCGGGCTCGCCGATCACCGTGTCGCAGATCGGCGCATAGTGCAGCAGCACCACCCGCACCGGCGTGGACAGCCGCCGCAGCGCGAACTCAAGCCGCTGCACCTCGTCCAGCGTGGTCCCCACGATCTGCTTGGTCTCGGCCTCGCCGAACGCGGTGAGCGTGTAGCGCCCGAACCCGCCGATGAACCCCTTCACCCCGGCGAAGCCCACGCGGTCGCTAAGCTCGAAGGGCTCGCCGTCCAGCAGGTGCACGCCGCGCTCGCGCAGGATGGCGAGGCCGGTCTCGGCGTCGTGGCTCTCGTGGTCGTGGTTGCCCAGCACGGTCAGGATCGGGATGCGCACGTCGGCCAGCTCGTTGGCCACCACGCGGAACTCGGCCGGGGTGCCGCGGCGGGTCAGGTCGCCCGCCAGCAGCAGCACGTCGGCCTCGTCGTTCACCCGGGCGAACGCTTCGCGGTAGCGCCCCACGTCTTCCTCGCCGCAGTGGAAGTCGCCCACCGCGGCCACGCGCACGACGCCGGAGCGCTGCCGGTCTTCCCTGCGCCGTCCCTGCCTCCCGCCGGCCGCGCGGGCCGGTCCGCCCCCGTCCGTCATCCCTGTTCGTCCTCCTCCTCGCCCCCACCGTCCGCGGGGTCGGGCACGGTCTCGCCCTGCGCCTGCTGCTCGTGGTTGGCCACCTCGTCCCACACCGGGCTGGCGCCCAGCGCCACGATCTGCGGGTGCGCCCGCATCCGTTCGGTGTACTCGCGGCGCAGGTCGCGGAACCCCCACTCGTTCACGTCGATGGCGAACGAGAACCGCGAGATCAGCGTGCCGCGGGTGGTGTCGTGCTCGCGGTCGGCCCCGGTCTCCACCATCACGTCGCGGCTGGCGCGCTCCAGCAGCTCGCGCAGGACCCACTCGGGCACCTGCCGGTGGTACCCGGGATAGACGTACCGGAAGGTCTGGATCTGCGCCAGCAGCAGCGGCCAGTGCTCGCCGGTCTTGGCCACCAGGCGCTTCCAGTCCATCTGGTGCCCGTGCGTCAGCAGCAGGTGCGCGATGTCGGCCATGTCCTGCCGGTGGCGCTCGCTGATGAACAGCCGGTGCCAGATCAGCTCCTCGGGCGGCGCCACGCGCACCGGCGTGGCGGCCAGGATGGCGGGCTTGCTGTGGCGGTACCAGTCCTCGTCGATCAGCGCCAGCCCGTTCCCCATCCCGTAGATGATGTCGATGAAGTACGGGTCGTCGAGCGCCTTGGCCAGCCAGTGCGCCTGCTCCAGCCGGGTGCGGAACCCGGCGGCCTTGAGCACCTCCATGGCCTGGACCACGACGCCGGGCTCGCAGAAGAGGTCCAGGTCCTTGGTCTGCCGGTAGATGCCGGTGTGCTCGTAGATCGCGTAGGCGCCGGCCACCACGTACGGCACGCCCGCGGCGTTCAGCGCCGCGAGGGCGCGCTTGTAGATCTCGCGCTCGGCCTCGGGGATCCAGAACTCGCTGTGGGTGACGGACTTCCTCTCTTCCTTGGAGAGGTTCCGCATGCTGGGCAGCCGGAACGCGGCCGGCTCGGTCTCGGTCTTCGCTGTCGCCATTTCCCCGTCCTGGAACGCCCCCGTTGAACCCTTTCGGCCCCGGCAGGAGCAAGGATCGGACCGACTTCGATGACGGTTCGTGCCGTTCATACGCACCCGCGCGTCCCGGCTGGCGTCCGAGCGAGGTCCGGCGAACGACCCGCGGAACGAGAGGATGACCTCGGCGCGAATACCAACAGAGAATTTTCTTCTTGCGTAGGCGAACGCAACTGCCACATATTCGCGATCTCGGACGGCCTATTCGTTTCTCAGATTTTTCCTCATACCATGGCTGCTTCACACGCGTACTTTCCCAAAATTCATCCTCTGATTGGATGTGTGGCATTGCTTGCCATCAGCGCATGCGGCCGTGAGGGTCGCGCCGGCACACCGCGCACGCCGGTTTTTGCTGACCTCAATCAGGTGGTTACGTGGGAAAGAACCTTCCGGCTGGAAGAAAACCAGTCGGTGATCAACGTGTCGCCCTGGGTGACGGTGCTCCCCTCAGGTGAGTTCCTCGTCTCCGATGGCAAGGAGCAGCAGCTTCGGTTCTATGCTCCCGACGGCCGGCTGCGCGGCACATTCGGGCGGCGCGGCTCCGGCCCCGGCGAGTTCCAGCACCTGGCGCGCGCCGTCCGATTGAACGACGGGACCATTCTGGCGGCCGATATGATGGGCGAAATGACGCGGTTCGACTCGGCGGGCGCGCGCGTGCTGGGCACGGCTCACACCAGCATCGGGCCGCTCTACGAACTGCTAGTGCTGAATGACTCGACCGTGCTGATCATCGGCCGCAAGAGCGGAGCAGTCGCCGGTCCACTGCTACACGAGTGGAACCTGAAGGGCGGCCGGATCATGCGCAGCTATTTCGCCGCGCCGCAGGGCCCGCCCGGGTTTGCGGGTTCGTATGCGTTTACCGGTTTTGCCAATGCCGACGTGCGGGGCGATACGGTCGCGGTGCTGTTCGCACTTGAGGATACCGTGCGGCTGTTCGACCGCGGCCGCCAAATAGGAAAGGTGGCGGTTCCCTTCCGCGGATTCCGAAAGATGGAAACGCCACTCGAACCCGATCCGCCGCCGGAGCGGTTCCGCGCATGGTGGGAATCGTACTCCACCGTGACGGACCTCTACTGGCTGCGAGACGGGACATTCCTGGTGCAGTACGCTGACCAGCTGCGGTCCGACCGGCGTTACTCACTGCTGCACATGAGCCGTGAAGGTACGCCGCTGTGGGAGGCGTCCGGGTCGCCCAACCTGCTGACGCTGGCCGCTGACGAATCGCTGGTCTTTGTCAAACCCGGTGCGGAGGCTCCCAACGAATGGTCCATAGCCACGCTCACGGCGGGGCGCTGAGTCGCTACGCCGCGGCCGCACTGATCATCGCCGCCTGCCGCGGCAGCCAGGAGCCGCTTCCCGAGTTGCGGCCCGGGAGCGTGGCGCCGCCCGCACTCGCGGCCTCATCTCCCACCGCCATTCGAGCCACGTGGGCCCTGGATGGCCGCGAACTGATTCGCTGCCGCAACTCCGCCCGCGAGTTGCGGCGGCTGCAGGCCCGCTTTGGCGACCGCATCGAGATCGCGGCTGTTGCCTTTGATTCTGACCCGGCATCGGTCGAATCGTTTCTGCGCAGCGAACGGGTGCGCGCCCGCGTCCTCTACCTTACCACGCCGGCCAGGCAGGCGGCACGTGGGGTGAAGCGGCCGGCGCTGTATATCGTGCGCGGCGAACGGATCGCCGCGGTGTTTCTCGGCGTCCCCTTGGACGACACACGTTCGATTCAGGCAAGAGACGTGGAATCGCGGGTTGCATCGCTCCTTGGCGGGTCCGGTGCAGGCGGACGTGCGGGAATCCATCCTTCTTCGTAGGAGGTCGCATCGTATGAAACCCGTATCATGGAAGCTGCGCGGTGCCCTGCTGGTGACTGTGCTCGCGGCGGGTGCAATCGTTCGGCCCGGGGGTGCACAAGGAGACGTCCACGGTCTGTGGGTGAACGATACTGGTCAGGTCGCGTGCGGTGCCGACTGCGTCAAGGGCCAGCAATGCTGCAGGATCGTGATCCTTCCGGAAGGTTGATCCAACCCACCCGCTTTCAACCGTCCGTACGGACGATCCCCCGGACCTGCCCGGCGATGGTTCCCGGCCCTCGAGCCAGATCCATCGCCGTTCGTGTTTCCTTGCCTGCCGAACCGGCTCCGGTGCCCGTGCAGGGGTGCGCATCTTGCACCCCTCCTCCCTCCCTTCCCCCGGTTAAATCGCGGGGGATGAGCAGGCGGAACGGCGCCGCGGGGCGCCGGCGAGACACTCAACCCAGGGAGGCTGAGCATGGCACGCTACGGACGGGACTTCGACCGTGGTTGGGAGCGCGACGACGACGACATGGGCGCCGGCGGCGGCTTCTACGGCGGCGGCGGGGGATACGGCGGGCAGCGGCGCGGCGGCAACTGGGGCGGCGGCTACCAGGGCGGCCAGCAGTGGGGCGGCGGCGAGTACGGCGGGATGGGCTCCGACGCGCAGAACTACGGCGGCTGGAGCGGCGGCTACAACCGCGGCTACAGCGGCTTCGGCAGCGGCGGCGGCAGCTACGACCAGGAGTGGACGCGCGGCTACGGCAGCGGCGCCGGCCACACCGGGGGCGTCAACTACGGCCACGAGGGCCGGCTCACCCGCGGCTACGGCGGCGAGTACCTGAGCGGCGGCGGCTTCGGCTACCAGACCGGCGGCGGCCTGCGCGACTACAACAACGCCGGCACCGGCGGCTACGGCGGCGGCTCGGGGAGCTCGTACGGCGGCGGGGCCGGGCGCGGCGGCAGCGACTGGGACACCGGCGGCGGGATGGGCGCCGACTGGGGAGCGCGCGACACCGGCCCGGGCCTGGGCGGCAGCATGCGCGGCGGCATGTCGGGCGGGATGAGCGGCGGGACGTCGGGGAGCACGGGCGGGCAGGACGAGACGCGGCGGCTGCGGGCTTCCGACATCATGACCGACAACCCCGAGTGCGTCACGCCGGAAAGCTCGCTCGCCGACGCCGCGGCCAAGATGCGCGACCTGAACGTGGGGATCATCCCCGTGGTCGAAAACGAGCAGACACGCCGGCTGAAGGGCGTGGTGACCGACCGCGACATCACCATCCGCGCCGTGGCCGAGGGGATGGACGCCCGCAGCACGAAGGTGAGCGAGGTGATGACCACCGAGGTGGAGAGCTGCAACAAGAACGACTCGGTGGGCGACATCCTGCGCGTGATGGAGCGCGAGCAGGTGCGCCGCGTGCCGATCACCGACCGCGAGGGCCGGCTCGTCGGGATCGTGGCGCAGGCCGACGTGGTGCGTGACGTGGACAGCGAGCGCGGCGAGCACCGCGTGAACGACGCCATCGAGCGCATCTCCGAGCCCACCGGCGGCCGCGGCGGCTACCGCGGCAGCCAGGGCCGCGGCGGCTCGTACGGCGGCGGGATGCAGGGCCGCGGCTGGAGCGGCGGCGGAATGGGCGGTAGCGGCAACCGCGGCTCCTTCGGCGGCGGGACGGCCGGGGGCACCGGCGGCCGCACCATGCAGCGCCCGGGCGCCGAGGGGATGGGCGCATCGACCAACCAGGGCACCGCGGGCGGCGGCACCGAGTTCGGGGCCGGCTCCAGCAACGTGGGCGGGTCGGGGCTGAACGAGGGCGGCGGCAGCGGCGGCAGCTGGGGCGAGGGCGGCAACACCGGCACCTGATCGCCGGTCTCGCCCAGAGGGTCGACAAAGGGGATGCCTCGCATCGAGGCATCCCCTTTTTTTCCGGTCACCCGGCCATCGTAGTCGAGAAAGGCCCGCTGGACATTCCCGCGGAGAGGGGACGCCGAATGCGCCGGGGTCACGGCCCCAGCAGCCGCTCCACGCCGGCGTAGGGGTCGGCCTTGCTGGCGCGCGCGGCGGCGGTGATGTCGGCGATGGTGCGGCGCAGGTCGCCGCCGCGGCTGTCGTAGACGCGCTCGAACAGGTCCAGCCGGTCGTAATAGATGCGGCGCGAGATCAGGGTGGCGTTGTTCAGCGGCTCGCGGGTGAAGCTGCCGAAGGTGGCCACCTTCAGCCGCGGCCGCACCTCTTCGGCGAAGCGCCGCTGCGCGCGGGCGAACACGTCCTCGCGCAGCGCCAGCTTCTGCTCGCGCGTGAGGTCGGTGCGGGCGTAGAGCGTCTCCAGGTCGTGGATCAGCTCGCCCATGAAGAAGCCGAAGACCAGGTCGTCGTCCCACTCGTCGCGGGCGCGGCGGCAGGTGGGTGCGCCGGGGCCGTCGCGGCGGCAGAACAGCTCGATCGCGCCGCGCGCGCCCACGAAGTTGGCCAGGCTCTCGTTGAACGCGATCTTCCCGGGCGCGAAGTAGGTGTTGTGCAGCAGCTCGTGGATCACCGTGTTGGCCAGGTCCACGTCCGGGTAGCGCAGCAGCGTGCTCAGCACGGGGTCGTTGAACCACCCCAGCGTGCTGAACGCCGAGGTGGGCCGCATGTAGGTGTCGAACCCCTCGGCCTCGAGCCGGGCCGCCTCGCGCCGCGCGTCGTCTTCGTGGAAGTAGCCCTTGTACGGCACCGTGCCCACGATCGGGAACCACCATGTCCGCGCCCGGAAGCGGTCCTTGTACGCCGCCGAGAGCACGGTGGCCAGCGTGTCGGACTTCTTCTCGGCGTAGAGGGTGTAGCTTTCCCCCGTGCGCAGCCCCAGCGAGTCGCGCGCGAAGTCACGCGCGGTGAGCACCAGCTGCAGCTTGCGCCGCGTCTCCGGCTCGGTGTGGCGGTCCGCGATCACCTGCGCGATCGGGCGCCGGCGCCCCAGGATCTTTCCCTCTTCCCACGCGCCGCGCAGCACGTACCCCGGCGAGCATGACGCGCAGACGAGGCCGAGCGCGAGCGCCACGAGGGCGCGCGTGGCGAGTCGAGCCAGGGGACGGGGACGGCGTCGAACGGGCATCGCGGCCGGTGAATTCGGGGTTTCGGACGTGATGGAGCGATGTCGTACTCCACGCCGCGGCGGAAGAGCCGTGCCGGTGCGCCGCGGCGGGGAGCGCCACAACTTGCGGGGCGGGGAAGACCGAGGCCAGAGCTTCCGGTCGCGGGATGATGAGGATGAGGAAACGCGGGATGGAGATTTGCCCGCTGGTGCTTCGTTCCGCGGCTCGCCAGAATGGATCGGATCACGGCCGGACGACGCTTTTTCCCTGACGGATGCTGATCCCCATGCAGCGAATCATCTCCCGCATCGCTCCGGCCGCTGCCGTCCTGGCGCTGCTCGCCGCACCCGGCTGCCTTCCGATCCCGTGGACGATGACGCTCTCGCCCGACATCGACGGCCGGTTCCTGGACGAGGCGGGGCAGCCGGTGGCCGGTGCCCGCGTCGCGCTCTCCACCGCGTCGTCGGACTCGACCTGCGCGAATCCGGCGCTGAACGCCACCACCGATGCAGACGGGCGCTTCGCCTTCCCGGCCCGGAAGCAGCGGCAGAAGTTCATCATCCTCCTCCCGATCGACTACTTCATCGCCTACCGCCTGTGCGCGGGTGACGGCCCGCCGTTCCGGCCCGGGTACGTGGGCTCGGGCGGGATCGGCTCCGTGCGGCCCGATTCGCTGGTCTGCCGTCCAACGGTCATGGCTCCGTCGAGCTCCGCGCCCCTGACGTGCGACTCGCGCAGACGGAGGGGGCGGTGAGCACGCCCGCAGACGCGGCGACGCACGATTGGACCGCGCGCGCGCGCCGCCTCTCCTGGTTCACCGTGGGCTACAACGTGGTGGAGGGGGTGGCGTCGGTGCTGGCGGGCGGGGCGGCGGGGAGCGTGGCGCTGGTGGGCTTCGGGCTGGACAGCTTCGTGGAGTCGCTCTCGGGGATGGTGATGATCTGGCGCTTCCGCGACGCCTCGCCGCACGGCGAGCACCGCGAGCGCCGGGCGATCCGGCTGGTGGGGTGGACGTTCCTGGTGCTGGGCGCCTACGTCCTGTTCGATTCCGCGCGCAAGCTGTGGCTGGGCGAGCGGCCCGAGGGCACCGTGCTCGGCATCGTCATCACGGTGGTGTCGCTGATGGTGATGCCCGCGCTGTACGTGGCCAAGCAGCGCGTGGCCCGCCGCCTGGGCAGCCGCAGCCTGGCCGCCGACGCGCGGCAGACGCTGGCGTGCATGGGGATGTCGGTGGGCGTGCTGCTGGGCCTGCTGCTGAACCGCCTCGCCGGCTTCTGGCAGGCCGACCCGCTGGTCGGCATCGTCATCGCGCTCCTCCTCTTCCGCGAGGGCCGCGAGGCGCTGACGAAGGGCACCGTCTGCTCCTGCTGAACCTCTCCCCCACGCCGCGATGAACGGCCGTTCAGCCTCGCGCCGTTTGCGAGATTTCCTGTTGTTGTAGACCGCGGCTTCAGCCGCCCGGTGGAGCCCGAACCGGCATGGGACCTCCTGGCGGCGCACATGTCACCTCACCTCACCTCAGATCCCGTTTACAGCAACGCCTTGCCGGGTGCTGGAATGACGATTTCGGCCCGCCCCCATCCCCGCAGCGAGTTGATCACCCAAACGGTCGTGGCCCGCTCCAGGTCGGCCACGGTGAGGACGCGCTCGCGGACCGTGCCCGCCGCGATCAACTCGCCGCGGAGGACGCCGGGGAGGAGGCCGGCATCCGCATGCGGCGTCCACAACTCGCCCTCGATCTCCAGCACCACGTTGGCGATGCGGGTCTCGGCCAACTCGCCGCGCTCGTTCACCAGCAGCACGTCGTCGTGCGGGCCGCAGACCGGCTCGTGGTCGTGGTAGATGGCGCGGCGGGCCGTCTTGTGGCGCCAGAGCGGGTGATCGGCGGGGAGGTGGCGGCGGGCGGGGGCCAGGCGCACCGGCTCGGCCCAGCGCCGCATCGGCCCGTGCGTGATGGCGATGCGGCCGGTGGGGTCGAGGACGACGCGGATCGTTCGCGGCTCGTCAGGCAAGGTGGCCGCGAGCACATCCAGCCGTCCGCGCAGATCGCCGACGTCGAGCGGATAGCCGAAGTGCGCGGCGGAGGCGGCGAGCCGGGAAAGATGGCCGTCTACGCGGACGAAGTCCGAAGCGCCGTGCCGGCTGTCCCCTGTCCCCTGTCCCCTGTCCCCTGCAGTTCCCGCCCAGCCGAAGGTCTCGATCAGCGGCGGATCGGGCTCGCGGCGGACGAAGGCGGCCTTGGACAGGCACTCGCGCCGCTCCGCCCGGGCGTCCGAATCCCACGTGATCCCGCTGCCCACGCCAAGTTCCGCCTCGCACCGCGAGCGATCGACCAACACGGTGCGGATGGCGACGCTGAACACCGACTCGCCGGGCGAGACGAAGCCGACGGCGCCGGTGTAGACGCCGCGCGGGCCGCCTTCCATCTCCGCGATGATGTGGGAGGTGCGGACCTTGGGCGCGCCGGTGATGGAGCCGCACGGGAAGAGCGCGCGAAAGACCTCCGCCACTCCGGCGCCCGGCCGCGTCCGGGCGCGGATGGTGGAGGTCATCTGGTGGACGGTGGGGTAGCGCTCCACCTCGAACATCCGCTCCACGCGCACGCTGCCGGTCTGTGCGATGCGGCCCGCGTCGTTCCGCAGCAGGTCCACGATCATCAGGTTCTCGGCGCGCTCCTTGGGGCTCGCGGCCAGCTCCGCGGCGATGCGCTCGTCCTCGGCCGGCGTGGCGCCGCGCGGCCGGGTCCCCTTCATCGGCCGCAGCTCCAGCTCGCCGTCCGCCCAGCGGAAGAACAGCTCGGGGGACGCGGAGACGATCGCCATCTCGCCGAGATCGATGTACGCGCAGTACGCGGCGCGCTGTGCCAGGCAGAGCCGCCGGTAGAGCGCTTCGGCGGATCCGCGGAAGGGGCCGCACAGGCGGAAGGTGTGGTTGACCTGGTAGGTGTCGCCCGCCGCGATCAGCTCGCGTATTCGGCCGACGTGCTCGATGTACTCCGCGCCGGAGACGTCGGCGCGCAGCTCGCCCAGCTCGAACGCGCCGTCCATGCCGCCATCGTCGAGGTTCTCCAGCGGCGCTCCCTCCAGCCGCCGCTCGAACACCGCGAACCACGCCAGCGGCAGCCGCGGGTCGCGCGGATGCGCCGCCAGCGCCGCGTCGAACGCCGGCGCCGCCTCGTACGCCGCGAACCCCGCCGCGTGCAGCCCCTCGGCCACCGCCGCCTCGATGGCGGCGAGCGCGGGCAGCACTTCATCGACCGAATCCGCCCGCACGACCTGCCGCAGTCCGGCGAAGCGGAACGAGCGCGGCCCCCGCCGCGGGTCCAGCGAGTCGAAGCGGATGGTGGGGTCCGTCATCTACCGTGAAGGTGGGGTTCGATGCGCCGGGGCAAACCGGTGGTGTGCGCGGCGCACGGATCCTTCGGGCGCCGCCAAACGAGACTCACTGTGCGTTCAGGCCGGTACCCAGGGGTCGTCATCCTGAGCGCGACCCCGCCTGCGCCGACGACGCCAGGACGCCCGCAGCGCGAAGGATCTGTGACCGACGGTACGCTACCTCCGGCTTTTTCGCGCCGGCCGGCCACAGATCCTTCGGCCTGCGACCGCTCGCTCGTGCCGCGATGACCAGGTGACCGGCCTCAGGATGACGCCTCTCGGGTGCTCCGAATTCCGTGCCCGACGGCGAAAACGAGGGGAACCCACGGCCGATGCAGCCGTGGGCTCCCGTCAATCTACCGCCGAACCGGCCGCTCAGTGCGACTGTGAATCGGGGTTGCCGGTCAGGCCGCGTGCCTCCAGCAGCGGCTCCACGCGCGGGTCGCGGCCGCGGAAGGCGCGGAAGAGCGCGCCGGCCTCCTGCGTGCCCCCGCGCGACAGGATCATCTCGCGGAAACGCTGGCCGTTCTCGCGCGTCATCCCGCCGTGCTCCACGAACCAGCTGTACGCGTCGTCGTCCAGCACCTCGCTCCACAGGTAGGCGTAGTAGCCGGCCGCGTAGCCGCCGCCCCAGACGTGCGCGAAGTAGCTGGTGCGGTAGCGCGGCGGGATCTCGGCCATCGCCACGCCGAAGCGCTGCAGCGCCTGCGTTTCGAAGGCGTCCACGTCCTGCAGCGGCGCGTCGGGCGGCAGGCTGTGCCACGCCATGTCGAGCAGCGCGGCCTGCACCAGCTCGCTGGTGGCGAAGCCCTGGTTGAAGGTGCGCGCGCGCTTGATGCGGTCCACCAGCTCGGCCGGCATCGGCGCGCCGGTCTGATAATGCTTAGCGTAGTGGGCGAAGACCGACGGCTCCAGCGCCCAGTGCTCGTTGAACTGGCTGGGGAACTCCACGAAGTCGCGCGGGACGTTGGTGCCGCTCAGCGTGGGGTACTGCACCTTGCTGAACATCCCGTGCAGCGCGTGCCCGAACTCGTGGAACATGGTGTTCACGTCGTCATAGCTGAGCAGCGCGGGCTGGCCGGCCGCCGGCTTCTGGAAGTTGGCCACGTTGTAGACCACGGGCCGGTTCCCCGTCAGGCCGCTCTGGTCCACGAAGTTGTCCATCCAGGCGCCGCCCTGCTTGTTGTCGCGCTTGAAGTAGTCGAAGTACATCAGCGCCATCGGGCTCCCGTCGGCGTCGAAGACCTCGAACACCCGCACGTCGGGGTGGTAGACGGGGATGTCCTTGCGCTCGCGGAAGGTGATCCCGTACAGCTGGTTGGCGGCGAAGAAGACGCCGTCCTGCAGCACGCGGTTCAGCTCGAAGTAGGGGCGGACCTGGCTCTCGTCCAGGTCGTACTCGGCCTTGCGCACCTGCTCGGCGTAGTACTGCCAGTCCCACGGGGCCAGCCGGAAGCCGCCGCCGGTGCGGTCGATCTGCTGCTGCAGCCGCGCCGCCTCGGCGCGGGCGCGGGCGGTGGCGGGGAGCGCGATCTGGGTCAGCAGCCGGGTGGCGTTCTCGGGCGTCCGGGCCACCTGGTTGTCGAGCGAGAACGCGGCGTAGTTGGGGAAGCCCAGCAGCCGCGCCCGCTCGGCGCGGAGCTGCGCCAGCCGGCGGATGATCTCGCGGGCGTCGTGGTCGCCGCCGCGGTCGGTGCGGTGCGTGCTCGCCTCGAACAGGCGCTGGCGCACGGCGCGGTTCTGCAGCTGCACCTGCGCGGGCTGCTGCGTGGTGTTCTGCAGCGGGATCACCCAGCGCCCCTCCATCCCGCGCTGCTTCGCGGCCTCGGCCGCCGCGGCGACCTGCGCGTCGCTCAGGCCCGCCAGCTCGGCGCGGTCGGTGATCACCAGCGCGGCGTCCTTGGTCCCCGCCAGCAGCCGGTTGGTGAACTCGGTGCCCAGCCGGCTGGCCTCCTGGTTGAGCGCCCGCAGCCGCGTCTTGTCGGCCTCGGAGAGCTGCGCGCCGGCGCGCACGAAGTTGCGGTGGTAGCGCTCCACCAGCTCGTTCTGCTCGGGCGTCAGCCCCAGCTGCGCGCGCCGGTCGTACAGGCTTTTCACCCGCTGGTACAGCCGGTCGTTCAGGTAGATGGCGTCGCGGTGGGCGGCCAGCTTGGGCGCCACCGCTTCCTCCACCTTCTGCAGCACCGAGTCGGTGTTGGCGCTGGTGACCGCGTTGAAGGCGGCCGACGCGCGCGAAAGGAGCTGCCCCGAGCGCTCCATCGCCACGATGGTGTTCTCGAAGGTGGGAGCGGAGGGCTGGTTGGCGATCGTCTCGATCTCGGCCAGCTGCTGCCGCATCCCCTCCTCCAGCGCCGGCTGGTAGTGCTCGTCGCGGATGCGGTCGAATGGCGGCGCGTGGTACGGCAGCGTGCTGGCAGTGAAGAACGGGTTGTCCTCGCGCGCGGCGGACGGAGTCGGGGCGGTCTGCGCGGGCGCGGCGCTCACCTCGGCGCCGCTGCCGGCGCGCACGGCGGTCTGCGCGCACGCGGCCACCGCCACCACGCCGGCCGCGAACACGGGCAGGCTGAATCGGTTCATCATCGTGTCGACTAATGGTGAAGACCGCGCCGGCACGCGCTGGCGCGGAAAGGTTGGGCGATCTCCGTTTCGATGGACGCCATGTACGCGTTCGTCCCCCGGATGTTCCAGCGGCACGCGGGTCCTCCTCTCGCGCCGAAGAGACGCTCAGGACCCGCCGCCGTCCCCATCCGCCGTGGCAGCCGCCATCTCGCGCGCCAGCTCCCCATTGAGGCGAAGCTCGCGCCCGTCCTGCAGGACCACGTCGTCGACCACGCGCGGCCTGTACCCGTCGCGCGTCATCTTCACCGTGTAAGTGCCCTGCGGAAGCTGGGCGAACTGGTAGTTGCCGAGCGCGTCGGTCACCACCACCTCCGGGCCGGCGAGCACGGACGAACAGGCGGAAACCGTCACCTCGGGGAGCGGCTCCCTGGTCGCCGCGCTGATCACGGTGCCGACGAGCATGGCCGGCTGAGTGGAATCCATGGTTCGCTCTCCTCGGTCAGGCGCTCGCCGTGGCCGCATCGACGGCGAGCAGCTCCACGTCTGTGCGCTCGGTCTGGGTGTCGCGCAGGTGAATGCCGGTCTTGCTGCAGGGGTAGTACCCATCCGCCTGGAAGCGCAGCACGTACGTTCCGGCGGACAGATCTCCGATGCTGTAGTTCCCCTGCGCGCCGGTGAACACCGTCTTGCCGCCCGGCAGCGCGGGCGAGTCGGCGGTGACCATCACGTTGGCCACCGGCTCCTTCGTATGCTCGTCGATCGCCTTGCCGACCAGTGTGGACACGGCTCTCTCCAGGTTGGGGGGAGGCGTTTGGCTCCGCTCGAGATGGCCGTGCCGCCCCGCCGAGCCGAACGCGGAGCCGGCAGGACGCTCAATCCTCGGCGCCCCGCGGCATGGCGCGCGGGTGGGTCATCGCCTCGGGGGTCAGGATCTCGGCCAGGCGCTCCTCGGTGAGCCACCCCTTCTCGCGGACGAGCTCGTACACGCCGCGGTCCGTCGCCAGCGCCTCCTTGGCCAGCGCGGCGCTGCGCTCGTAGCCGATGAAGGGGACCAGCGCGGTGACCAGGCCGATGGAGTGGTAGACCATCTCCTTCAGCCGGTCGCGGTTGGCGGTGATCCCCACGATGCAGCGCTCGCGCAGCACGACGGCGCCGCGGGCCAGCATGTCCATGCTCTGGAAGAGGTTGAAGCCGATCACCGGCTCGAACACGTTCAGCTGCAGCTGCCCCGCCTCGGCGGCCATGGTGATGGTCAGGTCGTTCCCCACCACCTGGAAGCAGACCATGTTCACCACCTCGGGGATCACGGGATTGACCTTCCCCGGCATGATGCTGGACCCGGGCTGCATCGGCGGCAGGTTGATCTCGTTCAGCCCCGTGCGCGGCCCCGACGACAGGAGGCGCAGGTCGTTGCACACTTTGCTCAGCTTCACCGCCACCCGCTTCAGGATCCCCGAGAGCTGCACGAAGGCGCCGGTGTCGCTGGTGGCCTCGATCAGGTCGGGCGCGGTGGACAGGTCCAGCCCCGTCACCTGGCGCAGCTTCTGGCAGACCAGGGCGGCGTAGCGCGGGTCGGTGTTGATCCCCGTGCCGATGGCGGTGGCGCCCATGTTGATCTCGCGGATCAGCGCCGCCGCCTCGCGCAGCCGGTCGATGTCCTCGCCGATGGTGACGGCGAAGGCGTTGAACTCCTGCCCCAGCGTCATCGGCACCGCGTCCTGCAGCTGGGTGCGGCCCATCTTCAGCACGTCGCCGAACTCGGCGCCCTTCTGCCGGAACGCCTCCACCAGCTCGCGCAGCGCGGCCGCCAGGTCCTCGATCGCCCAGTTGGCCGCGATCTTCATCGCCGTCGGGTAGACGTCGTTGGTCGACTGCGAGAGGTTGACGTGGTCGTTGGGGTGCACGTGGCGGTACTCGCCCTTCTCGTGCCCCATCAGCTCCAGCGCGCGGTTCGCGATCACCTCGTTGGCGTTCATGTTGGTGGACGTCCCCGCGCCCCCCTGGATCACGTCCACCACGAAGTGCTCGTGCAGCTTCCCCTCGCGGATCTCGTGGCAGGCGCGCACGATGGCGTCGGCCACGTCCTGCGGGAGCAGCCCCAGCTCGTGGTTGGCCAGCGCCGCGCCCTCCTTCACCGCCGCCAGCGCGTTCACCAGGTGCGGGTACTGGCTGATGGGGATGCCGGTGATCGGGAAGTTCTCGATCGCCCGCAGCGTCTGCACGCCGTAGTACAGGTCCACCGAGAGGGTGCGTTCGCCGAGCAGGTCGTGCTCCGCCCGCAGCTCGCCCGAGAGGTAGCCCAGGCCCCGGTTGGAGAGCCGCGCGTTGGCGTAGCGCAGCCGCGAGCTGATGATCTGCGCGGCGGCCATCGCCATCTTCCCGAACAGCTTCGGGTCCGTCTCCACGATCCCCAGCAGCCGCTCGCGCGGGATCTCGACCACCTCGGTCTCCTCGCGCGCCACCCCGCTGGTGCTGTGCGGGTACTCGTCCAGCAGGCTTCCCTCGCCGTAGCTGTCGCCCGGCCCCAGCACGTGCAGCACCTCGGGAAGCCCCTGGAACCCCTTGGTGATGTCGATCCGCCCGCCGACCACGGTGCCGAAGGCGCGCCGTGGCTGGCTTTCGCGGAAGACGAAGCCGCCGCGCGCGTAGTGCTTGCGCTCGGCCAGGCTGGCCAGCGTCCGCACCTCGTGGTCCTCCAGCCCCGCCATGGTCGGCAGGGCCCGCAGCACCTGGAAAACCGATTCGTCCACCATTTGAACAAAAGCGCCCGCGGCGCGCTGAACGTCCGAGACAGCAGGGTGCAGGAAAGGCGCGCAACGTAGCGGCCCGGGAGGCGGGCGACAAGGTGCGCGCGGCCGCGGCCAAGTGGCGGCGTGGAACGGAGATTGCCGCCCCGTGCGGCCCCTTGCCGGAAGATCGGCGGCCCGCGCCGGGCGGGCCTGGACCCGAACGCATGGAGGGTGGGATGGGACTCTTCGACCGCAACGACTACGGCCGCGACTACCCGGGCGGCGGGCGCTCGCTGGGCGACCGGATGCGTGGCGCCTGGAACCGCTTCGAGCAGCGGGTGGGCGGCGCCATGCACCACGGCTACGACCGCGACACGCGCTTCGGCCGCGAGGTGGGGAACGGCCGGCCGTACCACGGCGGCAGCGGGCAGGGCGGCGACCCGCGTGGATACGACGGTGGCTACACCCCCGCCAGCTTCGCCTACCGCGGGCTGGACGGCGCCTGGAGCACCGCCCGCAACCGCGGCGCGCACGACACGCAGTGGGACTGGCGCGCCGCCGGCGGCAACCGCTACGACCAGGACCTGGGCCCGCGCGGCGGCTGGATGGGGCCGGAGCGAGGCGGCCGGAACGGCTACGACCGCGGCTTCCTGGGCGGGCACCGCCACGACGGGTACGACCGCGGCTGGAGCGGGCGCGGCGGCTACGACCGCGACCTCGGCCGCGACCGCATGCGGACCGACGCCGGCGACCCCTTCGGCGACCGGCAGGGCCGCACGCCCTTCCGCGTGCTGCGCGGCGGCTTCGACACCGAGGCGACCGACCGCGGCGGCTGGTACCAGGGCAACCATCTGGGCGGCGGCGACCCCAACGACGTGGACGCCCGAGGCTGGAACCACGGCATCGGCGACGACCCCGTCTACCGCCCCGAGGACTTCCGCGGGCGCGACCGAGGCCGCGGCCGCCGCGGCCCGTTCTGATCCGTCCTGACGGACGCACGAAGGCCCCGCTCGCGTGGCGGGGCCCTCCGTGTACCAGGCGCGACGAACTTCGTGAACACGGAGGCACGGAGAACACGGAGGCCACGGAGAACTTCATCGCGGTTCTCCGTGGCCTCCGTGTTCTCCGTGGCTCGCGCGAAGCGCCCTCGCCGTTTGCAGCGTTGAGACAGCGCCCGGATTCAGCGCTCGCTACATCCCCATCCGCCGCTTGAGCTCCTCCAGCCGCGCGTCGACGTCGGACACCGGGGAAGGGCGAGGTACGTCGTCGCCGTCCAGGCCGCGGAGCGCCTCGTCATACGCCGACTCGTCCTCGATCTTCTGGGCGAAGCGGTCGAAGTCGTCGTTCAGCGCGCCGCCGCCGGCCTCGTCGATCCGCGCGCGGGCGCCCTGCCGCCGCAGCTCGCCGAGCAGGGCGAAGCGGTTGGCCTCGGCCTCCTTGTACTTGGCCATCATCTCGGTGCTTTCCTGCTGGCGCAGCTCCCACTCGGCCTTCGCCGCGCGCACCTTTTCCTCCAGCACGGCCACGCGCCGGCGGTGCTTCTCGGCGAACTCCCCGGCCACCCGCACCGTCTCGGCGTCGCCGATGCGCTGGGCCATGGCGCCGCGCCGCTCCGTCTCTTCCAGCCGCTTGCGCTCGCGCTCGAGCTCCACGATGGCGGCCTTGTAGTGGGTCTCCAGCAGCGGGACCTGCGCGCGCGCCTCCACCATCTCGCGGCGCATGGCGCCCAGCAGCCCGGCCACCTGGTCTTCGGGCTCGCGCTTCCCCACCTCGGCGATGAACGAGTCCCAGGCCTGAGAGAACATCTTCTTGAGGTCGTCGAGCATCGGTCAGGGCGGCAGAGGGCGTCGTGATTCGGCGAAGGAGGTCGCGCCGGAAAGCTGGTCTCCCGGCGCAGGCGCAGCAAGGGTCGAGTGGTCTTCCTCATCTCGCCGTGGCCCGGCACGGCCCGTCAGCCAAATACCAGGCGCGAAACCCCGGAGAGCGCGTACTGCGTGGGACCCGCCCCGTTCCGCGGCAGCGCCACCACATACCCTTGCTGCGTGAGGAACGAGAGCGCGCCCGACACCGCGGGCTGCGAGACGTTCCACAGGACTTTCAGCGATTTCTGGGTGTACAGCTCGTCCGGTGCGGTCTGGCCCCACCGCGTGAGCTGCTGAACGCGGTTCTGTTCCGGCAGGCTGGCCAGGTGCGCGGCGTACCGCTGCTGCAGCACGGGGCGGAGCTCATCGATCGTGAGCGGGCGCACGGGGTTCGGTTCGGCCGGGGGCTGAGTCCCGGCGATCCCGATCAACGGCGTGACCCCGTCTTCCAGCGCCTTCAGCAGCCCGCGAAGGTCGCCGCCGAAGAGCTGGTAGAGCGCTTCCACGGCGTCATCCGTCACGGGCGCAACGGCCTGCCGGTCGCCGAGCGCGAGGTGGGCGTACCGCTCGGCCAGCATGCGGTGGACCTCCCGGATCTCCAGCGGACCCAGCACGAGCGTGCCGAACACCGTGCGTACCTGCGCGTGCGCGTTCACCACCGTGTTCACGGCCTCGGTGGTGCCGACCATCACCACGTGCAGGGCGTCGTGCATCAGCATGGGGTCGCGGAGGCTGCGAAGCACTTCCGCGGCGCGCGACGCGCTCGACTCGCTCAGGTTCTCCAGGTTGTTCAGGTGCAGGATCACGCCGCGCGCGTCCAGCTCCCGCACCAGCAGCATGAGGTCGCGCAGGATGCGCGGGCCGTCGATCAGGATGTCCTTCGGGCTCAACACCGTGGCGCCGCGGGTCATCCCCGCGCCGAAGCCGAGAACCGACACGCTGCCGCCGCCGGTTCCCAGCCGCTCGGCGCGCACCACCACCTGCGCATCCTGCATCGCCTTGCTGTGAACGCTCATCGGCCGATTGACCACGATCGTCTCGTAGATCGCGCTGAGCACCCGCGCGAACAGGCTTTCCGCACTGTCGCCGGCAAGCACGGGGACAACCGCGTCGGTCGTCAGGTATCCGTCGCCCAGGAGCGAGCCCTTGAGCTCCTGCACCAGCGTGGTCTTGCCCACCCCGGGCGATCCGGCGACCGCCTGGCGCGACGAACGTTGACCTGCGCTGTGGATCGTGGTGCGCAGCGTCGCGAGCTCGCGATGCCGTCCCACGAACAGGGAGAGCGGGCGCGCCGAGCCGTCCACCGCCTCCAGCGTTTCCTGGAAATACGGGGAGCTGCTCAGGTTGTAGAGATTCCACGGCGTCGGTAGAGGCCGGAGCATGGGCTTTATCAGGTGTGAGAGTCAGCGGACTTATGAAGGCAATTATATGTATATGTGCTTATAAGCATTGGAATAATCCTCCTGTAGCGAGTTGGTGATACACCATGGCCACCAGAACGCGAGCGCGTTCCCCACAACGACGTGAGGGGCCGCATCGCAGATGCAACCCCTCGTACGTCGGGTGTAGCCCAAACTACAAGAGAACAGAGTGGCGGTCAACCGGTGGGCCGCACGCCACGTTCGCGTTCGCCGTTACACGTCCAGGTTCTTCACGTACTTGGCGTTCTCCTCGATGAACTGGCGGCGGGGCTCCACCTCTTCGCCCATCAGCTTGGTGAAGATGGCGTCGGCCTCCACGGCGTCTTCCATAGAGACCTGGAGGAGCGTGCGCGTCTCGGGGTCCATGGTGGTCTTCCAGAGCTGGTCGGGGTTCATCTCGCCCAGGCCCTTGTAGCGCTGCACCGACACCCCCTTCACCTCCTTGACGTCGCCGTCTCCGCCGCGGTAACGGGCCAGGATCTCGTCGCGCTCGCCGTCGCTGTAGGCGTACTGCTCGCTCTTCCCCTTGCGCACCAGGTACAGCGGCGGCTGCGCGATGTACACGAAGCCCGCGTCCAGCAACTGCCGCATCTGCCGGAAGAAGAAGGTGAGCAGCAGGGTGCGGATGTGGCTGCCGTCCACGTCCGCGTCGGTCATGATGATGATCTTGTGGTAGCGCGCGTTGTCGAGGTTGAACTCGTCGTCGCCGATCCCGGTGCCGATCGCCGTGATGATGGCGCGGATCTCCTCGTTGGAGAGCACCTTGTCGAAGCGCGCCTTCTCCACGTTCAGGATCTTCCCCTTGAGCGGGAGGATCGCCTGGAACTCGCGCTTGCGCCCCTGCTTGGCGCTGCCGCCGGCGCTGTCGCCCTCCACGATGTACAGCTCGCCGATCTCGGGGTTGCTGCTGCTGCAGTCGGCCAGCTTGCCGGGGAGCACGCCGGTTTCCAGCGCGCTCTTCTTGCGCGTCAGGTCGCGCGCCTTGCGGGCGGCCTCGCGCGCGCGGGCGGCGCTGATCGCCTTCTCGATGATGGCGCGGCCCACGCCGGGCTT
Source organism: Longimicrobium sp. (assembly GCA_035689035.1). GTDB lineage: Bacteria > Gemmatimonadota > Gemmatimonadetes > Longimicrobiales > Longimicrobiaceae > Longimicrobium. The sequence goes on along the minus strand of DASSME010000504.1, from coordinate 11,616 downwards.
TTCCTCGAGGTACTCGCCGAACTTCTCGTTCACGGTGGTTTCCACCGCGCCCTTGACCTCGCTGTTGCCCAGCTTGGTCTTGGTCTGCCCCTCGAACTGCGGCTCGCGCACCTTCACGCTGATCACGCAGGTCAGCCCCTCGCGCACGTCGTCGCCCGACAGCCCTTCCACGCCGCCCTTCTTGAACAGGCCCACGCGGCGAGCGTAGTCGTTGATCGTACGCGTCAGCGCGCTCTTGAAGCCGGTGAGGTGCGTGCCGCCTTCGTGCGTGTTGATGTTGTTGACGAAGGTGAAGGTGTTCTCGTTGTAGCCGTCGTCGTACTGGAAGGCGATCTCGATCTCGGCCTCGGGGCGGCTGGCCTCGATGTACACCACCTCGGCGTGCAGCGGCTTGCGGGTGCCGCGCAGGTGCTCCACGAACTCGCGCAGGCCGCCCTCGTAGTGGTAGGCCTCGGCGCGCACCTCGCCGCCTTCGAGCGTGGGGCGCTCGTCGGTGAGCGAGATGTTGACGCCCTTGTTCAGGAACGCCAGCTCGCGCAGGCGGTTGCTAAGCGTGTCGAACGAGTAGGTGGTCTCCTCGAAGATCTGCGCGTCGGGCTTGAACGACACGATGGTGCCGGTGTCGCTGGCCTTGCCGGTGACGGCCAGCTCCATGGTCTTGTCGCCGCGCGCGAAGGCCATCTCGTGCACCTTGCCCTCCCGGCGCACGGCCACCTTCAGCCACTCGCTGAGCGCGTTCACCACCGAGACGCCTACGCCGTGCAGGCCGCCCGACACCTTGTACGAGCCCTCGCCCTCGTTGTCGAACTTGCCGCCGGCGTGGAGCATGGTGAGCGCCATCTCCAGCCCCGAGATCTTCTCGGTGGGGTGGATGTCTACCGGGATGCCGCGGCCGTCGTCCACCACCGTGATGCTGTTGTCGGCGTGGATGGTCACGTCCACCCGCGTGGCGAACCCCGCCATCGCCTCGTCGATGGAGTTGTCGACCACCTCGTAGACCAGGTGGTGCAGGCCGCGCGCGCTGGTGGACCCGATGTACATCCCCGGGCGCTTGCGGACGGCCTCCAGGCCCTTGAGGACCTGGATCTGGCCGGCGTTGTATTCCTGGGCTGCGGAGCTCGAAGCCATGCCCCCCTCTTCGCTGTGTTTCGGTCGGTTTCGTAAGCCCTCGTACTACCCCGGACAGGCGCGGACGTTCGCGCCGGCGCTGGGTTTACGCGCTTTCCGTCACGCCGCCATCTGGAACACGATCTGGCGGATCTGCCCTTCCTTGCGGCCGCTGTTCACGCGCTTGATCAGCTCGTGCTTCATCAGGTTCAGCTCCATCATCCAGGCGCTGTTGGCCACGGCCACGAAGAGCGTCTGGTCCTGCAGCCCGCTGGGGGTGGTGACCGCGGCGATCTGGGGGCCCACGCGCTGGGCCCAGTCGGTGAGCACCGAGGCGGCCTCGACTTTGGCCCCCAGCCCGCTCTTGTCCAGATAGCGCGCCAGCACGTCGCCCACCGGCTGCGGGGCAACGTTGCTCTTGCGTGCGCGGATGCGGCTCACGGCGGTGTGGAAACGGCCAGTTCGGCGAGTGGAAGACCCCTGCGGATTGTGCTCCTCAATCTAGCACGCCGAGCGCGCTCGCGAAACGGTGCCGTTGGGGCCGCAATCGCATCCTGTAGGTGCGCGGGACGGGTGGGACACACAAGATGTTGGGTGCGTGCGGTTTCCGGGCGCATCGGTGGACCCGGTGCTACGGCGAGCGTGGCAGATGCCCTGGCGGCGAGAGAGACTCGAACCGCAACGGCAGTGAACACGGAGCAACGGAGAGCACGGAGGCCACGGCGAACTGCGTCCATTCCTCCGTGGCTCCGCGTCCTCCGTGGCTCGCGCGAAGCGCCCCCCGCGGTTGCCGTTCGGTCAGGCGGCCTTCGCGAGGCCGTCACCCACCGTCCTCACCAGCGTGGCGTGGCGCAGCTTCTGGCCGGGGCGCCAGGCGAGCGACTTGACGTCGATCGCCATCCCCGGGCGGAGCGCGGCGAGCTGGAGACGGGAGTAGACGGGGACCAGGCCGGCGGGCGCCCCGTACGCGTCCACCACCGCCACCTCTTCGGCGAGGACGCGGGCGATGGTGAAGCGGTGCACGTGGAAGCACTTCACCTTGAGCCACGAGCGCGGCCGGGCGCCGGGGCGGTAGCCGCTGCCGATGCGCTTGGAGACGATCCCCTCGATCCCCAGCGCGTGCGCGTGGGCGTGCAGCTCGGGGCCGCGGCCGATCACGTGCTCCACGTAGCGCAGCCGGGGCCCGCCGCGCTCCAGCACGTCCCCCAGCAGCTGCTTGCGCTCCAGCACGTCCGTGGCCGTCAGGTCGCGCCCGCCGAAGCGCAGGATGTCGAACGCGTGGTAGAGCAGGGGAGGCGCGTGGCGGCCGCCGCGCATCGCGCGGTGCAGCAGGGCGAAGTCGGGCATCCCGTCCGCCCCGATCGCCACCAGCTCGCCGTCCAGGTAGCCGCTCTTCAGCCCCAATTCGGCCACCGCTGACTCGATCGGCGCGAGCTTGGCCGTCCAGTCGTGCCCGCCGCGCGTGTAGAGCCGCACCCGCCCCGCGCGGACGCAGGCGCCCATGCGGAAGCCGTCGTACTTCACCTCGTGCAGCCAGCGCTCGCCGTCCGGCGCCTGTTTGGCCGCCGTCAGCAGCTGCGGGGGGATGAAGGTCATGACGCCGGGCTCCCGCCCTCGCCCGGGCAAACCGGCGCGACCCGTCGCCCCGGTCTGCCAGTCCCTCTCCCGAACTGTAGGGAAGGGACTTCGGCTCGCCGCCCTCGCGGCGACCTCGATCGCAGCCCCCTGGCGCGGATGCCGGCGTGGGAGTCCGCGAAGGCGGACTTTGGGCCGTGGTTGCAGCGGATTCATCCGCCCGAGGGTGCCGCCGAAGCGACGCGAGGATCGCGGCGACGAGGTCGTCCATCGTCCCCGCCCCTCAGTGGTAGTCGTGCGAGGCGACCACGGCGGCCGCTTCGTCGAGCTTGAGGGGGAAGAACTGCTCGGCCTTCAGGTTGGTGACGCCGTCCTCCTTCCCCAGCTTTCCGCGCACGGCCAGGATCCCGTTGCCGTTGATGGTCTCGCGCTGCTCGGCGTAGACCGTGGGATTGACGATCACGTCCATCCGCCCCGTCTCGTCCTCCAGCCCCACGAAGACGAAGCCCTTGGCGGTGCCCGGCCGCTGGCGGACGATCACCACGCCGGCGGTGGTGACGGTCTGGTGGTTGGCGAGCCGCGGGTCGTCGCGCAGCTCGGCCACGGTGCGCACGTCCATCGTCCGCAGCCACTCGCGCAGGTGGCGCATGGGGTGGCCGTCCAGGTCGAAGCCGGTGGTGTGGTGCGAGAGCAGCGTGCGCTCGCTGGGCCCCGGCTCGGGGATGCGCGTCTCGGGCGTGACCGACGCGGGTGCGAGGGGCCCGCCGCTGCCGCGCGCCCGCAGCTCGCCCAGCACCGTCCACAGCGCCTGCCGCGGCCCGCCGGGGATCCAGGTGCGGAACGCCCCCGCCGCCGCCAGGGCGCGCAAGCCCACCTCGCTGGGGAACCGCTCCACCACGTTCGCCGCCGAGGTGAACGGCCCCCGCTCCAGCTCCGCCTTCAGCCGTGCGCCGGTCACCGAGCCCAGGCCGCGCACGTAGCGCAGGCCGATGCGAACCGCGAGGGGACAGGGGACAGGGGACGGGGGATAGCCGGCGCCTCCGGTGCCGGACGCTGAAACCGGTGCCTCTCCGTCACGCCGCGGCGCCCCGCCGTTGCCCGCTGTCCCCTGTTCGCTGTCCCCTGTCCCCTGCAGTTCCGTCCCCTGCGGTTCCTCCATCGCACAATCCCACGCCGACACCGAAAGATCGATCGGCAGCACCGAAACCCCGTGCGCCTTCGCGTCGTGGATCAGCGTGGAGACGGGGTAGAAGCCCATCGGCTGGGCGTTCAGGATCGAGCACAGGTACTCGGCCGGGTAGTACAGCCGCAGCCACGCGCTGGCGTACGCCAGGAGCGCGAAGGAGATGGCGTGGCTCTCGGGGAAGGTGTAGCTGGCGCACGCCTCCAGCCATCCCAGCACCTTTTCCGCGGCCTCGCTGCTGACGCCGCGCTCGGCCATTCCCAGGCGGATGCGCTCGGTGGCCCTGTGCATCTCCTGCGAGGTGCGCTTGCGGCTCATCGCCCGGCGCAGCGCGTCGGCTTCGCCGGGGCTGCAGCCGCTGACCACGATGGCGCAGCGCATCAGCTGCTCCTGGAAGAGCGCCATCCCGTGCGTCCGGCTGAGCACCGGCTCCAGCTCCGGGTGCGGATACTCGGTCGGGACCTTCCCCCGCCGCCGCGCCAGCATCTCCTTCACCTGGCCGCCCAGCATCGGCCCGGGGCGGATCGCGCCCACGCTGATCACCACGTCGTAGAAGCAGGTGGGGCGCAGGCGGGGGAGGAAGTTGGCCTGCGCGCGGCTCTCGATCTGGAACAGCCCCACCGTGTCGGCCGCGCGGATCTGGCGGTAGACGTTGGCGTCGTCCAGCGGCAGCCGGCCGATGTCGATCTCCACCCCGCGCCAGCGGCGGATCAGCTCCACGCACTCGCCCAGCAGCCGCAGCATCCCCAGGCCCAGGAGGTCGAACTTGGGGAGCCCCGCGTCGGCGCAGTCGTCCTTGTCCCACTGGATCACCGTGCGCTTGTTCATCGACGCCGGCTCGATGGGGACCACGGACGAGAGCGGCCGGGCGGAGATCACGAAGCCGCCCGGGTGGATCCCCCGGTGCCGCGGCAGCGCGTCCAGCCCCTGGACCAGGCGGACCAGCGCGCGCGCCCGCGGCTCGTCGGGGTCGAGACCGATCGCCTTGAGCGCCTTCCCTTCCGACATCTCCAGCCACTCGGCCGCCGTGGTCGCGCTCGAGTAGCCGTCGATGCGCTTGGCCAGCCAGTCGGCTTGGCTCGCGGGAAAGCCCAGGACGCGCATCGAGTCGCGGATCGCCGAGCGGCCGCGGTACTCCACGTGGGTGCACACCATGCCGGCGTGCTCGCGCCCGTACGTCTCGTAGACGTACTGGAGGACGCGCTCGCGGGCGTCCATCGCGGCGAAGTCGATGTCGATGTCGGGCGGCTCGGGGCGCTCGAGGGAGAGGAAGCGCTCGAAGAGGAGCGAGTGGGCGACCGGGTCGACCGCCGTCACCCGCAGCGCGTAGCAGACGATGGAGTTGGCGGCCGACCCGCGCCCCTGGCAGAGGATCCCCTGCTGGCGCGCGAAGCGGCAGATGTCCCAGCAGACCAGGAAGTGGTCGGCCAGCCCCAGCGTGCGGATGGTGCGCAGCTCGTGCTCCAGCTGCCGCCAGTGCGCGTCGCCCGCGTCCGGCAGCCGCTCGGCCAGCCCCACGCGCGAGAGGCGCTCCAGGAAGTCGTCGGCGTTCTTCCACTGGCTGGGGAGCGGAAAGGCGGGGTGCACCGGCCCCACCTTGCTGAAGCGGAACCCCTGGCACCGCTCGGCGATCTCGCGCGTGCGGCGGACGCCTTCCGGCGCCGACCTCCAGCGGCGCGCCATCTCGGCCGGCTTCTGCAGGCACCACTCGGCCGACGGGCGCAGGACGCCGCGGCGATGCGCCTCGTCCAGCGTCAGCTGCCGGGTGACGCAGACCAGCGCGTCGTGCACGGCGCGGCCCTCGGGGGCGGCGTAGTGCACGTCGTGCGTCACCGTCCACGGCATCCCGGTCTCGCGGGCCAGCTCCAGCAGCTCGGCGCAGAGCGACGCCTCGGCGTGGGTGCGGTGGTCCCAGAGCTCGAGATACGCGCGCTCGCCGAACGCGTCGCGCAGGCGGCCGGCGTGCTCGCGGGCCTCGGCCCAGCGCTCCTCGCCCAGCAGCCGCGGGATGCGCCCGCGGGGGCACCCGGAGAGCGCGACCAGCCCGTCCGCGTGCTCCGCCACGTCGTCGAATGTCACCCCGGGAGCGCCCCGGGGGGACAGCATCCTGCCGCGGGAGAGGAGGGTGCACAGGTTCCCCCATCCCGCGGGGTTTTCCACAAGAAGGGTGAGGTGAGAGCGGTCCGCCAGCGTGATTTCCGCCCCGAAAATCGGAAAAATTCCAGAAGCTTCACACGCCTTCGCGAAGCGCACGGCGCCGCCCACGTCGTCGTGGTCGGTCAGCGCCAGCGCCGTGTAACGGAGCTCGGCGGCGCGCGCGGCCAGCGACTCGGGCGTGGACGAACCGTCACCGAGCGAAAAGGCGCTGTGGGCGTGCAGCTCTACGTAATCTCCTTGCGGCATCTGCACTTACGGGAATTTCGCGCCCATTGCGCCGTCACACCGACGTGTAACGGGTTCGTCTAATCGTACCATCCCTCCAGGTACCACCGGCCGCTGGCGGCATCGCGGAAGAGCAGCCCCAGCCACCCGTCCGGCGCCTCCACCCGCCAGTACTCGCGGGCGTTTCCGGCGGCCCACCAAGCCCCCGAAATGCGTTCGGGCCCCTCGCACCGAGTTTTCCACAGTCCCGGTGGAAAACTCCCCTTGACAACCCCCGTTTCCGCTCCAAGTGAAGCCGTTCTCAGGGGTTGTAGCTCCACCGCCGCCGGCCTGCGCCCCTCGCCCTCGCGCACCTGCACCGGGGCGGGCTCGGGAAGGCGGCGCAGGCACAGGTCCAGGTACCCGCGGCCGAGCTCCGGGCCCTCGTCCGCGGGCACGTCGCTCCCCGGCGGCTGGGCGTGGGTGAACGCCGCGATCCCGCCGCTCCCCAACGGATCCCACGCGGCGTGCTCGCCGGGAAGGTGGGCGCCGTGGTGCGCGGCCGTGGAGAGCGCGCCCTCGCCCCAGCGCGCGAACACGGGGAGGAGCGCGGCGTGCAGCGCGCCGGGGTCGGGCGCCGGGGTGCGGAAGGCGTCGAGCTGGTCCGCCCGCGCCACGCCGTCTTCCGGCGCCTCGATGCGCACGCCGGCGACGGGTCCGTTGGGCGGCTGGTTCTCCAGCACGCGGCGGCAGAGGTCCGCCAGCACCCGCGGCTCGGCCGTGGGGCGCGCGGGGCGGACGTCGCGCACCTCCTCGCCGCGCACCACCCCGTCGATGGTCAGCACCATCCGCAGCGCCGCGGGGATGCGCTGGCGCTCGGCCAGCTGCCGGCAGACGGCGTCGATCAGGCCGGGGACCAGGAAGCGCAGCGGCTCGGTGCTGTCCACCGGCGGCTCCAGCTCGGCCTCGGCGGATGGAGTGCCGGGGTCCGCCGGGCGGAAGGGCCAGCGCGGGTCGTCGGCGCGCGCCAGCCGCCACGCGGCCACCCCGTCCTTGCCGAAGCGCAGCTCCACGTCGGCCGGGGTGAGCGCCGCCAGCGCGCCGCAGGTGGTGATCCCCAGCAGCCGCAGCGTCTCGCGCAGCTGGGGCGAGACGGGGAGCACGGCCAGCGAGCGGCGGCGCAGGTACGCCGCGTCCGCGCCGGGCGACACCACGCGGAACGGCGTCCCCGGCTCGCGCGTGGCCGCCGCCGCGGCGATGCAGGTGCCGGCCACGCCCACGCGCGCGTGCACGCCGGCCTCGCGCGCCGCGGCGAGCAGCGCCCGCGCGACCGCCGCGTCGCCGCCCCTGCGCTCCATCCCGCCGGCGTCGGCCCAGAGCGCGCGGGGGTGGCCGCGCACGGGGGTCACGCGCGGGGCGGCGCGCAGCAGCGCCCCCGCCAGCGCCGCGCGCGCGCCCGCGTCGAACGTCTCCTCGGCGCTGGCGGGGAGGCGGATGCAGGCGATGCGGCGGGCGGCGCTGGTCTCCATCTTCAGGCTCAGCGGCGGGCGGCGGCGCGGCGGTCGGCCGTCCAGGGGGCGGTGTTCAGCAGGGAGTGCGGCCGGTGCACCAGCTCCACCATCCGCTCGCCCGTGCGCGCGCCGGTGCCGCGGGCCAGCCGGACGCCCGCGCCGCGGCGGTAGCGGCCGCCGGTGCTCAAGCCCGCGCCCTGCCCCCCACGGCGGAACTCCAGCCGCACGTCGGCCTTCCACCCGGGCGACGCGTCGGGGGTGGAGACCAGGAGCGCGGTGTCGGTCTCGCGGGCCAGCGCGCGCAGCCGGTGCGCCTCGGTGGGGTCGGGCGCGGGGCCGTCGAGCACCACCAGCCCGAAGGCGCCCGTGCGCAGCAGCGCCTCGGCCACCCACGCGCCCTCCATCACCTGCGCGGGCGTCGGCGGACGCGCCACCCACAGCCCGGGCGCGGAGTGGCCGTGCGGGCCGCACCAGGCGGCGGGGTCCAGGGTGCGGGTGGCGTCCACCAGCGCGGCCAGCGTCTGCTTGGTCGCGGCCTCCACCAGCGCGCGCACGGCGGCGGTGCGGCCCGAGGTCTCCTCGCCGGTCCACAGGCTCAGCGCGCCGCGCGGCACGCCGGCGGGAAGGAGCTGGTCCAGCGCGCGCACGCCGGTGCGGAAGCCCGGGCGCTGCTCCTCGGTGGCGTGGAGGGGGCGCACCGCGCTTCCGAACCGCTTCTCCAGCTCCTGCTTGAGCTTGTTGAGATCGTGGGCGGCGGCTGTGCTCAAGACGGTCTCTCCGCGAACGTTCACTGTGCGCACGGTGGCGCGATCGGTACTCTACACTGAGCAAGGGTAATACCGAAGAATTTCCGAATCAAGCACAGGGAATCGTGTACTTCGCTGACTTGTAAACCCTTATCCTTTCAGATACTTGGAGTTACGTCCCGTTTGTCCACGCTGTATAAGTTATTGCCAGGTGGCCGTTTGCCACGTGCACCTTGACGCCGCGGCTGGAGAGGTGCGCGAAAGTGCACGCAGGACGCAGGTTCTCGTCTTCAGCGGACGCGAAAGGCGATGCGCTCGCCGTGCACTTCATGCACTCAATCCGTTCGGCGGACACTGCATGCTGTCCGGTGGTCATCGCGGGGCAGATTCCAGGAACAGCGGATCACACGGAGCAGCGGAGAAGAACGGAGGAGCGGAGACTTCGCGCGCGCCCGCAGCTTCGGGTGGCGGTGAGGAATCACTGTAGTCACTCGAAAGGGAGGGGGAACACGCGCAGTTTCTCCGTTGCTTCCGGCGGTTTTCCGTTCCTCCCCATGACCCCCCGCGGTTGCCGGGGCTCTCGTCCGGTGCCGGAGTGGAAAGGCTAAGGATGATGCACGGAATGGCGTGACGTTGCACTTTCGTGCGTGATCCGGTTGGGCTAGCATGCGCACTCCGTAGCGCAACCATTCATCCACACGGAGGAGACGACGATGCAGAAGAAGATCAGGCTGGCCGTAGAGGAGCTTGCCGTGGTGTCGTTCGAGACGGAGCGCATGGACGAGCGCGAGTGGATGGAGGCGCCGATGATCTCCGGTGCGGCCTACACCTGCAGGACCTGCCCCACCAAGGTGAACACCTGCTGCACGCCGTGACCTCGACGTCGCGGTTCATCCACCAGCCCGGGAGAAGTCCGGTGAAGAAGCTGAAGCTGACGATCGATGAGCTGCAGGTCGCCTCGTTCGACACCGAGACGGACGACGCCGGGCGCGGGACGATCGCGGCACAGGGCCTTTCGGGGCTCACCTGTCCCCGCTGCCCAACCGTTCCCACGCGCGATGGTACCTGCTGCACGCCCTGACCATCACCCCACCACCCTGGAGCAACGCATGAAGAAGCTGATGCTGGACGTGGACGATCTGCGGATCGCCTCGTTCGAAACGGAAGTCCCCTGCGAGGCCGACAAGGCCGCCGCCGTGATCACGGGTACGGCCTGCATCACGCGGCCCACCGTGTACGGCACCTGCTGCACGCCCTGAGCGGGTCTGCGGATCAGACGGAGAAGCGCCCCTCCAGCCGTTCCGGAGGGGCGCTTCGTCATCTTCCGCGGCGGAGGAAATCTCGCCGCGGGTGCAGTTCTCCGCTGCTCCGTTGCACTTCGCTGCTCCGTGTGACCCATCCGCTGGGCCGGTACGGACGACCGAGTTTCGGATCCGGGTATCATCCGCAATCACCGCAGGGCCATCCAAACGAAGCGCCCCTCCCGTGGCCCGGGAGGGGCGCTCTCGCGATCCGGTGCGGATGCCGGAGCTCAGCTGGTGGGCTCCACCGGCGGCGCGCCGCGGCGCAGCGTGCTCCTGCGGTAGCCGTACAGGAAGTAGAAGACCAGGCCGATGGCCAGCCAGATCCCGAACCGCTCCCACGCCGTGCGGGGCAGCCCCCACATCACGAACAGGCACGCCGCGGCGCCGCCCAGGCACACCGGCCACGCGAACGGCACGCGGAACGGCCGCGGGCGCTCGGGCTCGGTGTAGCGCAGCACCAGCACGCCCACGCACACCAGCACGAAGGCGAACAGGGTGCCGATGTTGGTCAGGTCGTAGGTTTCGCCGGCGTCGCCGATCAGCGACCACAGCCCCACGAACAGGCCGGTGAGCACGGTGGTGACGTACGGCGTGCGGTGGCGGTGGTGCACCTTGGCGGCCCACTGCGGCAGCAGCCCGTCGCGCGCCATGGAGAAGAAGATGCGCGGCTGGCCGTACTGGAACACCAGCAGCACCGCCGTCATGCTCACCACCGCGCCCAGCGCCACCAGCCACCCGGCGGTGGAGAGCCCCACCCGCTGCAGCGCGTACGCCAGCGGGTCGGCGTGCAGGCTGGGGTCCAGCTCGGTGTACTTCACCATCCCCGTCAGCACCGCGCCCACGATCACGTAGATCACGGTGCAGATCGCCAGCCCGCCCAGGATCCCCAGCGGCAGGTTGCGCTGCGGGTTCTTGGTCTCCTCGGCCGCGGTGCTGATCGCGTCGAAGCCGATGTAGGCGAAGAACACGATCGCGGCGCCGTGGTGCACCCCCGCGAAGCCGTTGGGCATGAACGGATGGTAGTTCGACGCCTTGATCTTGGTCAGCCCCACGATCACGAACAGCGCCAGCGCCACCAGCTTGATCACCACCATGATGTTGTTGGCCCGCGCGCTCTCGCGCACGCCGCGCAGCAGCAGCCAGGTGATCAGCATCACGATGGCGAACGCCGGCACGTTCACCAGGATCGGGATCCCCAGGACGCGCGGCGCCTGGTCCAGCAGGCCGTGGATGGTGGGGTCGCTGCTCAGCAGCGCCGTCCGGTACCCCGTGGTCAGCCAGGGCGGCAGGTGCAACAGCCCGCCGGTGAGCGTCTTGAAGTAGTCGCCCCAGCTGATGGCCACGGCCACGTTCCCCACCGCGTACTCCAGGATCAGGTCCCACCCGATGATCCAGGCCACCACCTCGCCCAGGGTGGCGTACGAGTAGGCGTAGGCGCTCCCGGCCTGCGGGATCATGGACGCCAGCTCGGCGTAGCAGAGCGCCGCCAGCGCGCAGGCGAAGCCCAGCAGCACGAAGCTCAGCACCAGCGCCGGCCCGGCGCCGCTGCGGATCACGTGCCCCTGCGCGTCGGTCTGCCCCGCGGCGGCGGTGCCGATGGCGCCGAAGATGCCCGCGCCGATCACCGCGCCGATCGCCAGCATCACCAGGTCGCCGGCACCCAGCTCGCGCTTGAGGGCGTTGGGGTGGTCGCCCTCGGCCACCAGCTCGGCGATGGGCTTCCTGCGGAAGAGTTGGATCATGGGGGTCGGGGGTGCGGAAAGGGGTGGGGCGCCGGGCCCCGGAAACACGCACCGGCGGGTGTGCTTCCCGCCGGGATTGCCGCGAAA
>DASSME010000503.1:0-11142 GCA_035689035.1 Longimicrobium sp. | reverse complement strand
CCAGACGTCCCTGCACACCTGGTTCGCAACGACGGTGCCTTGCTCGTACATGCCGCGCCAGTTGGCGTGCGGCACGATCAGGACCGGCGCCGGGAAGGTGTGGCTGTAATCCATCCGGATCAGCCCCAGCGGCTGGTCGATGCCGCCGGCGTGAACGTACAGCACGCGTCCATGCTGCGCCCAGTCCGACGTGTTCTTCCCGCCGTACGCGTGGCCCGCCTGGGTGGTGGGCCGTAGCGCGATCTCGCCCAGCGCCGCCACGTTGGCCGAGTCGAGCCCGCTGTCCTGCTCGCCCTGGCCGTTGGGGTAGCGGATTTCGGCCAGCACCTGGTCGCCGTCCCAGATCGTTCGGCGCGTGGTGTTGTCGCAGCGGAACGAGCACTGGCCGATCGCCCCGGTACCCGGCGTTACCGTCTTCACCCATACGCGCCGCCCTAGCGCGTCGTAGCGGTACGTCTCCAGGCGCGTCTGGCTGGTGTAGTCGGGTACCTGGCTGGCGCACACGTCCTGACCCATCAGGTACACGCAACCCGCCGTCCGGTTTACGCTCACCAGGCGCCCGTCGCCGCGGTAGCCGTACACGGTGGAGGTGGACAGCATGCCGTCGGACACGCCCGTAACAGCGCCGAGGATCTGCGATTCGTCGGGTTGCGCGTAGAGCGTCCGGATGCGAGGCCGCGAGCCGCCGGTGCCGATCGCGGTGGCGCCATAGAGGAGGCGCACCGAGTTGGTCTCGTCGTTCTGTTTCAGGTTTCCGGCGGCGTCGAACGCGCGGAACGCGTCTGCGCGTGGGCGGAGCGCGCCCTGTAGCGTCTCGTCAGCCGCCTTCAACGTGGCGTAGTGACGGCCCGTCCACCGCTGGTAGTACTGGGACACCGGATAGATCGGACCCGTGGGAGGGGCCGACTGGGTGGTGTACGCGGAGTTGCGGTGCCACAGTGCGTTCCCCAGCGCGTCGTAGCGATATTCCTCTTCCGAGTCCTGCCCGGTGTGCGCCTCGGCGTCGTGCGAGAACGAGTGCACCAGGTGGCCCAGTCCGTCGTAGTGCATCCGCGCGTTGCCGTCCAGCTGCGCGGCGTACGCCACCTTCCCGCGCGCGGTGTAGACCGTCGTATCCGCGTACAGCGGATAGGCCCAGCCGCCCGCGGTTTGCGTGCGCAGCCGGCGCGTCATCTGGCCGTCGGCGTCGTAGGCGTAGGTCTCGGTGATGGCGCCCGGGAGGCGCAGGGTGTCGAGCGCGCCGTCCAGCCGCTGGGCGAAGGTGGTCACGTTCCCCAACGGATCGGTGACGGTCCGCAGCGCGCCGGTCACCGGATCGTACGCGTACTGGAACTGCTTCTGGGTGGATGAAGGGGCCACGCTGTCGGGCACCGTCATCGTGGTCCGCCGTCCCTCCAGGTCGTAGCCGTAGCGGGTGAGGTAGAGGTGGCGGCCCCAGGCGAAGCTCTCCGTCGCGATCTCCAGCGTGTCGGCCGCCAGCGCGCCGCCGGGGAGGTAGCCGCGCCGCACCCGCGCGGCGGAGTTGAGGGCCGAGCGCATCCGCCCCATCTCGTCGTAGGTGAAGGTCTCGACGTCGGGGCCGGCGCCGGCGGTGGCGGGGAGGGTGCGCTGGACCAGCCGGCCCAGCTCGTCGTACTGCATCGTGACCTGCTGGCCCAGGCGGTCGATGGTGCGGACCACGTTGCCGGCCGGGTCGTAGACCGTGCTGTCCCTGCGCTCGGCCGAGTCGGGGGAAGTAGGCGCGAGCTCGGCCACCTTCCGCCCCGCCGGGTCGTAGCGCCAGCGGGTGGTGAGGGTGTCCACGTGGGCCGAATCGGGGGTGGACCAGCGGTCGGTGCGCACCAGCAGCCCGTGGTCGTACACGTTGCGGACGGAGAGCGTCAGCGGCCCCGGCACCTCGGGCACGCCCGTATAGGTGCGCGGATAGACGGTGGCCGGGCCGATGGTCTGCGTCAGCAGCGGACGGCCGGCGTCGTCGTAGACGGTGCGGGTGCGCACGCCGGCGGTCTTGAGCGCGGCCGAATCGGTGGCGGTGCTCGCGCTGTCCGTCGGGGTGATGGAGAGCGTGTCGCGGCCCAGGTCGTCGGCGTAGGCCAGGGACCAGAAGCCCAGCGCGCTGCGGGTGGCGTGCGGGTTGGCGCGGGCGTCGTAGCGCACCGAGTCCGCGCGGCCGTACGGGTCGCGCACCCAGGCGGGGAGGCCCAGCGCGTCGTAGCCGAAGGTGACGCGGCTCACGGCGCCGCGGCCGTCCTGCTGCCACGCCCGGTTCCCGGCCGAATCGTAGCCGACGTCGGTGATCTCGCCGTGCGGCAGGGTGATGCGGGTGACGAAATCGGGCCAGGCGGCGTTCCCGTAGGTGTAGCGCGTGACGGCGTGGCGCCCGTCGCCCAAGGGGTTCTCCACGCGGGTGGAGTCGACGTTGCCGCGCGCGTCGTACCAGGCGCGGGTCACCAGCCCGTTGGGCGCCTGCGTCACCGTGAACAGCGCGGGGAAGCGCGCGTCGGTGCGCCACGACATCGCCTCGTGGCCCAGCGCGTTCCGCGTCTTCCAGGGGTGCCCCCAGCGGTCCACCCAGAACTTCGTGATGTCGGCCGCGTCGGCGCGCGGGCCGTCGAGCAGGGTGTAGACGCTGTCCATGGGGAGCGGCGGACCGCCCATCCCCCGCGTCTCCTGCGGGACCAGGGTGGTGACGAGGTCGGCCGTGGTGCCCCGCATCTCCACGCGCACGGTGCGCAGCTTGAAGCCCGCGTCGTAGGTGTAGTCCACCACGCGGTTGCCGGGGAAGTTCACCTGCGTGATGCGGCGGGTGCGCACGCCGCCGGCGTAGGTGCCGATCCAGGTGGTGTCGCCGCCGGGGTCGACGATGCGGGTGGGCTGCCCCTCGGCCATGCAGCACGTCACCTCCACGGTGCGGCTCTGGTTCCCCGCGTACAGCACCACGCTGGACATCCGCCCGCCCGGGCTGCCGTTCACGAACACGTACGAGTAGTCGTACATCCAGGCGCGCACGGGGGACGGGAACTTCACCACCGTCAGCGCGCCGGTGTTGCCGTCGTACAGGAAAGTGGTGCGGCGGTGCAGCCGGTCTTCGGTGTGCTCGTGCACGCCGGCGCCGTTGTACAGGATCTTCGCCCCGCCGGGCAGCTTGCGCGTGTAGCCGGTGTACTCGGCCGTGGAGCCGTAGGTGATGGTGTCGGGCCGGTCGAGCGTGGGTGCCGTCCAGGTGCCCCAGCTGCCGGCGATGGAGTAGACGCGCGTGCTGCCGTCGCCGCCCACCCAGAGCAGGCGCGTGTGGTTGTCGATGAAGTACAGCCCCTCCCACCCGGCCAGCCACCACCCCGCGCCGAAGTGGCTGTCGCTCCGGTTGACGATCGCCAGCTCGCCCTGCACCTGCGACGGATACGGCACCCCGCCGTACCAGCTGGTCACCTCGACCGTGTAGGGATAGACACCGGTCGGCAGGTCCAGCGCGTCGAAGTCCAGCACCACCTGCCGCTCGGCGCCGGGCGGAAAGTCGCTGCCGCCCCAGCTGCGCGACTGCCGCTGCACGCCGCCCACAGTCAACGTGGCCGTAACCGTGGCCGGGGTGCCCGCTCCGGCGGGGACGGTGACCTGCGCCGTCACCAGCGGGTGCGGGTGCGCCAACTGGCTGTTGTACAGCAGCGCCGCCCCCCGCGACCGGTTGTAAGTGCGTACCGCCGGCAGCGGGTGCACCAGCCGCAGGTCGCCGCACTCCGACGCGGCGCCGGCACCCACCGACACCGCCAGGCACAGGCTGCGCTCCACCGTGGTCCCCGCGTTGGGGAGCAGGTCGGGTGCGGGCGCCGCGGCCGAGCCGGCGTACGCCTCGGTGGCGGGGGCGGCGCCCGTGCTGCTGTTCACCGGCTGGGAGCCGAACGAGCCCGCGCGCACCAGCGGCATCCGCCCCGACGCGTCGTAGCTCAGCAGCGCGCGGCGGGTCGCGCGGTTCCCCGCCGCGTCCCACACCGAGACTTCCAGCGTGTGCGGCCGGTCGGGCGTGAGCTGCACCGTGACGGCGAACGCGGCCTCGCCGCCCTCCACCCCGGCGGATTGCACCGGCACCGCGGCTCCGTCCAGCGTGGCGGCGGGGGATGGATCGAGACCGGCGCCGTCCGCGGCGGTGAAGCGGACGGTCGCCACCGGCGTGGTGCCGCGCCCCGCGCCCGACACGATGCGCACCGTGGGCGGGGCGAAGTCCGCGTCGCACGCGAACGGCCGCGCGAACCGGTGCGCCGAGCGGTCGCGATCGCGCCGTGCGTCCAAGAGGGGGCGGACGGAGGCGGGGATCGGCGCGGCGGCGGCGCAACCGTTCGCCTGGGCGGCGGACGGGCGGGCGGCGGACGCGAGCAGGGCCGCGGCCGCGCAGGCCGGCGGGAGGATGCGGCCGAGAAGGGAAGAGCGGGGCATCGGGAAGAGAGGCGAGAGCGGAGGACGGCAAAGTAGACGCCCGCGCGATTCACGGGTCAATTTAAATCGTAAGAGAACGATCCCGGTGAGGGAAGCGTGACACTGTACGAGTTCGAGCGCAGATCGCGCCCACGCGTGCCCGGTCGTGCCGCGCAGGCCGGACTCGGCGGTCTGACTGAATTCGTTGTGGCCGATTCGTGGCGCCGTATACAAAATCCAGCTACTCACGAAACCTCCCCCTGAAGCCCGCCGTAGGGCCGCCCACGATCTCTCTTCCAATGGGCGCGGCTTCCTCCGCCCGCCCTCCGGAATCCGGGGCGAACTCTCCCGCCCCCGCCCCATCCCGAATACCGGAGCCGGATCCATGTCCCTTCTCCAGGACCTGCGCTACGGCGCGCGGAAACTGGTCCACAACCCGGGGTTCTCGGCGATCTCGGTGCTCACGCTGGCGCTGGGCATCGGGCTGACCACCACCATGTTCAGCATCGTGTACGGCGCCCTGATGCGCGGGCTGCCGTTCGAGCACGGTGAGCGCGTGGTGAGCATCCGCCGCGCGAACCCGGCGCGTGACCAGAGCCGCATGTCGGTCACCCTGCACGACTTCAACGACTACCGCGCCCAGCAGCGCTCGTTCGAGGGGCTGGCCGCGTTCAACAACGGCACCGTCACCGTCAGCGGCAGCGAGAAGCCCGAGCGCTTCGACGGGGCCTGGATGACCGCCAACGCCTTCGACCTGCTGCACGTGCGGCCGCTGCTGGGCCGCACCTTCCGCCCGGGCGAGGACGCGCCGGGCGCGCCGGCCATCGTGGTGCTGGGCTACGAGCTGTGGCAGAGCCGTTACGGCGGCGACCGCGGCATCGTCGGCCGCACCATCCGCGTGAACGGCGAGCCGGCCGAGGTGATCGGGGTGATGCCCCAGGGGTTCGCCTTCCCCGCCCACGAACGGCTGTGGGTGCCGCTGCGCCAGGCGCTCCCCGCCAGGCGCGGAGAGGGCGACTGGGTGGACGTGTTCGGACGGCTGAAGCCCGGCGTCGGCATCGACCGGGCGAACCTGGAGGTGGCGGGGATCGCGCGGCGGCTCGCCGGCCAGTACCCCGAGAGCAACCGGGACATCACCGCCTACGCGGAGCCGTACACCAAGAGCTTCATTGGCCCCGAGGCGGTGGGGCTGCTCAGCACCATGCTGTTCGCGGTGTTCCTGGTGCTGCTGATCGCCTGCGCCAACGTGGCCAACCTCCTCCTTTCGCAGGCGGCGATGCGGGCCAAGGAGGTGGGGATCCGCACCGCGATGGGCGCCAGCCGCGGCCGCATCGTCATGCAGTTCCTGACCGAGCCGCTGGTGATGGCGGCCGTCGCGGCGGTGATCGGGACCGGGCTGGCCTTCGTGGGCGTCAAGCTGTTCAACGACGCCATCGCCAGCACCGAGCCCCCCTTCTTCATCGTGATCAAGATCGACGGGCCGATCCTCCTCTTCGTCCTCGGCATCACCCTGTTCGCCACCCTGGTGAGCGGCGTGCTGCCGGCGATCCGGGCCTCGGGCGCCAACGTGAACGAGGTGCTGAAGGACGAGTCGCGCGGCTCCAGCAGCTTCCGCGGCGGGATGATCTCGCGCGTGCTGGTGGTGTTCGAGATCGCGCTCTCGGTGGGCCTCCTGGTGGCGGCGGGGCTCACCATCAAGAGCGTCACCCGGCTGCGCACGGCGGACTACGGCTTCCCCACGAAGAGCATCTTCACCGCGCGCGTGGCGTTGCCCGAGTCCGTCTACCGCGACAGCGCGGCGCAGGTGCGCTTCTTCGACCAGCTGTACCAGCGCCTCGGCGACGTGCGCGGGGTGGAGAGCTACACCCTCACCGGGATGCTCCCCGTCCTCGGCGCGCCCACGCAGACGTTCGCGGTGGAGGGAAAGGCGTACGCGCGCGACGCCGACTACCCCAGCACGCACTACGTGACCACCTACCCCGGGTACTTCCGCACCTTCCGGGTGGGGGTGGACGGGCGCGACTTCGGCAGCGCCGACACGCGCGCCAGCGAGCCGGTGGCCATCGTCAGCCACACCTTCGCCACCAAGTACTTCGGCACGCGCAACCCGGTGGGGCGCCGCTTCCGGATCGGCGACGCGCGGAGCACCGAGCCGTGGCGCACCATCGTGGGCGTGGTCCCCGACATGTGGAACGACGGGCTCGAGAACAAGACGCCCGAGACGGTCTACCTCCCCTTCCCGCAGTCGCCGCAGCGCTACATGTCGGTGACGATCCGCACCGGCGGCACCCCGGCGGCGATGACCACGCCGGTGCGCGACCTGGTGACGGGGCTGGACCCCGACCTTCCGATCTACTTCGTGAAGACGCTGCAGGAGCGGATCGACGAGGAGAGCTGGTTCTACCGGGTGTTCGGCGCGCTGTTCATGATCATGGGCGCGGTCGCCCTGGTCCTGGCCGCCGTGGGCCTGTACGGGGTGATGGCGTTCAACGTGGCCCGCCGCACCCGCGAGATGGGGGTGCGCATGGCCCTGGGCGCCCAGCCGGGCGACGTGGTGCGGCTGATCATGCGCGCGGGGCTGATCCAGCTGGCGATCGGCCTGGTGCTGGGGCTGGGGCTGGCCTACCTGCTGGGGCGGCTGCTCACGCTCATCCTCTTCCAGGTGAACGCGCTGGACCCGCTCACCTACGCGGCCACCATCGCGGTGCTGGTGGTGAGCACGGTGGCGGCGTGCCTGGTGCCCGCCGTGCGCGCCACCCGCGTGGACCCCAACACCGCCCTGCGCTACGAGTGACTGAACCGCGCCGGCCCGCGCGGGCCGGCGCCGCACCTTCATCAACGGAGAACGAACGATGACCGCGACCCAGTCGCTGATCCACATGCGGGAGGTGACCCGCGTGTTCGAGACCGAGGAGCTGGAGACCCACGCGCTGGCCGGGGTGAGCCTGGACATCCTGCGCGGCGAGTACGTGTCGATCGCCGGGCCGTCGGGGTGCGGCAAGACCACGCTGCTCTCGATCCTGGGGCTGCTGGACTCGCCCAGCGGCGGCGACTACGTGCTGAACGGCACCCCCGTGAGCGACCTCCCCGCCAGCCGCCGCGCCGAGATCCGCAACCGCGAGATCGGCTTCATCTTCCAGGCGTTCAACCTGATCGGCGACCTGAGCGTGGCCGAGAACGTGGAGCTGCCGCTCACCTACCGCGGCATGCCGTCGTCCGAGCGCCGGGCGCGCGTGGCGCAGGCGCTGGAGAAGGTGGGGATGAGCCACCGTACGAAGCACTTTCCCAGCCAGCTCTCGGGCGGCCAGCAGCAGCGTGTCGCCGTGGCCCGGGCGATCGCCGGCGGCCCGTCCGTCCTCCTCGCCGACGAGCCGACGGGGAACCTGGACTCGGCCAACGGCGGGCAGGTGATGGACCTGCTGGCCGAGCTGCACGGGCAGGGAGCGACCATCGTGATGGTGACGCACGACCCGCGCTACGCCGAGTACGCCGACCGCACCATCCACCTCTTCGACGGCAAGGTGGTGGACGCGCTCCCCGAGCACGCGGCCATCCACGGCGGCGAGGTGCTGGCGGCGGTGTGATCCACACTTCCTTGCACAGCAACGGCAACCGCGGGGGCACACGGAGCAGCGGAGGGCAACGGAGCAGCGGAGAACTGCGAACTGCGGGGAGCTCTCACCGAGGACGGTTGCGGAAGTTCTTCCGTCCTCCGTGACACCGACTTCTACGATCGATTCTGCATTCGAGCCGATTATCGCAAGCTTCGTCATCCTGAGGCTCAGGATGACGAGGCGGCGGGTTGGGTGCCGAATGCACAGTCATTTCCCACAAACGGGATGAGAGCCAATGCCGTTGCGGTTGCGGTTGCTGTTCTCCGCTGCTCCGTTGCCCTCCGCTGCTCCGTGTGACCCGCTGTTTGGAATGTGTGGAAAACGAGCGAGCGCCGGCTCCCCGCGAGGGAAGCCGGCGCTCGTTGCCAGGCAGGGGTCTGGTTACAGCCCCGCGGCCAGCGTGCTGCCGGTGACGGCGCGGTAGGCGTTCACGCGGCCGGCGCCGAAGGTGTTGTCGGTGCCCGCGGCGCCCAGGTCGTCGGCCGTGGAGAGGATGCGCGTGCGCAGCGCCGAGCCGCGCAGGCCGGTCACGCTGGCCACGATCGCCGCCGTGCCGGTGACCTGCGGGGCCGCCATCGAGGTGCCCTGCAGCCAGGCGTAGCCGCCGCCCTTGTACGCGCTGTAGATGCAACCCTCGGGGGTGGTGTTGCTGTAGCACAGCCCGCCCGGCGCGCTGATGTCGAGCCCGGGGCCGTAGCTGCTGTACGAGGCCAGCACGTCGCGCCAGGTGGTGGACGACACCGAGATGGCGTTGGGGTCACAGGCCGGGCACTCCACCGTGCCGGTGCCCGCGTTCCCCGCGCTGGCGATCACCAGCACGTTCTTGCTGGTGGCGTAGGCGATGGCGTCCTTCTCGGCCTGGCTCTCGCTGCTGCCGCCCAGCGACAGGTTCATGGCCACCAGGTTGGGATAGTCGGCCGCCGCGCGAATGGCGCTCACGATCGCGCTGGTGGGGCAGCCACGCCGGCCGCACACCTTCTGCACGTACACCTTCACGTGCGGGGCCGCGCCCGAGACGCCCGCCACGCCCACCGTGGTCCCCGCCATGGTGCCCGTGGTGTGCGAGCCGTGGCCGTCGTCGTCGGTGGGGTCGGCGTCGTTGTTGTACCAGTCCTGCCCGGCGATCAGGCGGCCGGTGAACTCCACGTGCGTCAGGTCCACGCCGGTGTCGATCGAGCCGATCACCACGTCGGCGCCGCCCGCGGCGTACGCCTCGATGTTGTCCATGTCGGCGTCGGCGATCGACGCGTTGCTGGCGCCGATCGGCTGCCCTTTGCTCCCGCCGGAGCTGTACTTCATGTTCAACCCGCCGGGGTTGAAGAACGCCCACAGGTTGGGGTTGATGGCGGTGGCCTGGCGCAGGTAGTTGGGCTCGGCCCACTCCACCCGCGGGTCGGCCGCCAGCTCGGCCGCGGCGGCGCGCTCGTTCCCCACGGCCACCTGCAGCACCTCGAAGGCGTTCTTGTACCCGCTGCGGCTCAGCCGCAGCCCGTGCGCGGCGCTCACGCGGTTGAAGTCGGCACCGGGCTTGAACTTCACCAGCACCTCACCCGGCATCACCTGCTCGGGCGCGCGCGAGGGTGCCGCGGCAACGGGGGTGCGGTCGGGCGCGGCGCCGGTGACCGCGCTGTCGGCGCAGGCGGCGGTGGCCAGCGCCAACACCGCGAGCGCCGGTACGTGGATGCGGGGCATGGGTTCTCCTTGGTCGTTCCAGGTGAGTGGGTCACGTCCGGCCGGGGGGCGGCCAGGCAGGAGCAGCGAGACGGGTTTCGCCGTACCGGGGATGCGGCAAGCACGGCGCCACAATCCGGACCGTTCCTCGATCGATGTAACGTCCATCCTGACAACGGCTTCTGATGTTCCGTCCGCTGAGGTGTGTGAACCGGTGTGGTGCGCGCTGCACCAGTGTGGTGCGGCAATTCGCGTAAACACCTGTCGTGCAGGAGGTTGCATTCTGTCCAGCGGGTGTAACCGGCGGCGGGACATCGTCCTCCAACGGGGCGTGCCGGACCATTCCGCGATTCACCTCCCGCCCGAACCGGACCATCGAGCCCATGTACAAGCCCAAGCCGAGCCTTCCCTGCAGCATGCCGGCGAGCGACCCGCTGCGCGTGCTGGTGCTCAACGGATCGCTGAAGCACGCCCCCGCCCCCTCCAACACCGCCGAGCTGACGGACCTGGTCCTCGACGCGATGCGGACGCACACCGCCATCGAGGCCGACGTGGTGCGCCTGGCCGACGCCCACCTTCCCGTGGGCCTGGGCTTCCGCGAGAGCGAGGACGACGACTGGCCGGAGATCGTGGCGAAGCTGAAGGCGGCGGACGTGGTGATCTTCGCCACGCCGATCTGGTGGGGCGGGCGCTCGAGCCTGATGCAGCGCGCCATCGAACGCCTGGACGCGCTGGACGAGGAGTACCACGCCTCCGGCCGCAGCGCGCTCTACAACAAGGTGGCCGGGATCGTGATCACCGGCAGCGAGGACGGCGCGCTGGCGACCATGGGGAGCATCATGATGGTGCTGACCTGGATGGGCTTCACCCTGCCCCCCGAGTGCGCCGCCTACTGGGTGGGCGAGGTGGGCTTCCCCCCGGCGGACGACGCGGACAAGCGCCGCCGCAACCCGGCGTGCCCCACCATGGCGCGGAACCTGGCGCGCAACCTGGTCTACTACGCCGAGCTGCTGAAGGCGCACCCCCTCACCCCCGGCACCCTGCGCGTGGACCACATCCACGAGCCCGCGGCGGCCGCGGCGTGAACGGGGTTAAGTGTTTGTGAAACCGGGAGATGTGAACAGCGGCCGCATCCGGTCCGGTACATCCCTTGCACAAGCCTGTCGGACCCTCGATCGGGGTGTGCGAGGGCACCTGTGACCAAGGAGGGAACGATGGCGGACCGCGACATGGTGAACGATGGCCTGGACCACCAGCTGGAAGGCCAGGGCAACGACCTGAAGGGCCGCGTGAAGGACGCGGTCGGCGGGCTGACGGGCGACCAGAGCCTCCAGAACGAGGGGAAGCTGGACCGCCTGAAGGGGAAGATCCAGGACACCTTCGGCAAGGCCGAGGAAGACCTGGGCCGCTGATCCCCTGACGGATCACGGTGCGGAAGGCCGCGCGGGAG
>DASSME010000502.1:0-2139 GCA_035689035.1 Longimicrobium sp. | reverse complement strand
ATGGCCCCGGCGCGCCGAATGTTCCCTCTCGGTTCAGTGGTGGGCGGGAGGACCCGCCAGCACCCGGAACACGTGGTTGAGGGTGGCCCAGATACACCCCAGGCCGGCGATGGTGAGGAAGACGCCGGTGAGGAAGTAGGCCACCACGGCGCCGCCGCGGTCGATGGTGCCCCAGCTGCGCGCCGCCACGAAGGCGGTGACCGCCAGCGTGAGCAGGAAGAGCCCGGTGAGCACGCCCACGCCGGCCGCCGCCATCCGCACAGTGCCCTCGCCGACGTCGGGCATGCCGATGGCCGAGGGGCCGCGGGGGCGGGGGTTGGCCTCGGCCCAGGCGCGGTAGCGCGCGCGGACGGTGTCGCCGGTCTCGCCCGAACTGCCGGGATCGGGGTTGCGCGTGCTCATGACTCCCCCTGGTGGCTCAGCGCGAACACGTACGCCGCCAGCGCCTTCACCTGCGCGTCGTCGAAGCTGCCGCCGCCCCTGGGCGGCATGGCGCCCGGGTGCTGCTTGGGCTGGGGCACGCCGTTGGTGATGGTGGTCACGATCTCGGGGTACGCCCCCGTGATGTTGATCCAGCTGCCGTCGTTCAGCGCCGGGCAGGTGGGGGTGCCGGCGCCCGCGGGGCCGTGGCACGCCGCGCACACCGTGCCGAAGAGGTTCTGCCCCTCGTCGACCATGGCCTGGGTCACGCCCGAGGGCAGGTTCCTGGCCACCAGCTTGGCCTGCGTCTGGCCGGGCAGGCCGCCGGCGGGCACCGGCGGCGGGTCGGGGTTGGTGGCCTGCGGCACCACCGGCTCTTCGCGGTAGCTCACGCGGTCGTAGCCGTAGTCGCCGCCGGGGTGGCACCCCGCAACGGCGGCGGCCAGCGCAAGCGCGGCGAGCGGCAGGCGCGAAAGGCCGCTGAAAGCTCGATTCATCGGTTCGGGTCTCCTGTTCGTCCGGGCCGACAAAAGAACGCGCGATGCGGCGCGGCGCAAGGGCTTTTGGGTGCGGACGCACCGGCGCGGGGGGACGGACGCGCGACTTGGGCGAAGGCTTCGGCATCCCTGCGCACGGCCGGGTTTCTTCACGCGCGGTCAACCGTCTCCCGGTATTCCCCGTCCCCCGGCCGGTGAGCTCCGCCTCGGAAAACGGTTCTCTCACGGAGTTCACGGAGTCCACGAGACGTCCAGCAGGGTGGCGGCCGCCCCTCCGCGGACTCCGTGAGAGACAATTCTTTCCTCGCAGCGCCGGCGGCCGCTCTCGGGTCCGAGCGGAGCTCGCGCGGGGTCTACGCCTCGGCGGCGGCGGCGTGGCGGGCGGCGCGCTTCAGGCGCTCGACCATGGCGTTCAGGCCGGCCTCGCGCGCCTGCAGCCCGATCTTCCCCATCACCTGGCGCACGAAGTCGGGGGGGATGGCGAGCGTCACTTCCGGCGGCTGATCGTTCAGCGCGTCGAAGAGCATGGCCAGCAGCGCGCGGATGGCGGCGCTCTCACGCGGCACGTCGGCGTAGTAGTGCATCTTCCCGTCCACCACCTCGGGGAAGATGGCCACCGGCGTCTGGCACTCGTGCACGCGGTACTGCTCGGTGTCCACCCCCTGGTAGCGCTCGGGGAGGGGCGGAAGCTTGTTGGCGTACTGCACCAGGGCCTGCCGCGTCATGTCGGGCGACAGGGTGGCGAAGCGCCGCAGGATCTTGTCGATGGACGGCGGGATCCCGGTTGCTGGGGTCGGTTCGGTCATGCGTCTGGCCTTCGGAAGGGTTGTTCCCCCAATGTACAGGCTCGCCGCGCCACGGGCGACGCCCTGACGGCGGAACGGGCTCGACGGTCAGCTCGAGCCCCCGCCCGGTTGGCAACGGCGGTATCGTCCGCGCGCAGCCCGGCTCGGAGCGCAGCGGACGGACACGCCCGGATCCCGCGGTTCGGTCGTGCGCGCGGCGCAGGCGGGCCACCAACGAGAGGCGGGGCGGCCCCGAAAAACCGGAGCCGCCCCGCCCTGACCTCTACGCCGATCCGTCAGGCCGGCCGCGTCACGAGGTGGTGAGCTGCGTGCCGTACTTGGCGTTGATCGCCTTGGCGTACTCCTGCGCGAAGATCACGTGCGCCGCCGACGACGGGTGCACGCCGTCGAACGAGATCAGGCTGCCGAAGAAGTTG
>DASSME010000501.1:0-12476 GCA_035689035.1 Longimicrobium sp. | reverse complement strand
CGTGCACGAGATCATCGGGCCGCTGGTGAAGATGAAGGAGGAAGGGCGGATGGACGACCTGCTCGCCTTCACCCGCATGACCGGCGACCTGGTGAAGGCGATCCGCGGCTGCCCCCAGCCCGTGATCGCCGCCATCGATGGGATCTGCGTGGGCGCGGGGGCGATCCTGGCGATGGCCAGCGACCTGC
Source organism: Longimicrobium sp. (assembly GCA_035689035.1). Taxonomy (GTDB): domain Bacteria; phylum Gemmatimonadota; class Gemmatimonadetes; order Longimicrobiales; family Longimicrobiaceae; genus Longimicrobium. The sequence goes on along the minus strand of DASSME010000501.1, from coordinate 12,288 downwards.
GCATCGGAACGGCGCGCAGCAAGGTGGCGTTCCTGTTTACGAAAGTCGGCCTGAGCGGCGCCGACATGGGCGCCTGCTCCATGCTCCCGCGCATCGTCGGCCAGGGCCGCGCGAGCGAGCTGCTCTACACCGGCCGCAACCTGGGCGGCGAAGAGGCGGAGCGCTGGGGCTTCTACAATCGCTTGGTCGAGCCAAACATTTTGCAGGACGAGGCGCTGGCGCTGGCGCGGCAGCTGTGCGAGGGGCCCACGTTCGCGCACGGGATGACCAAACGCTGCCTGCACCAGGAGTGGGCGATGGGCGTGGACGAGGCGATCGAGGCCGAGGCCCAGGCCCAGGCCATCTGCATGCAGACCGAGGACTTCGCCCGTGCCTTCCGCGCCTTCGCCGCGAAGGAGAAGCCGGTCTTCCAGGGGAACTGATCCCGAAACCCCAGGGATTGCAGACCGGCGGCTGAAGCCGCAGCGCCGGGTTCGGCGGAAAACCGTCCACCGTGCACCGCCGCCCGCGTTCGGGCCGACGCATGTAGTCCGCGCAGGCGGGCTTCGTGTGTTTGTTGCAGCGAATTCATTCGCCCTGAACCCCTTCGCCCGTACCCGATGCCCGATTCCACCTTCCTCGCCTGGCCCTTCTTCGACGCGTCGCACCGCGAGCTCGCGGAGGGGCTGCGCGCGTGGACGGCCGAGCACGCGGAGTTGTTCGCGCACCACGCAGGCAGCGTGGACGACGCGTGCCGTGCGCTGGTGGCCGCGCTGGCGGAGGGCGGGTGGCTGCGCTACACGGTTCCCGCGCCGTACGGGGGCACGCTGCCGCAGCTGGACGTGCGCTCGCTCTGCATCGCGCGCGAGACGCTGGCTTACGCGAGCGGACTGGCCGACTTCGCGTTCGCCATGCAGGGCCTGGGATCCGGCCCGATCTCCCTCTTCGGGTCCGATGAGCAGAAGCGGCGCTGGCTCTCCTCCGTGGCGGCGGGCGAGGCGATCGCCGCGTTCGCCATCAGCGAGGCGGACGCAGGCTCCGACGTGATGGCGATGCAGACCACCGCCCGGCGCGACGGCGGCGGCTTCGTGATCGACGGGAGCAAGACGTGGATCTCCAACGGCGGGATCGCGGACCGCTACGTCGTCTTCGCGCGCTTCCCCGAGGCGGGCGACCGCGGCTTCGTGGCGCTGGTGGTGGACGCGGAGAACCCCGGCCTGCGCGTGTCCGAGCGCATCGACGTCACCGCGCCGCACCCGCTGGGCACGCTGGTGTTCGACGGCTGCCGCGTAAAGGCGGATGCGCTGATCGGCGAGCCGGGCGGGGGGATGAAGGTGGCGCTCGGCACGCTCGACGTCTTCCGCTCCACCGTCGGCGCGGCGGCGCTGGGGTTCGCCCGGCGCGCGCTGGACGAGGCGCTTGTCTGGAGCGGCGAGCGCCGCGTCTTCGGCCAGCCCCTGGCCGAGTATCAGCTCACCAAGGCGGCGCTCGCCGAGATGGCGCTGGACGTGGACGCAGCCGCGCTCCTGGTCTACCGCGCCGCGTGGACGCGCGACAACGGCGCCCCGCGCATCACCCGCGAGGCCGCGATGGCCAAGCTCTACGCCACCGAGGCCGCCCAGCGCGTGGTGGACCGCGCCGTGCAGCTGCTGGGCGCCCGCGGCGTCGTCCGCGACTCGGTGGTCGAGACGTTGTACCGCGACGTCCGAGCCCTCCGCATCTACGAGGGCACCACCGAGGTGCAGAAGCTGGTGATCGCGGGCCAGCTCTTCGCAGTGCAATCGGATTCTGCCGGAGGCGGCTGAAGCCACGGCGCCACGGCTACAACGACAGGAAGCCTCGCAAACCGCGCGAGGCTTTTCGGACCCGTTCACCGTGCACTCTGGCCGCGACGGCACCGGAACCTGAGTCCGCGCAGGCGGACTTCGTGTGGTCGTTGCAGCGAATTCATTCGCCCCCGCCAGACCTGGCGAGCGCCTACCGGCCTGCCGCTTGCGGCCCGATGTCCATCGACACCATCCCCATCCCCTCGCCACCTCACGAGGCGGCTGACATGCTCGAAACCGCGTCTCCGCAGACGCACGCCGCGCCCACCGCGCACGTGGACACCTTCGCGCGCGACCACCTGCCGCCGCCGGAGTTGTGGCCGGCGATGGACCTGTCCGGTGTCCCCCACCTCGCCGCGCGGCCGCACATCAACGCCGCGGAAGAGTTCCTGGACGCGATGGCCGCCGCCGGGCACGCGGACCGCCCTGCGCTGGTCGCCCCCGGCGTGCGCTGGACGTACGCGGAGCTGACGGAGCGGGCCAACCGCATCGCCGGGGTGCTGGTGGGCGAGATGGGGCTGGTGCCGGGCGAGCGCGTGCTGCTGCGCGGCTACAACGGACCGATGACCTTTGCCGCGTGGTTCGGCGTGCTGAAGGCCGGCGGGATCGTGGTGGCCACCATGCCGCTCCTGCGCGCCCGCGAGCTCTCCGCGATCGCCGACAAGGCGCGCATCCGCCTGGCCCTGTGCGACGCGCGGCTGGCCGACGAGCTGCGTACCGCCGCGTCAGCCTCGCCCACGCTGCAGGGGACCATGCTCTTCGGCGGGGACGACGGCGAGCTGGAGCGGGCGATGCGCGGCGCGCGCGCCGACTTCGCGAACGTCCGCACGTCGGCCGAGGACGTGGCGATCATCGCGTTCACCAGCGGGACGACGGGAACGCCGAAGGGGACGATGCACTTCCATCGCGACCTGCTGGCCAGCGCCGACACCTTCGGAGCGCACATCCTGAAGCCCGAGCCCGACGACCTGTTCTGCGGGTCGCCGCCGCTGGCGTTCACCTTCGGGCTGGGCGGCTACGTCCTCTTCCCCATGCGCGTAGGCGCGGCCACGCTGATGCTGGAGCAGGCCTCGCCGCCGCAGCTGCTGCAGGGGATGCAGGACTTCCGCGCCACCGTCTGCTTCACCGCGCCCACCGCGTACCGCGCGATGGCGGCCGCGGCGAAGGACTACGACCTGTCGGCGCTGCGGAAGTGCGTGAGCGCCGGCGAGCCGCTCCCCGCCGCGACCTTCGAGGCGTGGCGCCAGGCCACCGGGATCCGGATCTTCGACGGGATCGGCAGCACCGAGATGCTGCACATCTTCATCAGCTCCGCCGGCGACGACATCCGCGCGGGCTCCACCGGCCGCGCGGTGCCCGGCTACCGTGCCCGCGTGGTGGACGATGCCGGAAACGAGGTGGAACCGGGGAAGATGGGGCGGCTGATGGTGCGGGGCCCGACGGGCTGTCGATATCTCGACGACCCCGAGCGGCAGCAGACGTACGTGCAGGGTGGCTGGAACGTGACCGGCGACACGTACGTGATGGACGAGGAGGGCTACTTCTGGTACAAGGCCCGCAACGACGACATGATCATCTCGTCGGGCTACAACATCGCGGGCCCCGAGGTGGAGAACTGCCTGCTGGAGCACCCCGCCGTGCTCGAATGCGCGGTCATCGGCGCGCCGGACCCCGAGCGCGGCCACGTGGTGAAGGCGTTCGTCGTGTTGCGCGAGGGCTACGCCGGCGGCGACGAGATGGTGAAGACGCTGCAGGACCACGCCAAGCAGTGCATCGCCCCCTACAAGTACCCGCGCCGCGTGGAGTTCGTCGCTTCCCTTCCCCGCACGCAGACCGGCAAGCTGCAGCGCTTCCGCCTGCGCCAGCAGGAGGCGGGGGGATGAGGGTGCGTCGGATTCGGTTCGTTGTAACGGGCGCCGGCGCGGCCGCGGCGGGCCCCCCTCCCCCGGCCCCTGCCCCCGCTGCGCGGGGGGAGGGGAGATGGATTTGTAGGAAGGTGCGTGCGCGGGTGGGTTGGGGATGAGCGGGCTTCCCGAGATCCTCCAGCCCGACGGCTGGGCGCCGGCGAAAGGGTACGCGAACGGCGTCGCCGCCGAGGGGCGAATGGTGTTCGTGGCCGGGCAGATCGGCTGGAACCCGGCCACCTGCGCGTTCGAGACCGATGATTTCGTGGCGCAGGCGGCGCAGGCGCTGCGCAACGTGGCCGCCGTGCTCGCCGCCGCCGGCGCACAGCCGCACCACGTGGTGCGGATGACGTGGTACCTTACCGGCCGGCGCGAGTACCTGGATGCCGCGCGTGCGCTGGGCGCCGCCTACCGCGAGGTGTTCGGCCGCCACTATCCCGCCATGGCCGCCGTGATCGTCGCCGGCCTGGTCGAGGAGCGCGCGAAGGTGGAGATCGAGGCGACGGCGGTGATCCCGATCCGCTGATTCTACCCGTATCCCGTCCGCCTGTCATGCCAGCCAGGAAGAAGCCGCGACGCATCTGGGCCCCGAGCAGTCGCCGGCAGCCCAAACCGAAGATTCCCTCGTATTTGAAGGAACGCGTCGGCACCGAGGCGAACCGGCTGGTGGAAGAAGTCCTGAAGCCGCGGTACGTGGAGCCTCCGCCGGCCGAAATGCAGTGGAATTACAGGATCGACGTCTATACGGCGTGGTTCCGCGGCTATCTCTACTTTTGCGCAACGTACGCCTGCCCCGGTCCGAACGCGTTGTCGCCGACATTCGAAAAGCGGTTCGCGCGGATGGAGTATGCGGGTGAAGAGCGATTTCACCTGGCCTTCATGCGTTACACCGGCGAGTGGATCGAGATCTACCGCGATTTCACCGCGGACCAGGCGCTCGCCGCCATCCGCGACGATCCCTACTTCTACGCGTAGTCCGGCACGCTGAAAGCGAGGGCGGGGAGGAGCCGGTGGCTCCTCCCCGCCCTCGTCGTTCACGGACGATCGGCGTCAGCGTCCGGGCGCCGGGGCGGCGTGCGGAAGCGTGCCGGGCATGTCGGCGGCGACGTAGGCCATCACGGCCATCGCGGCGACGCACTTCGCGAACTCCTGCGGGTCGAGCTTGTCGATGGTGTCGGCGCTGCTGTGGTGGTACCAGAAGTACTTCGTGCCGTCCACGTCCAGCGCCAGTCCGGGCACACCGTCGCGGATGATCGCGTCCACGTCGGCCTCGCCCTCGCCCGGGTCCATCTTCGCTGCGCCGATCGGTTCCAGCAGCCGCGCGATCTGCCGCATGGTGGCCAGCGCGGCGTCGGTGCCCTGGAAGCGGAAGCCGTACGGACGGAACACGCCGTTGTCGCTCTCGATGGCCAGTTGGTGTCTGCCCAGCTCGGCCTGGTGCGCGTCACGATAGCCACGGCCGCCCCGCGTGCCGTTCTCCTCGTTGGTCCACATCACCACCCGCACCGTGCGCCGCGGGCGCAGCCCCAGCTCCCGCATCAGCCGCACGGCCTCCCACGCGGCCACGGCGCCGCCGGCGTCGTCCATGGCGCCGGTGCCCACGTCCCAGCTGTCCAGGTGGCCGCTGATCACCACCACCTCGTCGGGCTTCTCGCGACCCACGATCTCGGCCACGGTGTTGCGCGAGGGCGCGTCCGACAGCGTCTGCGCACCCATCGCCAGGTGCACGCGGATGTGCTCGCCGCGGTCCTGCATGCGGTGCAGCATCATGGCGTCCTCGGTGCTGAGCGCGGCGGCGGGGATGCGGGCCACCGTGGTGTCGACGTAGCGCATGCTCCCCGTGTGCGGGTTCTGCATGCTGAACGAGCTGACCGAGCGGATCAGGCTGGCCGCCGCCCCGGCGCGGGCGGCCGCCGCGGCGCCCAGGCTGCGCCAGCGCACCGTTTCGCCGTAGGTGGTGAACGGCACGTCGAACAGGATGATCTTGCCGCGCGCCTCCGCGCCGCGGGCCTTCAGCTCGTCCTCGCTGGTGACCACGATCACGTCCGCCGTGACGCCGCCCGCGGGCGTGCCCACGCTGCCGCCCAGGCCGACCATGTGCAGCGGCACCGGGCGCGGGCTGACCAGCTCGGCGCTCTCCTGGCCGCGCACCCAGTGCGGCACCATCACCGGCTCGCCGCGCACGTTCTGCAGGCCGTCGCGGCGCATCTGGTCCAGCGACCAGTCGATGGTGTTCTCCAGCGCCTGGCTGCCGCTGAGCCGGGGGCCGAAGCGGTCCACCAGCGTGGCCAGCCGCTTCCAGCCGAAGGTGTCGGCCAGCGCGGCCTGGATCAGCCGGTTGGCGTCGGCGCGGTAGACCGAGTCGAGCGCCTGCGCGCGGGCTGCATGGGCGCCCGCACCCAGCGCGAGCGCGGCGAGCAGCGGCACCATGCCGCGGCGGATGGATCGATGCATCGGCGGATCGGGATCGAGGGGCTTTGGCAGATCTACGGTTTTGAACATGCTAACGATTTCGCATCCGCCGCGAAACCGCCCGGTTGTAAGCAGTTGGTAAGAGATTCCGATCGGTCCGAGGGCTCCACGAACCGCATTCCTCACGCAGGGTCCGCAGGGTTCGCAGATAACCGCGGTCGTTCTGCTGACCCTGAGAACCCGGTGTGAGGCTTGCCGTTCCGGGCTCAGCGGGCCGCGAAGATCCTCAGCAGCAGCGCCACGACCGGCGGCGCGAGGATGGCCGTCGCGAGGCCCATCAGCCCGATGGCGAGGCCGCTGGTGGCGCCTTCCACCTCGCCCTCTTCGACGGCTCGCGCGGTGCCGATGCCGTGCGCGGCGCTCCCCATCGCCAGCCCCCACGCGGTGCGGCTGCGGATGCGGGCCAGCCGCATCAGCGCCGGGCCGGCGACGGCGCCCAGCACGCCGGTGCTGATCACCAGCACGGCCGTGAGCGGCGGGATCCCGCCCAGCTCCCGCGCCACGCCCATCGCGATCGGCGTCGTCACCGAGCGCGCGGCGACGGATAGGACGACCTGCCGCGGCGCGCCCAGCACGATCGCCGTCACCGTCCCGCTCACGATCCCCACCACGCTCCCGGCCAGGATCGACACCAGCATCGCCCGGCCGCGGCGGACGATCTCGTGCAGCTGCGCGTGCAGCGGAACGCCGAGCGCCACCACGGCGGGGCCCAGCCAGAACGAGATCAGCCGCCCGCCGCGGTCGTACCGCTCGTACCCCGCGCCGCTCGCCTCCAGCAGCACGATCAGCGTGGTGATGGCGATCAGCAGCGGGTTCAGCAGGGGGTGACGGATGCGCGCGTACACCCGCGGCGCCGCCGCGTAGACGAGCACCGTCGCCACGATGGCGAGCAGCGCGGCGGCGGCGTCACCCACGGCGTTCCATCGCCTGCTGCAGGAGGCCCACCACCAGCATCACCGTCGCCATCCCCACCACCCCGGCGGCGACGAGCGGCAGCCACTCGCGCCGGATCAGCCCGAAGTACACCATCACCCCCACGCCCGGCGGGATGTAGAGCAGCGACATGTGGCGGATCAGCACGTCCGCCGCGGGCCGCACCCACTCGGGCCGCACGACGCGGAGGTGCAGCGCCGCCGCCAGCATCACCATCCCCAGCACGCTCCCCGGCAATGGAAGGTGCAGGAGCGCGCTGATCGCGTTCCCCGCGTACAGGAACGCCAGGAGGATCAGCGTCCCCCTGGCGAGCGCGAAGAGGTGATTTCGGCTGAACGTCACGTCTCTCGTTTCCGGCTGGCTATGCCGCGGGCGCGGCGATAGCTCCTTCGCCACCGCCGCGCCCCGGTGCGTACACGAGATCGGCGCACGGCGGCCTCGGGATGACATCTTCTTGTATCGCCGCCAATTACGGCAGGTGAAGTCCGCGCAGGCGGACTGCGTGCCGTTGTAGCGGCGAGTTCACTCGCAAACTTCCACGCCGATCCCGCGGACGCAAGGAAAGCGGGCCGGCCATCCTCACGATGGCCGGCCCGCTGTGCATCCCCCGATCCCGTGGCTACGCGCTCGCCTGCGCGCCGTCGCCCCACGGCTTCAGCACCACCTTGATGCAGCCGTCCTCCTTCTCGCGGAAGGTCTTGTAGGCGTTGGGGCCCTGCTCCAGCGGGAGCACGTGGGTGATGATGAACGACGGGTCGATGTCGCCCGCCTCCACGCGGCGCAGCAGCGGCTCCATGTAGCGCAGCATGTGCGTCTGGCCGGTCTTGAGCGTCAGTCCCTTGTTCATGAACGCGCCCAGCGGGATCTTGTCGCCCACCCCCACGTACACGCCGGGCATCGAGATCGTCCCGCCCTTGCGGCAGCACATGATCGCCTCGCGCAGCACGTGCGGCCGGTCGGTCTCCTGCAGCAGCGCCACCTTGGCCGCGTCGTAGATCGCGTCCAGGCTGCTGAACGCGTGCGCCTCGGCACCCACGGCGTCGATGCAGCGGTCGGGGCCGCGGCCGTTGGTCATCTCCTGCAGCTTGTCGTATACGTGGCCCTCGCTGAAGTCGATCGTTTCGGCGCGGCCGAACTCACGGGCCATGCGCAGCCGCTCGGGCACGCGCTCGATGCAGATCACCCGCCCGGCGCCCATCATCCACGCGCTCTGGATGCTGAACTGCCCCACCGGCCCGCCGCCCCACACCGCCACCGTGTCGCCCGGCTCGATGTCGGCGTTCTCGGCCGCCATCCACCCCGTGGGGAAGACGTCGGAAAGGAAGAGCACCTTCTCGTCGGGGAGGTCGTTCTCGATCTTCAGGCAGATCACGTTGGCGTGCGGCACGCGAAGGTACTGCGCCTGCCCGCCGGGGTACTCGCCGGTCAGCGCGCTGTAGCCGAACAGGCCGGCCGGCGCGTGGCCCATCAGCTTCTGCGCGATCTCGGGCTTGCGGTTGGTGGTGTCGCAGCAGCTCCACAGCCCCTTCTGGCAGAACCAGCAGGCGCCGCAGCAGATCGTGAAGGGAACCACCACGCGGTCGCCGCGCTTGAGGTTGGTGACGCCGCTCCCCACCTCTTCCACGATCCCCATCGGCTCGTGGCCCAGCACGTCGCCGGGCTTCATGAAGGGGACGTAGCCGTCGTACAGGTGCAGGTCGCTGCCGCAGATCGCGGTGCTGGTGATGCGGACGACCGCGTCGGTCGGCTCCTCGATCCCCGGATCGGGAACGTTGTCCACGCGAACGTCTTCCTTGCCGTGCCAGGCCAGCGCTCTCATTCCGTACCTCCCCGCCCACAGGGTTCCTCCGCTCAGCCGACGGACCGCCCGCGCTGTTCCCGCACGACCGCCGCCAATGAACTCCGTTTGCCCGCGCCGGACGGGCGGCGGACGCGATGATTGCGCCCGCCGGCCACCATCCGGACCGTCTACCGCGCCGTCACGACCGCGTCTTGCTGAGCGCCATCCCGTCGAGGATGTCGAGCAGCATCACGCCCAGCACGGCGCCCGCGGCGATGCCCAGGTTGCGCCGGTTGGCGTCCTCGTCGCGCGCGGCCACGCCCAGGCTGCCCAGGTCCAGCACGTCGCCCGCCACGCGGCCCCACAGCAGCGGCGCCAGGCGGCTTCCCATCAGGATCTGCACGCCGGTGGCGATCTCGCGCACGCCGTAGGCGCGGATCAGCCTGGCGTTGTCCACGCCGAACCAGCGCTCCAGCCGGCGGGTGCCCAGCAGCTCCATCAGCCCCAGCCCCACGCTGAAGTAGCCCAGGCCCACGGCCAGGCGCTTGGCCCACACGGGCGTGGCCAGCGGGGGCACGGTGTTGCGGATGTGGTTCACGTCGCTGCGTTGCACGTCGCCGTTGGCCGGCGCGCGCCGCTGCGGCTCCCACGCCTCGGCCCGTGTCGGGTCTCCGGTCATCGTTGCGCTCATCCTCGCCTCCCCTGGACGGTGACCCCGGCCGCCGCCCGTGCGGCCGGAAGGGCCGGGCCGCCGTCGCATGCCCCGTGCCGGGGGGGAAACAGACGAACTGGTGCCGGCCGCGGCTGCGCATCATCCCAAGTGGCTGTCGGGCAACGATATAGAACAAAGATTGGGATCACGCGGAGGAATGTCGGCAACGGAGGGACGCGACGTATCCTCCGTTCCCTCCGCTCCCTCCGCGTGATTCCGCCGTTCCGTCCAGGAGGGCCGCGGCCGGGTGCGGAAGATTGCTTCGCATCCCCCGCCGCCCCATCTTCCTCCGTTACCCCCTGAAGTGCGCCTGTGGACACTCCGCGCGCGTGAACTGCGGGGTTTGTTCGGGGTAGTGGAAGCGTCCGGGATCCGCGGAACTTCCACGTGGCACAAGGCCCAGAGGCAGCAGCATGGCGAAGTTCGAACTCGTCTCCCCGTTCGCCCCGGCCGGCGACCAGCCGCAGGCCATCCAGGAGCTCGGCGAGGGGCTCCAGCGCGGCGACAAGTACCAGACGCTGCTGGGCGCCACGGGCACGGGGAAGACGTACACCATCGCCAACGTGATCGCCAAGCACGGGCGGCCCACGCTGGTGATGAGCCACAACAAGACGCTGGCCGCGCAGCTCTACGGCGAGATCAAGCAGCTCTTCCCGAAGAACGCGGTCGAGTACTTCATCAGCTATTACGACTACTACCAGCCCGAGGCGTACATCCCGTCCACCGACACCTTCATCGAGAAGGACTCGTCGATCAACGAGGACATCGAGAAGCTGCGGCTCCGGGCGACGTCGAGCCTGATGGAGCGTGACGACGTGATCATCGTCTCGTCGGTCAGCTGCATCTACGGCCTGGGCGACCCGCGCGAGTACCGGCAGCTGATGCTGGTGCTCGAGGAGGGGCAGAAGATCGGCCGCAAGAAGATCCTGGAGGGGCTGGTCAACATCCAGTACGCGCGCAACGACGCCGCCTTCGAGCGCGGCAACTTCCGGGTGCGCGGCGACACGGTGGAGATCTTTCCCGCGTACGACGAGCAGGGCGTGCGCGTGGAGCTGTGGGGCGACGAGATCGAGCGCATCTCCCGCTTCGACCCGCTGACGGGGGACACGATCAGCACCCAGAAGCGCGCGGCCATCTACCCCGCCACGCACTTCGTCACGCAGAAGAGCACCATCGAGCGCGCCGTCCATCGCATCCGGCACGAGCTGGACGAGCGGCTCAAGGAGCTGCTGGGGCAGAACAAGCTGCTCGAGGCGCAGCGGCTGGAGAGCAGGACGAACTTCGACATCGAGATGATGATGGAGATCGGCACCTGCGCCGGCATCGAGAACTATTCGCGCCACATCGCCGGCCGCGCCGAGGGCGAGCGCCCGGCGTGCCTGTTCGACTACTTCCCCGAGGACTTCCTGGTCGTCGTCGACGAGAGCCACGTCTCGGTCCCGCAGATCGGCGGGATGTACAACGGCGACCGCGCGCGGAAGACCGTCCTTGTGGAGCACGGCTTCCGTCTCCCCAGCGCGCTGGACAACCGCCCGCTCAAGTTCGACGAGTGGGAGCAGCTGGTGCCCAAGGCGATCTTCGTCAGCGCCACGCCCGGCGAGTTCGAGCTGGCGCGCAGCGGCGGCGTGGTGGTGGAGCAGATCATCCGCCCCACCGGCCTTCTGGACCCCGAGGTGATCATCCGCCCGGTGAAGGGGCAGGTGGACGACCTGCTGGCCGAGATCCGCGACCGGGTGGTGAAGCACGAGCGCGTACTGGTCACCACGCTGACCAAGCGGATGTCCGAGGACCTGACCGACTTCCTGCAGCAGGCCGGCGTGCGCGTGCGCTACCTGCACAGCGACATCGACAGCATCGAGCGGGTGGAGATCCTGCGCGACCTGCGCCTGGGGAAGTTCGACGTGCTGGTGGGGATCAACCTGCTGCGCGAAGGGCTGGACCTGCCCGAGGTGAGCCTGGTGGCGATCCTGGACGCCGACAAGGAAGGCTTCCTGCGCAGCGCGTCGAGCCTGATCCAGACGGTGGGCCGCGCCGCCCGCAACGCGCAGGGGAAGGCGATCCTCTACGCCGACAACATCACGGGCTCGATGAAGCGGATGATCGAGGAGACCAACCGCCGCCGCGAGATCCAGGTCGCCTACAACGAAGAGCACGGGATCATCCCCACCACGATCCTGAAGAGCGTGGCCGAGATCGAGCTGCAGACGCGCGTGGCCGACGCGCGCACGCCGAAGGAGCAGCCGATGACCGGCAAGGGGAAGAAGGGCGCGGAGAAGAAGCTCCCCTTCGGCAGCAAGACGCCCGAGGAGATGCTGAAGCACCTGGAGAACCAGATGCGCGACGCCGCCGCCCAGCTCGACTTCGAGCAGGCCGCCCTGCTGCGCGACCAGTATCTCGAGCTGAAGGCCGAGATCGACGGCGCCCGGCCCCGGCCGACCGACGCGCAGCGCCGCCAGGTGGCCGGGCTGCGGCCTACGGTGTGAGGCGCCGCCCGGCGAGCGTTGGCCGGGTCGCGGGTCGGGTGGGGCGAATGAATTCGCTGCGTAACCGTTCAGTGGGGTGGAAACGAAGATTGTGGACTTTGTTCACGAGCGCCACTACATATTGTGGCTCATGAACAGAGTCGACGAACTGGAAGCTAGCGGCGAGGTTCTCTCTCCGGCCGTCCGTGCAGTGATCGAG
>DASSME010000500.1:0-14039 GCA_035689035.1 Longimicrobium sp. | reverse complement strand
CCGCGAGGAGGTGCGCAAGGCCCTCGACGGCGCCGACCTGGTGTTCGTCACCGCCGGCATGGGGGGCGGCACCGGCACCGGCGCGGCCCCGCTGATCGCCGAGATGGCGCGCGAGCTGGGCGCGCTCACCATCGCCATCGTCACCAAGCCCTTCCTGTTCGAGGGGAAGAAGCGGATGCGCCAGGCCGAAGAGGGCCTGAGCGAGCTGAAGCGTTCGGCCGACACCATGATCGTGGTGCCGAACGAGCGGCTCCTTTCCGTGGTCGGCAAGGGGACCTCCTTCCGCGACGCGCTGAAGAAGGCCGACGAGGTGCTGCTGCACGCCACGCAGGGGATCTCGGACCTGATCCGCGTGACCGGCGAGGTGAACGTGGACTTCGCCGACGTGCGCACCATCATGAGCAACCGCGGCGCGGCGCTGATGGGCACCGGCTTCGGGCGGGGCGAGAACCGCTCGGTCGAGGCGGCGCAGGAGGCGATCAGCTCGCCGCTGCTCGACAACATCAGCATCAGCGGCGCGGCGGGGGTGCTGATCAACATCACCGGCGGGATGGACCTGGCGATCGACGAGGTCACCACCATCAGCTCCATCATCCAGGAAGCGGCGGGCGACGAGGCCGAGATCATCTTCGGCGCGGTGCACGACAGCGGGATGAAGGAGGAGGTGCGGGTGACGGTGATCGCCACCGGGTTCGAGAAGACGGAGCCGATCTTCGAGCGCCACGACAACGTGATCCGCGCCGACTTCCGCTCTCCGCGCTCCGAGGTGCGGCCGCTGACCGGCTCGCGCGTGGTGATGCCCACCGGCGAAGGCCCCACGCCGTTCGCGCACCGCACGCCGGAGCGCGCCCCGGAACGCACGGCCGAGCGCGAGCCCACGCCGTTCGCACCGCGCGAGCGCGAGCACACGCCGCTGCCCGCGCGCGACCACCACGCGCCCCCGCCGCCGCGCGAGCAGGGCACGCCGGTCACGCGGCTCCCCGTGCCGCCGCGCCAGCCCGAGCGCACGCCGCCCAACGACCTGGAGATCCCCACCTTCATCCGCCGCCAGATGGACTGACGGCGCGGGCCGGTGGACGGGCGGGAACGCGCGCAGCGGCCTTCGTGGGTACGGGGGCCGCTGCGCTGGTGTCGAGAGGGGGGAGCGTGTCCGCGGCGCCGCGGGGGCCCTCACCCTGGCTTTCAGGCGCGACTGCGTCGCGTCCTGAAAGCCCGTCCCTCTCCCGAACTGCAGGAGAGGGACGCCGGGGCGCTTCGCGCGGCGACTTCACCGCGGGCTCATCGACGGCTCACCGTGGCGGACTTCCGCAGGGACGGCGATGAACGTATGTTGTCGCAGATTCCCCCACACCCGTTCGTCTGATCCACCGACGGCGGATTCGCCGCGGCCGATCTACCTTGGGCGGACCGAAATCTGGACGGCGGGTTGGAACCCGCCGCTGGAACTTCGCGAAGTCCGCCTGCGCGGACTGCTCGTCGACGCCCGGTGCGCACGAGACTCATCGAAGCGCTGAGTTCTTCTCCCCCTCCCCCAGGGTAGTTTTTGGGGAGAGGGGGCCGGGGGGAGAGGGCCCGCCCGCGGCCGCACGGATCTTCGCGTTCCTGCACCAGACCGTTCGAATCTTTCGCAGCAAACCACACCAGGAGGTTTCTGGATGGCCAATCCCTACCGCCTGCTCTCGGGCGGGCTGCTGGGCGTGTTCGCCGTCGCGCTCGGCGCCGCGTTCCTCCGGCGCCCGGAACCCGGGCCGCCCGCCCCGCCCGGGCTCCTTCCCGAGGCGCACGCCGCGCCCGTGGAGCACGTGCGCCACGAGAAGCTGCGGCACGGGCACACCCTGGCCGAGCTGCTCCAGCAGCTTCGCGTGGACGGCGAGCAGGCGCAGGCGATCCTGGCCCAGCTCCCCGACAGCGCGGCGGGCCACGAGGTGCCCGAGGGGCGCGAGTACGACCTGCGCCTGTCCGCGCGCACCGGCGGCGTGCGGCGGATGACGCTGCAGCTGGACGCCGACCGCGTGCTCACCGTGGATGGCCGCACCGGCCTGAAGGCGCGTATCGATTCCGTCGCGGTGCACACCGACACGGCGGTGTTCAGCGGCACCGTCCGCTCGTCGCTCTACCAGGCGCTGGGCGAGGGGCACGGCGACATCCCGCGCCGCGAGCGGCACCAGATCGCCGACCAGATCGCGGACGAGATCTTCGAGACGCGCATCGACTTCTCCAACGACCTGAACGCCGGCGACAGCTACCAGATCCTCTACGAGCGCACCGTCCGCCCCGACGGCACGGCGCGCCGCTCGCGCCTCCTCGCCGTCCGCTTCCTCCTGGGCGGCCACCTGTACGACGCGTACCTCTTCCGGCATGACGGCAAGGACGCGTGGTACGACGGCAAGGGCCGGGCGATGAAGCGCGGCTTCCTGCGCGCGCCGCTGGAGTTCCGCCGCATCAGCTCGGGGTTCTCGCTGGGCCGCTTCCACCCGATCCTGCACATCATGCGGGCGCACGTGGGGATCGACTACGCCGCGTCGCCGGGGACCCCGGTGCGCGCCGTGGCCGACGGCGTGGTGCGGACGGCGGGGTGGAGCGGGGGATACGGCAACGTGATCGAGATCGCGCACGGCCGCGGCTACACCACGCGCTACGGGCACCTGCGCGGCTTCGCCAAGGGGGTGCGCGCGGGGGCGCGGGTGAGCCAGGGGCAGGTGATCGCGTACGTGGGGAGCACCGGGCTGGCCACCGGGCCGCACCTGCACTACGAGTTCCGCAGCGGCGGCCGGCCGGTCAACCCGTCGTCGGTCAAGGAGATCCAGGCCGAGCCGGTGGAGGGGAGCCGCTTCCGCGCGGTGGTGGAGGCGCGCGTGGCGGCCATGGAGCGCGCCGCCGGCGGCGTGAAGCTGGCCGAGCGCGAGCGAGCGCGCGCGGAGCGGAGCGAGCGCGGCGGACGGCGCCGTGTGGAGTGACGAGTGCCCGCCGCCGGATGAGTTCGCCGTCTACCCGGCCATCGACCTGCGGGGCGGCCGCTGCGTGCGCCTGGAAAAGGGCGACGCCGCCCGCGAGACCGTCTACGGCGACGACCCCGTGGCCGTGGCGCGTTCGTTCGCCGACGCGGGCGCGGCCTGGATCCACGTGGTGGACCTGGACGCCGCCTTCGGCACCGGCTCCAACCGCGCGCAGCTGAGCCGGATCGCCGAGGCCACCGGGCTGGACGTGCAGACCGGCGGCGGGCTGCGCACGGTGAAGGACCTGGAGGAGGTGTTCGAGGCGGGCGCCTATCGAGCGGTGATCGGCACCGCGGCGATCGAGAACCCGGCGTTCGTGCGGCACGCCGTGAAGTTCTGGGGCGCGGCGCACATCGCGGTGGGGCTGGACGCGCGCGGCCGCCGCCCCGCCGTGCGCGGGTGGACCGAGGAGAGCGCGGTGGACCTCTTCGAGCTGGGGAAGCGGATGGTGGACCTGGGCGTGCGCACCTTCATCCACACCGACATCGAGCGTGACGGGATGCTGCAGGGGCCGAACCTGGAGCTTTCGCTCGCGCTGGCCCAGGCCACCGGCGCGCAGGTGATCGTGAGCGGCGGGGTGAGCGGACAGGCCGACGTGGAGGCCGCCGCGCGCGCGGGCGTCTGGATCGGCGGAATCATCGTGGGCAAGGCCATCTATGAGGGAAGGATCGACCTTGCCGCCGCGATCCGCTCCCAGCGGGGGGTGTGGTGATGCCGCAGGTGCACATCCGCGGCGTGCGCTACGGCGTGAGCCGCGAGTCCGTCGCCTCGACGATCCAGCAGTACACGGGGATGGGGATGCTGGAGGCGCGCGAGGCCGCCGAGAAGGCCGTCGCCGGCGAGCCCACCTCGATCTACGTGGACGACTTCCACGCCGTATACGAGCTGGCCGACCTGCTCACCACCCTGGGCGTGGACGCCGAGGCCGACGAGGGCGACTACTGACGGCGTCGGAGACGGCCAGGGAATCACCGAGGCGCACCCAAGGGGCGCTGGCGTGAGGACGCCGCGGGCGCAACCGGGCGCGGCGGCGGTGGTTCCACGATGGGCGAGGACCGGTGTGTTCCAGCCGGAACGCGCCTGATCCGCCACGATCTGTGGTTTTCGCCTGGGCGCGGGTGCGCCGCGAGGGTGAACTGTTACCTTGACGTGTTGCAGACCTTGTATTAGCGTGCTCCCACAGCACTGCCGAAGTTCGTTTCATCTTTCGACTTAGTTGTGGCGCGCGCGAACTTTATGCGCACGGGGCGGTACGGATACACCTGTTTGTCCGCCCATCAACGGCGAGCATTCGCCTTCTGCCGGCTCGGGATTTCGAGTGCCGATCCTCCCCATCGCATTCCTGGCCTCTGCCGCCACGGCCTTCGTGGTGACGCCGCTGCTGCTGCGGGCCCTGCTGGCGCGCGGCATCTACGGCCATTCGCGCATCCGCGAGGGGGTGGAGCACAAGCCGGTGCCGCGGCTGGGCGGGGTGGCGGTGTGCCTCGCCACCGTCCTGGGCGTGCTGCTGGCGCTCCCCGCCGCCGGATGGGGCGCCGGGCTGGGGCTGGAGCGGCCCGCCACCTTCTTCGTGGGGCTGCTGCTGGCCGGGCTGCTGGCCTTTGGCGCCGGCGTGGTGGACGACCTCTACAACCTCCCCCCCAAGACCAAGCTGCTGGCCCAGGTGGCCGCCGCGCTGATCGCGTGGGAGGCCGGGTTCCGCATCGAGCAGTTCACCCTGCTCGGCACGGTGGAGCTGCACGCGCTGGCGCTCCCCGTCACCGTGCTCTGGATCGTGGGGGTGACCAACGCCTTCAACCTGATCGACGGGCTGGACGGGCTGGCGACGGCCATCGCGCTGGTGGCGCTCTTCACCACGCTGGCGATCTCGGTGGCGCTGGGGAACTGGGCGGTGGCGCTGGTGTGCGCGGCGCTGGCGGGCGCGCTGGTGGGCTTCTTCCGCTACAACTTCCGCCCCGCGCGCATCTTTTTGGGCGACTCGGGCAGCCTGTTCATCGGGCTGATGCTGGCGGTGCTCTCGGTGCACGGCGCCACCAAGAGCGCCACCGCGGTGCTCACCGTGGTCCCCCTGTTCCTGCTGGCGCTGCCGCTGCTCGACACCGGGCTGGCCATCGTGCGCCGCTGGCTGCGCGGCCGCCCGATCTTCGGCGCCGACGAGCGGCACCTGCACCACCGGCTGGTGGCCGTGGGGCTCACCCACACGCGCGCGGCGGTGCTGCTGTTCGTGATGGCGGCGGCGCTGGCCATGTTCGGGGTGATCCTCTTCTTCGCGCCGCAGCGCTCGGTGTGGTTCATCGCCGTGGCGGGCGGCGCGCTGTGCCTGGCCATGCTCCTGTTCGCCATCAAGCGGCTGGGCTACCACGAGTTCGTGGAGGCGGGCGCGGTGGTGGCCAGCGGGCCCGGGCGGCTGCGGCGCGCCATCCGCGACCGCATCCACGCGCGCGACGTGGGACACGTGCTGGCGCACGCCGAGAGCATGGACCACCTGCGCGCGATCCTGGCCGACAACGCCGAGGTGATGGGGCTGCTGAGCCTTACGCTGTGCCGCAGCTCGTCGGACGAGGGGCTGCGCGAGTCGCTCGCGGCGAACGCGGCGCCGCGGGCGCTGAAGGTCGATTTCCCGGTGCCGATGGAGGGGGCTGACGACGACCCGTGGGTGCTGCGCGCGTGGTGCGACGGTGCCGACCCGCACGCGCTTCCCGACACGGTGCGCGTGGTGCACGTGCTGGCGGTGGCGGTGCGCGAGTGGCTGGACCGCGGCCCCCGCCGCCTGCCGCAACCGCAACCGCGCCCGGTGACCCTCCCCCGCGCCGCGGCGGGATGAGGAGCCTGGGAACCGTGCGGATGTGGATTGCGCCGCGGCGCGGGAGCGAGCTTCCGCGCCTCTTCGTTTTTTCCGGCGGTGGTGCCGGGGCTCGGCATCGGGCGCAGGCCGGGCACCGGCGGCTGAAGCCGCGGCAACCCCTACGAGAAGCCTCGCAAACCGCGCGAGGCTGTTCGCCGTGGTGGTCGGCCACGGCTCGGTTGGGCCGATGGTGTGAGATGCGTCCGCTCGCGGCCGCCGGTCCTGGAGCCGGGAAAGGGTGGCCGCGGTGAAGGTCGCGTTCCTGAGCGCCAGCGGGCAGGTCGGCGGGGCCGAGCGGGTGCTGCTGGACCTGCTCGCGTCGCTGCGGGCGGCGGAGCCGGAGTGGCCGCTCCACCTGGTCGTCCTGGGCCCGGGCCCGCTGGCGGAGCGCGCGGCCGAGCTGGGGGTGACGGTGCATCCCCTCTCGCTGCCGGCGATGCTGGCGCGGACGGGTGACGCGGGGGGTGGCTCGCGCGCCGGCCTGCTGGCGCGGCTCGTGGCGGCCGGGCCGGCGGGGGCGCTGTGGCTGGCGCGGCTGCGGCGGCTGCTGCGGCGGATCGCGCCCGGCGTGGTGCACACCCACGGGTTCAAGGTGCACGCGGCCGGCGCCCTGGCCTGTCCGCCCGGCGCGCGGCTGGTGTGGCACGTGCACGACTTCACCGGCATGCGGCCGCTGATGGCTGGCGTGCTGCGCCGCCTGTCGCCGCGGGTGTCGGCCGCGCTGGCGGTGTCGCGCGCGGTGGCCGGGGACCTGCGGCGCGTGTGCGGGCCCCGCTTTCCCGTCCGCGTGGTATACAACGCGGTCGATCTCGATCGGTTCCGGCCCGACGGCCCGCGCGCGGACCTCGCTGCCCTGGCGGGGATGGAGCCGGAGGCGGCGGGCGCGGTTCGCGTGGGACTGGTGGCCACGATGGGGGTGTGGAAAGGGCACCGCGTCTTCATCGACGCCATCACGCGGGTGGCGGCCGATCTGCCGCTGCGCGCGTACGTCGTGGGCGGACGGATCTACCGCACCGCGGGGAGCGAGGAAGACCCGGATGAGTTGCGGCGGATGATCGGCGAGCACGGGCTGGCGGACCGCGCCGGCATCACCGGCTTCGTGGACGACCCCGCGGACGCGATGCGCGCGCTGGACGTGGTGGTGCACGCCAGCACGCAGCCCGAGCCCTTCGGCCTGGTGATCGCCGAGGCGATGGCGTGCGGGCGCCCGGTGATCGCCACCGCCGCCGGCGGCGCCGCCGAGATCGTGGACGACGGCGTGGACGCGCTCACCGTCCCCCCCTCCGACCCCCGGGCGCTGGCGGACGCGATCCGGCGGCTGGCGGCGGACGCGGAGCTGCGCGCGCGGATGGGCGCGGCGGGGCGGGCCAAGGCGGAGCGCCGCTTCGACCGGGCGCGGCTGGCGGCGGAGGTGATCCCCATCTACCGTGCCGTGGTGGAGGGATCGTGAAGGCCGAGATGGTGAATGCCGAGATGGTTGAGTGCGCCTCTGCGTATCCGGTCAGGCGAATCCACACTCCCCTCCCCCCGCGCGGCGGGGCGAGGGGACGGGGGAGGGGGGCCGCCCGCGGCCGCGCCGGCGCTGCTCGATTCCCCGCGAGGCCGTGGGGCGCACTCTTCGCGACGGGGGACGCCTGATGCGCGTCCTGCACGTCTACGCGGGGAACCTGTACGGCGGCGTGGAGGCGATGCTGGCGACGTTCGCGCGCGAGCGGCACCGCGTGCCCGAGATGGAGCCGCGGTTCGCGCTGGCGTTCGAGGGGCGGCTCGCGCGCGAGCTGAGGGAGGCGGGCGCGGTGGTGGAGATCGTCGGCGCGGCGCGGCTCAGCCGGCCGTGGACGGTGTGGCGCGCGCGGCGGCGGCTGCGGGCGGCGATCGAGGGCGCGCGGCCGGACGTGGCGGTGCTGCACTCGGCGTGGTCGTGGGCGATCTTCGCGCCGGTGGTGTGCCGCGCGGGCGTCCCCGCCGTGTTCTGGCTGCACGACGCGGCGAGCGGCGGCGGGGCGGAACGGATGGCGCGGCGCACGCCGGCGCGGCTCGCGGTCTGCACCAGCAGCTTCGTGCGGGGCACGCTGCCGCGGCTCTTTCCGCACGCGCGGGGCGAGGTGGTGTATCCATCCGTTCCCGCGCCGCGCGACTTTGCGGCCGAGCGCGCCGCGGTCCGCGCGGAGCTGGGGACTGCGCCGGACTCGGTCGTCGTCGTGCAGGCGAGCCGGATGGAGCCGTGGAAGGGGCATCGCGTCCACCTGGAAGCGCTCGGCCGGATGGCGGACGACCCGCGCTGGACGTGCTGGCTGGCCGGCGGCGCCCAGCGCCCCGCCGAGCTGCGGCACCTGGGCGAGATGCGCGCGCTGGCCGGGCGGCTGGGGATCGGCGGGCGGGTGCGCTGGCTGGGCGAACGCGCCGACGTGCCGCGGCTGCTGGCCGCCGCGGACCTGCTCTGCCAGCCCAACCTGGGCCCGGAACCCTTCGGGATGACCTACGTGGAAGCGATGCACGCCGGACTGCCGGTGATCGGCGCCGCGACGGGCGGCGCGCTCGAGATCGTCACCCCCCACACCGGGGTGCTGGTGCCGCCCGGCGACGCCGGCGCGACGGCGGAGGCGCTGCGCGCGCTGGTCGCCGACGCCGGCCTGCGCGCGCGGCTGGGCGCGGCCGGCCCGGCGCGCGCCCGAGAGCTGTGCGACCCCCCGGGGCAGATGCGGCGGCTGCTTTCCGTCCTGCGCGAGGTGGCGGCGTGACGCAGGGGGTGGAGGCGCGCGCGCGGCTGAGCCTGGGGAGCAGCGGCGAGGCCATCTACCGCATGGTGGCGCGGGCCGTGGCCGAGCGCGTGGCGCCCGGGGGCACGCTGCTGGACGTGGGGTGCGGGAGCGGAAAGCTGTGGCCGTTCCTGCGCGACCGCTTCACCCGCTACGTCGGGGTCGACGCCGTGCGCTACGACGGCTTTCCCGCCGACGGCGAGTTCGTGGCGGCCGACCTGGACGCGGGCGCGGTGCCGCTGCCCGACGGCTCGGCCGACGCCGTCGCGGCGGTGGAGACGATCGAGCACCTGGAGAACCCGCGCGCCTTCGTGCGCACCATGGTCCGCCTGGCCCGGCCCGGCGGGTGGATCTTCGTCACCACCCCCAACCAGCTTTCGCTGCTGAGCCGCGCCACCCTGCTCGCCCGCGGCGAGCACAACGCCTTTCGCGACGGCAGCTACCCCGCCCACATCACCGCGCTGCTGGAGGTGGACCTGCGCCGCATCGCCGCCGAGTGCGGGCTGGCCGACGTGGCCGTGCGCTACAGCGGGAGCGGGCGGCTGGTGCTGACCGGCGCCCACTACCCGCGCTGGATCAGCCGGCTCTGGCCGCGGGGCTTCAGCGACAACGTGCTGCTGGCCGGGAGGAAGCCGTGAACGCGCCCCGCGCCCTGGCGGACGCCTACCCGGCCCCGCCCGCGGCCGAGGAGCCGGTGCCGCCCGCGCCGGCCCGGCGCCGCGCGGCGCCGCTGGTGCAGGCGTTCGTGGGCGTGCTGCTGGGGTGCCAGGTGGCGCTGCTGCTGCCGGGGATCGGGCCGTTGCGCATGTTCGTGCGCACGGCGGCGTTCGGGCTGTCGCTGCTGCTGCTGGCGGCGGTGCGCGGGCGCGGGCGGCGCCACCCGGCGTTCCTCCCCGCGGTGCTGGTGGTGGGGGTGCTGCTGCTGGCGCTGGCCAGCCCCATGACGGTGAACCTGACCGCGGGGGCGGCGCAGGCCGCGCTGTACGTGGCCGTGCTGGCGCCGGTGTTCTGGGCCAGCCGCCTGGCGCCCGACATCCGCGCGGTGCGGCAGACGGCGATGATCCTGTGGGTGTTCCACAGCGCCAGCGCCGCGCTGGGGGTGCTGCAGGTGTACTTTCCCGGCCAGCTCCAGCCCCCCATCTCCACCATCATCCTGGCCAAGGGCCCCGGCTACCTGAACAGCCTGATGATCACCACCGCCGCGGGCGTGCGGGTGTTCCGGCCGATGGGGCTCAGCGACATCCCGGGGGGCGCCAGCGTGTCGGCGCTGTACGCGGTGCTGTTCGGCACCGGCTTCTTCCTGACCCGGCGCACGCCGTGGATGATGCTGGCGTCGGCGGTCAGCATGGCGGCGGGGTTCACCTGCCTGTACCTGTCGCAGGTGCGCTCGGTGCTGCTGATGACCGGGATCGCGCTGGCGGTGATCGTGAGCGTGCTGGCCTGGCGGCGTGACTTTTCGCGGCTGGTGATGCTGGCCGGCGTGGCGGTGACGGTGGTGCTGGGCGGCTACACGGCGGCCATGGTGATGGCGGGGCCCACCGTGGCCCGGCGGATGGCTTCGCTCACCGCCAACCGGCCGGGCGCCGTGTACTACAACGAGCGAGGCCGCTTCTTCTCCGACGCCATCAACAAGACGCTCCCCGAGGCGCCCTTCGGAAAGGGGCTGGGCCACTGGGGGATGACCGCCACCTACTTCGGCCGGGGCGACGACCCGTACGCCACCTGGGTGGAGATCCAGTGGGCGGGGTGGATCGTGGACGGGGGCGCGCCGCTGGTGCTGCTGTACTGCGCCACGCTGTTCGTGTCGCTGCTGGCGGTGTGGAACGTGGCGCGCAAGCCCGCGCCGGCGCGCGCGCCCGACCTCCCGTTCTGGGGCACGGTGGTGCTGGCCCACGGAATCGGCGCGTTCGCGCTCACCTTCTCGTTTCCGCTCTTCGTGTCGCAGCCGGGGATGGAGTTCTGGCTGCTGAACGCGCTGCTGCTGGCCGCCGCCCGCCCCCCGCGGCCGCCGCGGCTGTCGCCCATGGTCGAGTCGCGCGTGCTATGAGCACGGTGGACGGTACCCTTCCGGGGCGCGGCGGTGGAGACGGCACGGCCGCCACGCCGGCGGTGAGCGTGGTGATCCCCACCTTCAACGGCCGCGACCGGGTGCCCGACGTGCTGGGGGCGCTGCTGGGCGAGGCCGGGAGCGTGCCCTTCGAGGTGATCGTGGTCGACAACGCGGGCACCGACGGCACCGGCGAGGCGGTGGACGCGCACCCCGCCGCCGCGGCGCTGCGGGCGCGCGAGGTGGCGGTGCGCGTGGTGCGCGAGGAGCGCGCGGGGCTCACCCACGCCCGGGCGCGCGGCGTGGCCGAGGCGCGCGGCCCCGCGGTCTGCTTCCTGGACGACGACAACCTTCCCCAGCCCGGCTACCTGGCCTGCGGGGTGGCGGCGTTCGCCGACCCGGGGGTGGGGCTGCTGACCTCGCGCGTCTTCCCCAGGTACCGCGCCGAGCCCAGCCCGGCGGTGGAGAAGCGCGAGCACCTGCTGGCCATCAACCACCGCCTGGGCGACCAGGTGCTGGACTGGGGCGCCGCGCCCACCGTCGCCCCGACGATCGGCGCGGGGCTGTGGGTGCGGCGCGCGGCGTTCCTGGCGGCGCAGGGGCCGGTGGACGGGCAGGTGCTGTCGGACCGGGTCGCGGGCTCGCTGGCGTCGGGGGGCGACGTGGAGCTGGGGGTGGCCGTCGGCCGGGCGGGGTTCCGGCGGATGTACCTCCCCTGCCTGCGGCTGTGGCACCTGATCCCCCCCGAGCGGCTGGAGACGCGCTACTTCTGCCGGCTGATCTACGGGATCGTGCGGAGCAAGCTGGCCGTGGAGGCGGTGTACGAGGGGCGGCACGGGAGCGCGCGCGAGCGGGCGGCGGCGCTGGCGCGGCTGCTGGGCGCCGCCGCCGCCCTTCCCGCGCTGCTGGCGCGCCGCGACGGGCGCCGCGAGGCGCTGTTCGTGCTGGTGAGCCGCTGGGCCGAGCTGCGGGGGCCGTTGCGTGAGCGCATCCAGCCGCGCTGAGACGGCGCCCCCCGCGTGGCTGGTGGCGGCGGGCGACTTCGTCACCACCGGCGGGATGGACGCCGCCAACCACGCCCTCGCGTCGTATCTCGCGCGGTCCGGCCGCGAGACGCACCTGGTGGCGCATCGCGTCGACGCGGAGCTCGCCGCCCTCCCCGGCATCCACGTCCACGCCGTCCCCCGTCCCCTCGGCTCGCACCTGTTGGGGTTCCCGCTGCTGGCGCGGAGGGCGGTGCAGGCGTGGCGGCGCGTCTCGGCCGGCGGGCGGCGGGTGGTGGCGCTGGCGAACGGCGGCAACTTCGGGGGAGCGGCCACCTGGCTGCACTACGTCCACGCGGCGTACGAGCCGGAGATCGCCGGGCGGCCGCTGCGGCGGATGGTGGAGCACGCCGCCGCGCGCGCGGCCCGCCGCGACGAGCGCGCCGTCACCTCGCGCGCCCGCGTGGTGATCGCCAACTCGCGGCTGACGGCGCGGCACGCCTCCGAGCTGCTCGGCGCCGCCCCGGCGCGCGTCCACGTCGCCTACTACGGCGCGGACCCGGAGCGCTTCCGCCCCCCGTCTCCCGAAGAACGCCGGGACGCCCGCCGCGCGCTGGGGATCGAGGGCGACGCGCCGGTGCTGGTCTTCGTCGGCGCGCTCGGCGACCGCAGGAAGGGGTTCGACACCCTCTTCCGCGCCTTCTCCCTCCTCGCGGCGGACGCAGCGTGGGACGCGGCGCTGCTGGTGGCCGGCGCGGGCGGCGAGGTGGACGAGTGGAAGCGCCGCGCGGCCGCGGCGGGGCTGGAGCGGCGCGTGCGCCTGCTCGGCTTTCGGCCCGACGTGCGGCGGGTGCTGTTCGCCGCCGACGCGCTGGTGGCGCCCACCCGCTACGAGGCGTACGGGCTGGCGGTGCAGGAGGCGGTCTGCTGCGGGCTGCCCGCGGTCGTGAGCCGCGCGGCGGGCGTGGCCGAGCGCATCGCCCCGCCGCTGGACGCGCTGCTGCTGGCCGACCCCGACGACGCGGACGAGCTCGCGGCCAGGCTGCGGGCGTGGCGCGCGGGGGTGGACGCGCACCGCGCCGCCGCGCTGGAGCTTGCGGCCGTGCTGCGCGCGTGGACGTGGGATCAGATGGCGGCGCGCATCGTGGACATCGTGGAGAGCGGCCTGTAGCTTCCCTGCGCTTATGACCCTGGCGGAACCCGGCCCCGAGCGGCCCCCGGCCCACGCGCCCCACGCGGGCTTCACCCCGGTGCAGCGGTGCTGGGTGTGCGGCGGCGCTGCGCTGGCCCCGGTGCACACCGCGGTGTTCGAGCTGAGCGAATACACGCGGCAGGACCCGGAGCTGGCCCGCTACAGCGGGGCCACCGTCCAGCTGGTGCGCTGCGCGGCGTGCGGCTTCGGGCAGCCCGAAGCGCTGCCGGCGCTGCCGGACTACTTCGGGCGGATGTACGACCAGCGCTGGTCGGCCGAGTGGATGGAGACGGAGTTCACCTCGGGGTACAAGGACCTGATCTTCCGCGCCGTCCTGGGCGGGCTCGAGGAGCGGCTCCCCGGTCCGCGCCCCCGTACGCTGCTGGACCTGGGCGCCCATGTGGGCCGGCTGATGCACGTGGCGCGGTCGCGCGGCTGGGCGGCCGAGGGGGTGGAGCTGAACCCCTCCACCGCGGCGTACGCGGCGCGGGCGACCGGGCTCCCGGTGCACCGGATGGACGCCCGCGCGCTCTCGTCCACCGGCCGCCGCTGGAGCGCGGTGACGCTGATCGACGTGCTGGAGCACATCCCCGACCCGGTGCGGGCGCTGGAGGCGGCGCGCGGGGTGCTGGAGCCCGGCGGGTGGATCGCGGTGAAGGTGCCGCACGGGCGGGTGCAGCTGGAGAAGGAAGAGCTGCGCGCCCGCCTGCGTCGGGGCTACCGCGCCACCGTGGCCGACAACCTGGTGCACGTGAGCCACTTCGGGGTGCGCTCGCTGGCGCTGGCCCTGCAGCGCGCCGGCTTCACCGATGTACAGGTGGAGATCGCCGCCCCCGAGCTGGTGCCGCAGCCCGGGGCGAAGGGCGCCCTGTCGCGCGCGCTGCGGCTGGCCGTGTGGCGGATGGGCCGCGCCCTCCCCCGCGGCGTGGAGAGCCCGCTGTCGCTGCACCTGCAGGCGTACGCGCGGCGGGAGTGAACCGCGGTGCTGAGTGCTGAGTGCTGAGTGCCGGCGGACGACGGCGCGGAGCGGCGGGCATCCGCGCGGCCGCGGCGGCCCCCCTCCCCCGGCCCCTCCCCCCGCTGCGCGGGGGGAGGGGAGAGGTGACGCGGAGAACCGCGGGCCAGCGGCGAGTTCGATTCGAACCTGGTTCCGCGCACCGGAGCCGCGTCTGCTCCGCCGCCGGTAGTCCGCGCAGGCGGACTTCGTGTGGTCGTTG
>DASSME010000499.1:0-10995 GCA_035689035.1 Longimicrobium sp. | reverse complement strand
CGCTGGACCCTGGGCCCCGCGGGACCACAGACGTTGAGAGCCACGCTGGGAAACCTGCAGGTCACGCTGAGGGCCGATGCCATGGCCCACGGCACCCGCGTGCTGCTGACCCAGGTGCCGGGGCGGATCCTGGATGCCACGCCTGGGCGTGTGCTGTGGGTGGACAGCGCCGGCGTGCGCGCGGTCAGGGTGCGTCACCTGCCGGCTGGCACCGACGAGACCATCGCCACCGGGTTGACCGCCGTCCCGACGCTGGGCCACCTGTATTCGGCCGGAGCGCTGTTCGCCGTTCCGGCGGGCGGGCCGGCCGGCGAGCTGTTCGAGTGGCGCAACGGAACGCTCGCCAGTCTGGGCCAGGTGGACCTGTGGGCGGGGGTGCGGCTCAGCGGCGAGTGGGTGGCGTGGGGCACCGCGGCGGGCCGCTACCGCCGCGACCTTGCCGCGGGTGCCACCATCACCCTTCCGGGGGCCGGTGCCGTACTTGCCGTCGGCCCCAACGGCGACGTGATCTGGAACGAGGACTCGGGCCGCAGGAGGATGCAGCGGTACCGTGACGGGCAGGTCACGTCGTTCGCGTTCTCCAATATGAACGAGGACGTCGTCACCGACGGGGTGCACGTGGCCGCGGCCGAACGCATCATGGGCAACGAGTGGTTCCGGCTGGTCAGCGGCGACGGCGGCACCGCCACGCAGGAGTTGCTCAGCTACAACCCGTGGGTGGGGTTCGCCCGGACGTATGGACGCGGATACGACGTGAGCGGCGGCTGGGTCGCCTGGGCGAGCCATCGACAGAACGTCTCCTGGTCCCGTCAGGGCACCTATTACGTGTACCGGCGCCCGGAGCCGCTGACCGGCCACCGCCGCGGAATGGTGGAGACGCTCGCCCCGAACGGCGAGTTGATGTACCGCACGCCCGAAGGCGAAGCATGGGACGCGCCGATCGTGCGCTTCCTCGACGTTCCCGGCGGGCTCGTGTGGGACTTCGGGCTCGTGGCCGACGGCGAGCGGGTGGTGTGGAGGGACGGGGCTTTCCTCCTGATCACCTCCGACGGAACGCTGTACGAGCTGCACCGATAGCCGCGCGAACCCGGAGAGGGAGGCTGCCCGCGGCCGCGCAGGTCCCCCGTCCCAACGAGCGGATCTCCGCGTGGGAGTCCGCGAAGGCGGACTTTGGGCCGTTGTTGCCTCGGGTTTCAACCCGGGGTGCGGTCCGGACTCCGCCGGAAAGGTTGGGACGAAGAGGCCGGACAGGTGCGGACTCTACCCCCGCGGCAGCGCCCTCGCCGCCTTGAACGTGAACCGCTCCGGGGGCATGGGGAAGAAGTCGAGGTAGCGCTCCTTCTCCTGCTCGTCGTGGATCCACTCCTCGAACTTGCTGGGGACCAGGCCGCCGCTGTCGAGCTGCTTCGACGCGGCCTGGATGGCGCGGAAGTTGGCGTACTCGTTCTGCGGATGGCCCGCGTGGCCCTTCACCCAGCGCCACTGGAGCTGGTGGCGGCTGGCCACGGGGAGCAGCCCCTTCCACAGCTCCAGGTTCTCGATCGCGCCCGTCTTGCGCTGCCACCCGCGCGCGGCCCACCCGTGCACCCACTCCGTCATCGCGTCGACCAGGTAGCGGCTGTCGGTGGTGAAGACCACGCGCGACGGGCCCTTGAGCGCGGCCAGCGGCACCAGCGCGCTGCGGATGGCCATGCGGTTGTTGGTGGTGTCGGGCTCGCTGACCCAGAAGTCGCGGCGGATCCACCCCTTGTCGGGGTGCCAGAACTCCACCAGCCCGGCCGCCCCGCCGGGCCGCGCCTTGTTCTTGAACTGGTTCCCCAGGCAGCTCTCGTCGGCGTAGACGAAGACGAGCGGAAGGTCGGGCATTCGTTTCGGAGTGCGAAGGAGCAACTGCAAGGAGCAACTGCAACGGGTGCGGGAGTGCGTGAACTGCACGGGTGCGTGAGTGCGTGAACTGCAACGGGTGCGTGAGTGCGTGGGAACAGGTGCGCTGGTGCGCCAGTGCCTCGGTTCGCGGATGGGCGGGAACGCACCCGTGCGGTTCACGCACCCGTGCAGTGCACGCACCCGTGCGGTTCACGCACCCGTGCGGTTCACGCACCCGTGCAGTTCACGCACTGGCGCACCTGTTAAGTCCGCCGCAGCGCGCGCAAATCTAACCGACACACCAACCCCCGCCAGCCGCGCCGTTGACAGAATACGTCGCGGCGATATTTTCACGCGGCCCGCAAACCCGCGGCGTCCAAGGACTTGTACAACGTTGCGCGAGGAGATCCGGGTGGGCGAGGCCGCGGTCCTGATGCTGGAGGATGGACGGGTCTTCCGCGGCGAGCAGTACGGCGCGGCGGGGACGGCGTTCGGCGAGGTCGTCTTCAACACCTCCATGACCGGGTACCAGGAGGTGCTCACCGACCCGTCGTACACCGGGCAGCTGGTCACCATGACCTACCCGTTGATCGGCAACTACGGCGCGAACCCCGAGGACCAGGAGTCCGCCGGCCCGCAGGTGGCCGGCTTCGTCATCCACGAGGCGCCGCCGCTGTTCAGCAACTGGCGCGCGCAGGAGTCGCTCGAGAGCTACCTGCGGCGCCACGGCGTGGTCGGCATCGCCGGCGTGGACACGCGCGCGCTCACCCGCCACATCCGCTCGGCCGGCGCCATGCGCGGCGCCATCGCCCCCGCCTCCGTCGACGCCGAGGCGCTGCTGGCCCAGATCCGCGAGCAGCCCGACATGTGCGGGCTGGACCTGGCGGACGAGGTCTCCACGCACGAGCGCTACGTGGTCCCCGCCAGCGGCGACACGCGCTACCGGGTGATGGCGTACGACTTCGGGGTCAAGAGCCACTCGCTGCAACTGCTGGCCCAGCGCGGGTGCGAGGTCACCGTGATCCCCTCCAGCACCCCGGTGGACGAGATCCTGGCGCGCCGGCCCGACGGGCTCTTCATCTCCAACGGCCCCGGCGACCCCGAGGCGGTGCCGCACGCCCTCGACACCATCCGCGAGCTGGCCCAGCACGACACGCCGGTTTTTGGCATCTGCCTGGGCCACCAGCTGATCGCCCGGGCGTTCGGCGCCGAGACCTACAAGCTGCTGTACGGCCACCGCGGCGGGAACCACCCGGTGCGCCGGCTGAGCGACGGGCTGGTGGAGATCACCGCGCAGAACCACGGTTTCGCCGTACGCGGCAGCGAGGCGGGGATCCCCGGCGCGCCCGACCTGCAGGTGACCCACGTCAACCTGAACGACGGCACCGTGGAGGGGCTGGAGCACACCCGCCGGCCGGTGTTTTCGGTGCAGTACCATCCCGAGAGCGCCCCGGGCCCGCACGACTCGCGCTATCTCTTTGACCGATTTGTGGATGAGATGGCAAGGCGGGGTGCACGCGACGCGCAGACGACGCTTGACGGAACAGACGGCGCGGATTATCCTTCGGCCGTATAACTCACCGTCTGCCACTTCGTTACACGCTCTCGCCCCCTGAACGCGCCCGCCGGTCACCAGGCCCCGCGACCCACGTGCAGCCCGGACCCGACGTGACACGCTCTTCCACGGTTGGCGCCAAGTGGCCGGTGCATCCCTTCCGGGCCGCGCCGTTGCCAGGGTGCCGGCGCGAGCCCGGCCCGAAGCAGACCCGCGCGCACTCGCGCACCCAGACCGGGGCAAGTCCCCAGGCTTCCAGAACCCCCCAGGAGGAGCTTCAATGACCAAGGCGGATCTTGTCCAACGGGTCGCCGACACCATCGGGCCCGGCGTGACCAAGCGCGACTGCGCGGTGGTGGTGGACTCGTTCCTCAACGCGATCAAGGACGCGATGGGCGAGCACCAGAACATCGAGATCCGGGGCTTCGGCACCTTCAAGGTGCGCGAGCGCAAGAGCCGCCTGGCGCGCAACCCGCGCACCGGCGACCCGGTGGAGGTCCCGCCGCGCGCCGTGCCGGTGTTCAAGCCGTCGAAGGAGCTCCGCGCGCTGGTGGAAGAGCGCCCGCTCGCCGGGTACTGAGCCGCCGCGCCACGGTCCCCCCGACAACGGGCCGGCCCTCCTCCCCCGGAGCGCCGGCCCGTCGCCGTTCACCGGGTGGCCGCGCGCTCTCCCCCTGTCACGCGCGCCGCGGCCCGTGCGTTCTCCGGCTGTCCATCCACACCGCGCACCCGCACCATCCCGCAGATGAAGAAGCTTTCGTTCGCGCTGCTCGCCGTTCTCTGTGGCTGCCGCCTCGATCCCACCGGCGGGGGCGAGGCCACGCGCCGCCTGGGCACCATCCAGTTCCACGCCGATCCGGTGCGCATCGAGGCACCCGGGAGCGTGCAGGCGGGCGTGCCGTTCACCGTCCGGGTGATCACCTACGGCGGCGGCTGCGTGACCCAGGGTGACACCGAGGCCTCGGCCACGGCCGGCGAAGCGCAGGTGACGGTGTACGACCGGGCCCACGATCCCGGCCCGAACGGCGTGTGCACCATGGAGCTGCGGATGTTCGAGCACACGGCCACGCTCCAGTTCGCGAACCCCGGCGCCGCCACGCTGCGCGTGCGTGGATGGAAAGAGCCCGACCAGCAGGAGATCACGGTCACCCGCCCGATCGTGGTCCAGTAGTCTCGCGGCCTGCTGCGCGATTCCCACCGGCGCCCGTCCCCACCCGGGGGCGGGCGCCGTTCTTGCGTGCTCTCCGCCGCCCCCTCTGCCACCACGGAGACACGCATGCCCCGCGACGACCGCGACCCGACCTTCACCGCGCGCCCCGGCCCGTACGAGGCCCCGTACCAGGTGCTGCGCGGCTACGACGCGCCGCCTCCGGGCCAGGTGCGCACGCCCGACCGCGGCCCGGTGCTGATCGCCGGCGGCCGCACGGGACCGCGGCTCGCCTGATC
Organism: Longimicrobium sp.; assembly: GCA_035689035.1. Classification (GTDB taxonomy): domain Bacteria; phylum Gemmatimonadota; class Gemmatimonadetes; order Longimicrobiales; family Longimicrobiaceae; genus Longimicrobium. Next base: position 6,128 of record DASSME010000499.1, on the reverse strand, counting down.
GGGGGATGACGGATCGACGGAGACACGGAGAACCGCACGGTGCCTCCGTGTCTCCGTACTTTTCCCCGGGGCCGCGGGTCCGCGGCGGTGGATGGCACACCGTCTGCCCCGCAGCGCGATCATCTGGGGACTGATGCGACCGGTAGCTGGAGACCAAGATGCTGCTGCAGGAAGTGCTGACCGAGATCCCCGCCGAAGAGGTGATCCAGCGTGCGCGCGACTTCTTCACGCTGCGCTTCACGCCGTACGCGGGGTTCACCGAAGAGGCGGGCGACACCTGGATCAAGCTCGTCACCGAGGCGGGCGACCTGACCATCGGGGTGGGGAAGCAGGGCGAGCGCAACCTGGTGCGCGGCAGTACCAGCCGCATGCACCACGAGCTCAGCCAGTTCCTCTCCACCCTCGCTCCGCCCGAAGAGGTGCGCCAGAGCGTCCCCGGCCCCGGCGCCAGCGGCGCGGGCTGACCGCGGCGGAGCTCCAGACGCAACGACGATGGGCCGGCTCCCGCGCGGGAGCCGGCCCATTTTTCATCACCGCTCGATCGTGCTGCCCGCAAACTCCCCCCCGGCGATCCGCCCTTCGCCAACTCCGCCCGTGGATCCGGGCCGCGTTCAGACCGCCGCGCCCTCGGCCGCCAGCGCGTCGATCTCGGCCTGCACCTGGGCCAGCATCTCGAACTTGTGCGGGCGGTGCATGAAGCTGCTCTTGAAGCTCATCACGCTCAGGTCCACCAGCTCGTCCCAGGTGAAGCCCAGGTACTGGTGGGCGCGCCAGTACTCCTCGGTCACCGTGGTGGCGCTCATCAGCCGGTTGTCGGTGTTCAGCGAGAGGACCAGGCCGTAGTCGTAGTACTGCCGCAGCGGGTGGCTTTCGAAGCTGTCCACCGCCTTCGTCTGCACGTTGCTGGTCAGGCAGATCTCGATGGGGATGCGGAAGTCGTTCATGAAGCGCATCAGGTCGGGGTCCTCGAACAGCCGGGTGCCGTGGCCGATGCGGTTGGCGCGGCAGTAGTGCAGCGCCTGGTGGATGCTCTCGGGCCCGTACGCCTCGCCGGCGTGGATGGTGGCCGCCATGTTCTTGTTGATCACGGTGTAGAACGCATCCTTGTGCTTCTTCGCGGGATAGTTGTACTCCGCGCCGGCCAGGTCGAACGCCACCACGCCGCGGTCCTTGTACGCCACCGTGAGGTCGGCCAGCTCGCGGCTGGTGTCGGGGTCCATGTTGCGGATCCCGCAGATGATGATCGCCGTCTCGATCCCGAAGTCCTCCTGCGCCTTGCGCAGCCCGCGCAGCGGCGCGTCCACCGCCTCGGTCAGCGGGAGCCCTTCCTGCGTGTTCAGGATCGGCGAGTAGCGGATCTCGGCGTAGCGCACGTTCTCGCCCGCCAGGTCCTCGGCCAGCTCGTAGGCGATGCGCTCCAGCGCGTCGGCCGTCTGCATCACGCTCAGGGTGATGGAGAAGCGCTCCAGGTACTCCACCAGGTTGCGCGCGTCCTTCACGTGCATGTAGTCGCGCAGGTGGTCGGGGTCGTGCGCGGGCATCTTCTTGCCGTACTCGGCGGCCAGCTCCAGCATGGTCTCGGGCCGCAGCGAGCCGTCCAGGTGCACGTGCAGCTCGGCCTTGGGCATCCGGTGCAGCAGCTCTCGCGTTACTTCCATGGCGTCTTTTTCCGCTTGGGACAATGATGATCCGCCCGCTCCACCGCGTTCCGGAGCGCCGGCGGCTTCGCTTCCGTCTCCGCCCGGATCTGGCGCCTATGCGAAACGGGTGGCGTGCCCGTGAGGCACGCCACCCGCGTCGGAGGCCAGTTTCCCGACCCGGTGTGGGATTCTACGGTCCGCCCCCGTCTCGCGCAACCTTCGCCGGCGTGGTGAACGACCGGGCGATCCGCGGGTTCGGGGGCGAATGAATTCACTACAACAACCACACGAAGTCCGCCCTCGCGGACTACCGGCCATGTGGCGCCCGACGTCACGTTGCGCGGCACGGGCGCCGGCGTCGTGCGCATGAAAGGCTGCTCGCGGAACAGGACGTGCCACGCCCTCGCGCGGGTAACTACACACGGCTCGCCGCGCCGAACCCTTCGCTCCGCGCGTAGTTCTCCCCCTCCCCCAAGGCAGTTTTTTGGGGGAGGGGGCCGGGGGGAGAGGGCCCGCCGCGGCCGCGCGGATGCTGGTAGGGCACACCGGGAGATGGAGATGACGCAGCCGGACGCGGTGGTGGTGGGCTCGGGGCCGAACGGGCTGGCGGCGGCGATCGCGCTGGCGCGGGCCGGGTGCAGCGTGGTGGTGCGCGAGGCGGCCGACACGATCGGCGGGGGGATGCGCACCGAGGAGCTCACCCTCCCCGGGTTCCTGCACGACGTCTGCTCCACCGTCCACCCGCTGGCGCTGTCGTCCCCCTTCTTCCGAGCGCTGCCGCTGGCGGAGCACGGGCTGGAGTGGGTGCACTCGCCCGCCTGCCTGGCGCACCCGCAGGACGGCGGCTCGGTGGGCGTGCTCGAGCGCTCGATGGACGACACCGGCGCCACGCTGGGCCCCGACGCGCGCGCCTGGAAGCGCCTCCTGGGCCGCTGGGTCGATCACTGGCTGGTGCTGGCCGAGGACGTGCTGGGGCCGCTGGAGTTCCCCGACCACCCCATCATGCTGGCCCGCTTCGGCCTGAACGGGCTGCGCTCCGCGTATTCCGTCGCCCGCCACGCCTTTGAAGGCGAAGTCGCCCGCGCGCTCTTCGCCGGCAATGCCGCGCACTCGATGGTGCAGCTGGAACGCTCGCCGACGGCCGCCTTCGGCATCACGCTGGTGGCCGCGGGGCATGCGGTGGGGTGGCCGGTGGCGCGGGGCGGGTCGCGCAGCATCGCGCACGCGCTGGCGGCGCACCTGCGCTCGCTGGGCGGCGAGATCGTCACCGGCGCGCCGGTGGAGACCATCGACGAGTTCGAAGGAGTCGGGACGATCCTGCTGGACCTGACGCCCAGGCAGGTGCTGCGGGTGGCGGGGCACCGGCTGCACGGGCGTTACCGCAAGGCGCTGGAGCGGTTCCGCTACGGAGCGGGCGTCTTCAAGATCGACTGGGCGCTCAGCGAGCCGATCCCCTGGCGCAACCCGGAGTGCCTCCGCGCCGCCACGGTGCACCTGGGCGGCACGCTGGACGAGATCGCCGCGTCGGAGCGGGCGCCGCTGGAGGGCCGCGTTCCCCAGAAGCCGTTCGTGCTGATGGTGCAGCCCACGCTCTTCGACCCGTCGCGCGCGCCGGCGGGGAAGCACGTGGCCTGGGCGTACTGCCACGTGCCGTTCGGCAGCGAGGTGGACATGACCGGCGCGATCGAGGACCAGGTGGAGCGCTTCGCCCCCGGCTTCCGCGACGTCATCCTGGCGCGCAGCACCATGGGCCCGGCCGACCTGGAGCGGCACAACCCCAACCTGGTGGGCGGCGACATCAGCGCGGGCGCAATGACGTTGCGGCAGGTCTTCTTCCGCCCCGCGCTGCGCCGCAACCCGTACTCGACGCCGGTGGACGGGCTCTACCTCTGCTCCGCGTCCACCCCGCCCGGCGGCGCCGTCCACGGCATGTGCGGCTACTACGCCGCCCGCGCCGCCCTGCACCGCAAGCTGGGCGCGCCGCCGCACCCCTGACGGCTCACACCGCCGCCACCTTCCGTGCGCGGCGGGTCCACACCGCCAGCCGCGCCGCGGAGAGCACCAGCACGGCGCTCCAGAGCAGCATCCAGCTCCAGCGCCACCCGCCGAACGGCGATGGCGCGGGGGAGAGCGGGGCCGCTGGCTGGTTCCACGGGCGCACCACGCTCGCCCACGCCAGGAACGCCTCGCCGACCGGCATCTTGCCGAACAGGTACGATCGGCCGCGGCCCCACTGCATCGGCATCCCCAGCACCTCGGGCGTCGCGCGCAGGTCGGCCGCCGCGGCGAAGTGGCCCGTGATCCGCGCCGCCGCGACGCCGACCACCGAGGCGGGGGCGCTCACCCCCAGCACCACCGGCCCCGAATCGATGTCGCTCCCCCCGCGGTCGCCGCGGGGGTATTCGCGCGCGGCCGGCAGCACACCGGCGAAGCGCGTGGCGAACGCTCGCTCGAAGCCGCGGTACTGCGCCGCCGCCGCCGCGGGGTCGATCTCGTAGATGAAGCGGACCATCAGCGCCACCGACTCGCCGCGCGGCTGCGGCGAGCCGGCCGCGTGCGGGATGAGCCCCGTCCTGGGGTCGGCGCGGGAGAGCGCGGCGCGCAGCCACTCCTGTGCGGTGCGGGAGTAGCGCGAGTCCAGCAGCGTTCCGCACGAGGCGAGCACGGCCGCGCCCGACGCGTTGTCCGCCGGCCACGCGTCACCGTCGTAGCTGTCCAGCCACGGCCCCTGGGTGCGGAAGGCGGAGTCGAGCCGCGCGCAGCTCGCGCGGAACGCCGTGTCCCCCGCAGCGCCGCCGGCCAGGTGCAGGATGCCGGCGCGCAGATGTCCCACCCATCCCTCGTAGAACACCCCGTACGGCAGCCCGCTCGCCGGCCCGAACCCCTCCTTCGACGCGGGTGCATCCGCCAGCGCGAGCGCGCGGCGCGCCTGGGCGCTAGGGCGCGGGCACGCGTCGCCTCGTCCTTCGCCTCGCGGCCGATGTCCACCCACGCGAGCCCGTACAGTGCCAGCGTGAAGACGCGCCCTTCGGGGACGATGCGCTGCATCGCGTTGGCGCGCTCCTCGAGCCCGTCCTCCAGATGCGTCAGCTGCGCGATGGCGGTGCGGGTCGCGGCGGGCGTGTCCGGCTCCGGCACCTGCACCGCGCGCAGCAGCATCATCGCCGCCACCAGCACCCCCAACGCCCACGCTGCGATGCGCACTCGCCCGCGAGCCGGTGAGCGGTGCCTCTGCTTTCGTGATTGGGTCAAGATGGGATCGAACGATGGAGAGCGTTGATCGGAGGGAGGTATTGTGCGGCCGAGCCGGTGAAGCCTCGCGGGGTTTGCGAGGCTTTTCGTCATTGTTGCTGCGGCTTCAGCCGCCGGTGCGGGACTCGGCCGAGAGGCTTACAGCCGCCATTCGTCGCGGGCGACCTGCTGGCGCGAGAGAAGCACGCGATGCCGGCGCGCTTCCACCAGGGCGCGGCTCTCGAACACCTTGATCAGCGCCAGGCCTGCCACGAACCCGCCCACGTGCGCCCACACCGCCACGCCGCCGCTGTCGCCCCCGCCCAGGCTCCCCACCCCCATCACCACCTGGATGAAGAACCAGTAGATCAGGAAGAACCACGCGCGGATGTGCACGATGAACAGCGGCGGGATCCACGTCTGCACGCGCGCCTGCGGGTACAGCACCACGTACGCCCCCATCACCCCGCTGATCGCGCCGCTGGCGCCCACGGCCGGCACCTGGCTCCCTGGCGAGAGGAACACGTGCGCCAGCCCCGCCGCGATCCCGCAGATCAGGTAGAAGAGGATGAAGCGGACGTGCCCCATCGAGTCTTCGATGTTGTTCCCGAACACCCACAGGAACAGCATGTTGCCCAGGATGTGCTGCCATCCGCCGTGCATGAACATGCTGGTGAGCAGCTGCGCCCACCCCAGCCCCGGCGCCGAGAGCTCACAGCGGTGGGTCAGGTCGCACGGGATCGCGCCGAAGTTGTAGACCGACGCCTGCAGCCTGTCCGGGTCGGCGCCGGCGCCCTGCAGCAACAGCCAGCACGCCAGGTTCAGCGCGATCAGCAGCACCGTGACCACGGGCCGCATCTCGGTGGGGTTGTCGTCGCGAAGGGGGATCACGTCCGCTCCGGAGTGTGGGTCCGCCCCGCCGCGTGGGGCTCTGTCGGGCGTGAATGCAAGCGCGGCGCCGATCCATCCCAGGCGGATGCACCTCGGTCACTCCATCGCCTTCTTCAGCCGCTCGCCGTCGTGGATCATCTTGCCCACCACGGTGCCGAACAGGACGGAGATGAACACGAAGATCACCACGCCGGCCACGTCGCCCAGCATCCGCGGGCCGCCGAGGTACGGAATCACCGCCAGCGCGAAGCCCACGTAGCTCGCCATCGCGATGATGCCGCTCAGGTAGTCGCCCGCAGTGCCCAGCCGCCGGGTGGCGGGCCGTGTAAGGGTGTACGCCAGGCCGCCCGCCGCGCCCGCGCCGCC
>DASSME010000498.1:0-18449 GCA_035689035.1 Longimicrobium sp. | reverse complement strand
TTTCCACCCCGCGCAGCCGCGCCTCTTCGATCAGCTGCACCCCCATCATGATGTTGTTGTAGAAGAAGAGCCCCGGGTGCCTGCGGTTGGCGCCGATGCCGCCCACCTCGGCCGCCAGGTGCATCACCAGGTCGGGGCGCGCCTCGTCCATCACCCGCCGCACGGCGTCGGGCTGCGTCAGGTCGTAGTCGCGGCGGCGGGGGACGAACACCTCGGCGGCGCCCAGTTGGTGCAGGCGGTCGACGACGTGCGAGCCCAGGAAGCCGCTTCCCCCGGTCACCAGCACCCGGCGCGTGCGCCAGAATTCGGGCGAAAGCTCACGCTCCGGGTGCGCCTGGGTGGCGCCGGGAGCGTCGGCAGTGTCGGTCATCCGTCTCTGTTCGGGGGATTGCTTCAGGAAGAGAGGCCAGCCACCTCACGATACAGCGCCAGCGTCCGCGCGGCCATGGTCCCGGCGCTCAGCTCGCCCTCTACGCGGCGCCGGCCCGCCTCGCCCATCCGCCGGCGCAGCCCCGGATCGTCCAGCAGCGTGTTCAACGCGGCGGCCAGCGCGCGCACGTCGCCGGGGGGCACGGTGAGGCCGGTCTCGCCGTGGGGCGACACGAACGGTACACCGGTGTCCAGCGACGTGTTCACCACGGGCACCCCGCACGCCATCGCCTCCATCTGCACGATCCCGAACGCCTCGCTGCGCGCCACCGCCGGGAGCGCGAAGACGTCGGCCGCGTGGTAGTACGGCCGCAGGTCGGGGACGGCGCCCAGCAGCGTCACCCGGTCCTGCACGCCGGTCTGGACGGCCAGCGCCCGCAGCTCGTCGCGCAGCGGCCCGCCGCCGGCGATCAGCAGCCGCGCCTCCACCGCCCGCATCGCGCGGACCAGCACGTCGAAGCCCTTGTAGTAGACCAGCCTTCCCGCGGCGAAAACGATGCGCGGCCCGTTCGCGGCGCGAATGCGTTCGACTTCCGCCGGATCGACCTGCCCGAACTCCGCCGTGTCGATGCCGAAGGGGAGGACGTGGACGCGCCGGGCGTGCTTCCGCAGCACCGGCGACGAGGCGGCGTACTGCGGCGAGCTGGCGATGATGGCATCCGCGCGCCGCAGCAGCGCGTGCGTGAGCGGCGACACCAGCGGGCCCAGCACCTTCTGGCGCACGATGTCGCTGTGGTAGGTGACGACCAGCCGGCCCCGGGCCCGCGACGCGAAGTACGAGAGCGCGCCGGTGGGGTTGGGGTGATGGAAGTGCACCACGTCGGCGTTCGCGCGGCGGATCGCCCTCGCCATCCCGGGGTTGAACGACGCCGAGGCCACCGTGAGCCGCGTGCCGACGCGGGTGACGGGGACGCCGCCGATGGTCTCGTGCACCGTCCGCGCGTCGTCGGCGCTGACGACCACGCTCAAGTCCACTTTGTCCTTCGTAAGGCGGCAGAGCAGCTCCAGGTGCGACTCCATCCCGCCGGGGTGCGGCGGGTAGAACTTGCCGACGTGAAGGACTTTCAGACGTCGGCTCACGGGCGGCTCCGCGGACCGCGGGCCGCCGATCCGGGCCATCCGGCCATTGTGGGGATGGCGGCGGCACCGGCACCACGGCGGGTTGAAACCCGCCGCTGGAAGGTCGGGAAGTCCGCCTTAGCGGACTGCGGGAGGAGGGTCCGAGCGAGCAGCGGCCTGTCGCTCGGAGGTTGTCGTTCCCTCGATTTTGCGCAGTGGCGCCAGGTGGGCATCACGCCTTCATCCCCAGCACGTGGCGGTAGACGGGGAGGATGCCGGCCGCGTACGACTCGAGCGAGAAGGCCTGGGCGCGCTCGAGGGCGGCGGCGCGGCGGCCGTTCCATTCGCGGCGGTCGGCGCGGTCCTGGAGGAGGCGGTCCACGGCTTCGATCCACCCCTGCACGTCATCCGCGGGCGCGTAATCGATCGCCTCGCCGCCGATCTCGCGCACGGTGGGGAGCGCGGCCGAGGCGACGACGGGGGTGCCGCACGCCATCGCCTCGAGCACCGGCCAGCCGAAGCCCTCGCGCTCCGAGGGCAGCAGCAGCGCGCTGGCGTGGCGGTATACGGCGGCGAGGACCGGCCGATCCAGGTGCGGCAGGGTGACGATGGCGTCGCCCACCCCCAGCCGCTCGGCGGTCCCGCGCTGGTCGTCCGTCAGCCCGCCGCCCACGCGCACCAGCCGCGCGCGGGGATGGCGCCGGCGCACGGCCGCGAACACCTCCAGCAGGAACGGGATGTTCTTGCGCGGCACGTTGGCGCCCACGTGCAGCAGGTCGGCGTCGGCGGGGTCGCGGCGGCCCAGCAGCTTCGCGGCCTGGTCGTCGGCCTCGCCGCCGGGGTGCGGGCCGAAGTCGGGGTGCACGGGGAGGGGGACCACGCTGAGCCGCTCGCGCGGCACCAGCCGCCGCGCCAGGATCTCCAGCCGGATCGCGTCGCTGTCGCAGATCACGTGGGCCGCGGCCTGGAACCCCTTCAGGATCCGCTTCATCGTCTGCCGGAACCAGAACGGCCGCGTCTCGCGCTCTTCGCCGATCAGCGAGCGGAAGGCGTCCAGGTCGTGGCAGGTGACCACGGCGCGCCCCGCCGGCAGCACGTTGACCAGGTGCGCGTAGCTCTGGTCGATCACGTGGAAGAGGTCGAAGCCGCGCGCGCGCGGCTTGAGCCAGCGCGGATAGGAAAGGTAGCGGCCCAGGTAGCGGTCGAAGTTCCGGGCCCCGTGCTCCCCCAGCGACAGGCGGCCGCGGAGCACGCGCGCGAGCCTGGGTCGCAGGATGGCGGGGTGGAAGGCGCCCTCGGCGTGGCGCGCGACCGCCAGCGAGGTGAGCTCGGCGGCCAGGTCCATGCTGGGCCAGCGCTCTTCCAGGTAGTCGGCCACGACGCCTACGCGCTTGGGCCTGGGCGCGTAGCTCAGGCCGCCGCTGGAGCGTTCCTCGGCTTCTATCTCGGCGACAGTACGAACCATGCCTGGCTGTTGAGCAGCGGCCCCAGCAGCGGGACCGGCGAAAAGCGCGTTTCGCGGATGATGAAGTCGGCCGCGAGCCGCCGGCGCAGCGCGCGCCAGTTGAAGCCCTTGTGGCCGTGGTACACGTTGGCTTCGCCCGACGGAAAGCGCGAGTGGTAGACCGGGCGCTTGATCGAGGTGCCGCCGCCCGCCACCAGCATCCTGGCCAGCTCGGCCGGCGTGTACGTCTCGCGTTCCCGGTACCCTTCCAGCCCGCGCCGGGCGGCGAGCGCGCGGTAGAGCTGCTTCCCCACCAGCGCCGGGCCGGTCTCCACGGGCACGCTCACGACCACCGTGCCGTCCTTCGCCACCAGCCGGCGGAGGTCCGCGAGCACGCGGTCGGCCGCGTCGGGGGTGCAGTGCTCCAGCACCTCCATGCAGACGGCCACGCCGAAGCCCGCGTCCTCCTCCCCGCCCAGCGCGGCGGTATGGACGAAGCGCAGCCCGGGCTCGCCGGCGAAGCGCGCGGCGGCCTCGCGCGCAAGGGCGGCGTCCACCTCGGCGCCCACGGCGTCGGGGAAGAGGTCGCGCACCATGGAGAGGAAGGTGCCGTCTCCGCAGCCGTAGTCCAGCAGCCGGCGGCCGGCGTGCGGCGCCACCAGCTCGCGCGCCACCCGGAAGCGCGACCCATGGCTCCAGCGCAGCAGCCTGAACCCGCCGAACAGCTGGCGCCGCGCGTAGGCGCCCTCGCGCAGGCGGAGGTCGTCGCTCATGCGGCGGCGAAGGCGGCGCGCAATTTAATCGAGACCGTCATCACGGTATGACCACACCCGTCCTGAGTTTCCACACAGTGGCCCTGGGCTCGTCATCCAGAGCGCGACCACGCGGCATCGCGGCAGCACCGAAGGCCGTAGCGCGAAGGATCTATCACCGAGGCAAAGCTACCGCCGGTTTCTCGCCACGAGGATCTCCGTCCGGCCCGCGTAATCGGATCGACGTAAAGAACCCTGCATCCTCGCGCCAGGTCGGGTTTGCCTCGGATACCGGCGCGACCTTCCGCGCCCGCCGCCACTTCAGTTCCTTCTCACGCGCGATCGCCACCTGCGGGTGCCCGGCCTGCTCGTAGTAGACCAGTTGCGTCACGTTGTATCTGGACGTGAGGCCCGGCGCCGACTTCTGCTTGTGCTGCAGTCGGGGTGCACGGGGAGGGGGACCACGCTGAGCCGCTCGCGCGGCACCAGCCGCCGCGCCAGGATCTCCAGCCGGATGGCCGAAGGATCTGTGGCCAGTCGGCGCGAAAAAGCTGGCGATGGCGCACCGTCGGTCACAGATCCTTCGCGCTGCGGCCATCGCGGCGGCGGCGGCGCAGGCGTGGTCGCGCTTAGGATGACGAGCCCTGGGGATCGGCTCGAAACCAGATTGCGCGATCATGCGTGTCTCCGCTACCGGCGCTTCGCCGCCAGCACCTCGTCGAAGAAGGCGAGGTGGCGGCGGGCGACGGTGGGGAGCGCGAACTCGGCGTGGACGCGCTCCTGGCCGCGGCGGGAGAAGTCCGCGCGGCGCCCGGGATCGGCGATCAGCTCGTCCAGCACCCGCGCCAGCGCGCCGGGGTCGCCTTCGGGGACGACGATGCCGGCGCCGCCGATCACGTGCGGGATCTCGCCGCTGCCGCTCCCCACCACCGGCACGCCGCACGCCATCGCCTCGATCAGCATCCGCCCGAACTGCTCGCGCCAGCGCGGCGTGGTGAGGCTGGGCGCCACCAGCACGTCCATCGCCGCCAGGTACGCCGGCACCTGGTCGTGCGCCACCCCGCCGGCGACGCGGACGCGGCCGCGGAACCCGCCGGCCCACGCCTCCAGCATCTCGCGCTCGGGGCCGCCGCCCACGAACAGCGCGCGCCAGCCCCGCTCCGTCCGGCCGAGCGCCGCCGTCAGCACCCGCAGCCCCTTCGGCTCCACGAAGCGGCCCAGGTAGCCGATCACGGGGGCGCCCTCGTCCTCCCAACCCAGCTCGCGGCGGATGCGGCGGCGCGCCTCGGGGTCCGGGCGGAAGCGCTCCGTGTCCACGCCCGGCGCGATCACGGCGTGCGGGCGGTCACGGTAGCCGGGGCGTTCGGCCAGCGTCTCCTGGACCGTGTGGCCGAAGGCGATCCACCCGTCCGCGCGCTTCATCGACGCGCGCTCGAACCAGGAGAACGGCGGCGGATAGCGCTTGGGGAGGTTCTGGAAGGTGGCGTAGACCAGCGCGGCGTCCCGTTGCGCCCAGCGCGCCACGTCGGCGGCGGCAAGGACGAACGGCTCCTGCCAGCAGTGGATCACGTCCCACCGCTCGCCGCGGAGCAGTTCCTTCAGCCGCCGCCCGTAGCGCATCAGGTGCGGCCTCCGCGCCCAGTGGACGGGGACGGGGACCACGCGGCACGCCTCGCCCGCGATCGGCTCGAGCTCGACGTCGCGCAGGTCGCCGGGGAAGCGCTCGGGGGCGGCGGCGGTCACCTCCCACTCGCCCGCGCCGGCCACGGCCATCTCGTGCGCCAGCCGCCGGTTGGCCGCCACCACGTAGCTGTGGCCGAGGGTGAGCAGGCGCTTCACGCCGGCGGCTCCGCCGGGGTGGTGGGGTCGGTCGCGGCGCCGGGGTAGGGCTCGGGGTCCAGGGCGCGGGTCATCGCGCGCCAGCGGCGGATGGTGCTCCACCGCACCGGGCGGCGCTCGCGCAGCACCTGCGGCAGGTCGCGCGCGATCCCCCGCACGATGGTGCCCAGGCCGCCCGGGTCCTGGATCTTCCAGCCGCGGCGCATGTGGAAGTAGCTGTACAGCCGCAGCGCCGAGCCGGCCAGCACCAGCGGGAACGGCTCGTCGTAGAGCGAGCTGAGGGTGGTGTTGCGCACGGTCTGGTGCAGGTAGCGGCGCGGGTCGCGCCCGCCCTGGTCGGCCACGTGGCCGATGCGCGCGCCGGGGAGGTACACCACGCGCCAGCCGCGGTCCAGCAGGCGCAGGCACAGCTCCTTCTCCTCGCCGTTGATCCCCAGCCGCTCGCGGAACCCGCCCACCGCCAGGAAGGCGTCGCGCCGCAGCAGGTGCGCGTAGCCGATGAAGGTGGGCGCGTACGCCGGATAGTCCACCGGCAGCGGCTGCGCGGCGGGGTCGTACGGCGTCCCCTCGGCGTCGCACTGGGCGAAGGCCACGGCCGCCACCGTGGCGTCGCTCTCCAGCACCTCCACCGCCGCCTCCACCGCCGCGCGGGTGACGATGAAGGCGTCGTCGTCCAGGTTCAGCACCCAGGGGGTCCGCGCCTCGCGGGCGATGCGGTTGCGGCACGCCGCCAGGTTCAGGCTGGCGTCGTTGCGGATGAAGCGCGCGTGGGGCGGCAGGTCGGCGGCGAGCGCGGCCAGGGCGGCGCCCTCCACCGGCGGCTCGCTCCCGTCGTCCACCACGATCGCCTCGGCCAGCAGCCCCTCCAGCAGCCGCAGCGAGCGCAGGCAGCGCACCAGCGCCTCGGGGCGGTTCCGGGTCGCGATCCCCACGGTGAGCGAGGGCGGCGGCAGCGGCAGGTCGGGAAGGGTCACGTGCGGCGGACGAACAGGTTGACGTTGGCCGCGTACCAGGGCGGCAGGTCCAGCGCGCGCACCTCGCCGCGGAAGGCGTCGTTGGCCGGGGAAAGATCGTACCCGATCCGCCGGAAGCGCCGCACCCAGTATTCCACCGGCCGCTCGTTCACGTGCAGGGTGCCGCCCTGGTCGGGCTGCGCCGCCGAGAAGACCACGGCCGGCGCGACCGCCGCCAGCCGCAGCAGCTTGCCGCTGTGCCAGGGTGGGAAGTGCTCCACCGTCTCGAGCGACACCGCCAGGTCGAAGCTCCCGATCTCCTGCGCGACGCGCTCCACGCCGCGGCGGCCGACGGCGGCCAGGTCGAGCGCGCGCGTCTCCACGCCACGCTTCCGCGCCACCCCCAGCGCCGTGGGCGAGCCGTCGATCCCCAGCACGCGCGTCCCGGGCGCCACGCCGGCGATCGCCGCCAGCAGCTTGCCGTCGCCGCACCCCACGTCGAGCACCGAGCGGGCGGGGGCGTGCCGGAGCAGCACCCGCGCGAAGCCGGGCCAGTCGCCGCCGGCGTGATAGTCCCAGAACCGTTCGTCGTACGGCTCTTCGCGGCCGCCGTGGCGCAGGCGGTGCGCGTACCAGGCGGCCACGCCGCGGGGGATGGCGGCCATGCGCCGCGTGCGCTCGTACGCCGCGGGAAAGCGCCGGCGCGCGGCGTCGAGGACCGCCCGGCGCAGGCTCACCGGCGCGCCTCCAGCGCCGCCTGGTAGCAGGCGATGGTCCGCTCGGCGGTGGCGGTCCAGCTCATGGCGCGGACGTGGGCGTGGCCGGCCTCGCCCAGGCGGCGGCGCAGCGGCGCGTCGTCCAGCAGGCGGCGGACGGCGGCGGCGATCGCCTCGGGCTGGCGCGGCGGGACCAGGATGCCGCGCCCCTCGGCCAGCAGCGCCGGCGCGCCCCCCACCGTGGTCGCCACCACGGGGAGCCGCTGGCTCATCGCCTCCACCGTCACCATCCCGAACCCCTCGTAGGTGCTGGGCATCACCAGCAGGTCGTGCTCGCGGTAGTGCCGCATCACGGTCTCCTCGTCCGCGCGCGGCACCACGGTCACCAGGCGGCGGACGGGGGCGGGGAAGGCGGCCAGCACGGCCGCTTCGGGGAGCCCGGGGCCGAGCACGGTGAGCCGCGGCGGCTCGGAGAGGTGGGACAGCAGGTCCATCGCGTCCACCAGGTAATCCACGCCCTTCACCGTGTCCCAGCTGCCGCAGAAGAGGATGCCGCGCCCGCGCGGCGCGTCCGGCGGCGGCGCCTGGTCCAGGAAGCGCCGCGAAACGCCGTGGGGGATCACGTCCACGCGCTCCGCCGGCTTCCAGCCGCGCCCCACCGCGAAGTCCCGGTCGCCCGCGTTCAGCACGATCAGCCGGTCGGCCAGCCGCGCGGCGAGCGCCACCTGGCTCATCCGCGCCGCCGGGTACCAGATCCGCCGGTGCCACGGCTTGGCCACCAGCCCCCACTCGTGGTCCTCCACCATGCGGCGGAAGTTGAGGTGCTCCAGTCCGTGCGAGCGGCTCACCAGCGCCACCCCGCCACGGCCCCGCAGCTTCCGCCGCAGGCCGATCATCGCCCCCTCGGCGCTGGCCACGTCGACCACGTCGTACGCTCCGTTGCGGCGGAACGCACGGGCGATGGCGCGCTCGGCGAGCACGGGCCCCACCAGCCAGCGCAGCCGCGCGACGCGGGGACGCTCGCCCAGCCCGGGCGCAAGGAGCACGTCGCAGGCGTGGCCCAGCCGGCGGAATTCCTCGCGCAGCTTGTGGTACACCTTCCCCGAGCCCAGGCGCGGGTCGTCGGGATAGTCGCCCACCAGCAGGATCTTCACCCGGCCGCCCCGCCGCGGGTGGAGGTGCGCGGGATGATCATTCGCCCAGCAGCGTGCGCAGGGTGCGGCCCATCGAGAACTCGCGCAGGTAGAAGTCGCATTCGTCCGCGGCCAGGCGGTGCCGGCGCGGCGCGTCGTCCAGCAGGTCGAGCACGGCGGCGGCGAGCGCGGCGGCGTCGGGGACGGCGGCCAGGGGGATGCCGGCGGCGGACCACTGCGGCTCGGTGAACGCCCCCGCGTTGCTCACCATCGGCACGCCGTTGGCCAGCGCCGCCATCGCCGTGGTGCGCCGCGCGCTGACGCCGTCGGGGTACGGCTGCACCGCCACGTCGCAAGCCTGCAGGTGCGCCGAGAGCGCGCGGCGCTCCAGCCGCCCGGGCGCCGACACGCGCCCCTTCAGCCACGGGTTCCCCTGCACCAGCCGTTCCGCGAACGCCGGGCCCCCGTCGCCCAGCAGGAGCGCCACGGACGTGGAGGGCGGCGCGAGCACGGCCAGCAGGGCGGGCTCCAGGAGCGGCGCGATCATCCCGCCGTAGGTGCCGAAGTGGCCGACCACGTGCACGCCCGGGCGGTTGGCGCCGAGCCGGGCGCGCAGCACCGCGACGCCCTCGGGGTCGTCCACGGGGGGCACGGTGGAGGGGATGGGGAGCCAGGCCATGGGCCCCAGCGCGCGCGGCGCCAGCGGCCGCAGCAGCCGCTCCCACGCGGGAGTGGAGACGTAGGCGACCGACGCCGCGGCGAGCAGCAGCCCCGCCATCATCCGCGTGGCGGCGGCCAGGACGTTGCGCTGCGGGCGCTCCAGGCTCCACTGCACGTACGGCTCGTGGAACATCACCCGCACCTGGTCGCCCCGCCTCGCGCGCGAGCGCACCCAGCGGCAGAACGCGACGTTCATCCCCCGCCGCCCGAACGCCTGCGGCGCGTACTGCACCAGCAGGGTACGCGGCGCGGGAAAGTGGTCCAGCTCCTCGTCCAGACGCCGCAGCCCCGCGCCGTGGAACGAGTCCACGGGATGGACCTCCACCCGCCGCGCGCTGCTGGCCTGGGCCGGCGCCCACACGTGCACCCGCGCCCCCTCGGCGGCCAGCGCGTGCGCCAGCAGCTCGGTGTATTCGCCCACCCCGCCGCCGCCGGGCGGGTATTCGCCGGTCAGCACGTGCCAGACCCGAGGCGCCCCCGCCCGCTCTCCCTCGCCGCGCGTGCTCATCGGCCGCCTCGCACGACGGCGGCCGAGGCCGCGGCAGCAACGCCGGGGTGCCTCGCCGACCGCGCGCCACCACACGTCCGCGCGCTCATCCCGCGGTCCCGGCGGCGGGGGATGGCACCGCATCCGCCAGCACCTGCTCCAGGCGCGCGACGTGGGCGTCCAGCGACATGCGGCGGGCGGCGGCGAGGGCGCGGGGGCGCAGGGCGGCGAGCTCGGCGGGGTGCGTGGCGGCCCAGGCGAGCGCGGCGGCCAGCGCCCGGGCGCGCGGCGGACGGCCGGGGACCAGGCGGCCGTTCTCGCCGTCCGCCAGCCACTCGCCGATCCCGCCCACGTCGAAGGCGATGGCGGGGACGCCCTGCGAGCCGGCCTCCAGCCCCACCAGCCCGAACGGCTCGGGCCACACGCTGGGGACCGCGAGCACCGAGGCGGCGCGGATCAGGCGCAGGCGTTCGCCCGCGTCCACCCAGCCGGGGAACTCGGCGGCCACGCCCAGCGACCGCGCCAGCGCCTCCCACTCGCCGCGTTGGGGGCCGTCGCCGCTCATCACCACCGGCAGCGCGCGCCCCGCGGCACGGGAGGCGAGGGCCACGGCGCGGATCAGCGCGTCGCCGCCCTTCAGCCGCGTCATCCGGCCCAGGAAGAGGATGCGGAAGGTCTCGGGTGGCGGCGCGGGCCGTTCCGCGGGCGCGAGGGTGGAGAAGAGCGGGAGGGCGTGCGCGCGCTCCGCGGGGACGCCGTTGCCGACGTACTCGCGGCGCATGTGGCCGCTGGCGGTGACCACGGCGGCGTAGCGGGTGAAGAGGGCGTTCTGCTCGTTGGCCCAGCGCCATTGCTCGGCGATGTACGGCAGGCGCAGCGGACCGTTGCGGCGGGGCACGTACAGCGCCAGGCACGCCGGCCCGAAGCGCCGCCCGCACGGCTCGGCGCGCGGGAAGAGGTGCGCCTTCTGCCCGCCGATGCAGGTGCCGAAGTAGCCGTGCATCATCTTCACCACCGGCCCGCCGTCCAGCAGCGCCCGCTCCACCTCCAGCGGCCGCAGGTTGTGCGAAAAGACCACGTCCGGCCGCCACGCCCGCGCCTCGGCCAGCGCCGCGTCCATCCCCCGCTCGGCGATGCAGAAGTGGGGCGCGCCCGGGGGCGCCGGCGTCCCCTCGCCGCCGCGCAGGGGGTCCAGGTGGAGGAGGGCGACGGGGTGCCCGCGCGCGGCCAGCGCCGGCATCACCGCGGCCAGGT
This sequence comes from Longimicrobium sp., assembly GCA_035689035.1. Taxonomy (GTDB): domain Bacteria; phylum Gemmatimonadota; class Gemmatimonadetes; order Longimicrobiales; family Longimicrobiaceae; genus Longimicrobium. The sequence goes on along the minus strand of DASSME010000498.1, from coordinate 7,663 downwards.
ACGTCTGCACCCCGCCCGCGTCGCCGATCCCGTCGTTCACGAAGAGGATGCGCATCGGCTTCAGCCCGCCGCCCGCGTCCGCCGCTCGGCCGGCGGGCTCACGGGCCTCCGATGCGGGCGTCGGGGGGCCAGGGCTCGTGGTGCCCCGCGGGGCTGCAGCCGGCCTCGGTGTCCAGCTCTTCGGGCGCGATCCCCATCTGCGTGGCCATCACGCGGTTGTAGCGCATCGCGAACTCCTCGGCGCGGCGCTGGAAGACGCCCTGGGTGGGCGCGTCGGGCGCAACGCCGGTGCCCACGATCACCCGCGGCGTCGCGCGGGCGATCACGCAGGTGTTGAGGATCCCCGGCACCGCGCCGCCGTAGCCCGTCCCCGCCACCGCCAGGAAGCTGGTGTCGCCGCGCTCCGCGGCGCGGAGCGCGGCGGCCGTGGGGCGCTCGCGCATCGCCGCCCGCGCCGCCCGCGTCGCCCGGCGCGACAGCGCCACGTCGCGCAGCATCGGCACCGCGTGCGCGGCGGCGAGCACGGCGCGCGGCACGCCCCAGGCGACGGCGTACACGGCCAGCCCCACCAGCGCGGCACGGCGCGTGGAAGCGCGCCACGCGCGCCACGGCCGGCGCACGAACGCGAAGGGGAGGAGGTAGACCAGCGGCGTCGCGAGGTTCACCACCACCCCGGCCCACCCATCGGCGATCATCCACGCGCCGCTGCTCTGGAACAGATGCAGGAACAGCGGAAAGAGGAGCGCCGCGCCGAGCGCCGCGATCAGCGGCGTCTCCGCCCGCTCGCCGCCGCGGCCGGGGCCGTTTCCCTCCGCGCCGCCGGACTGGCGCAGGGTGCGGCGCATCTCCAGGTCGGTGGTCAGGTCCGGACCAGTCGCAGGCATTCGCCCTCCAGCGTCCACGGATCGGCCACGCCGACGCGCAGCGGGACGGCGCGCAGGCCCTGCGTCTCCAACTCGGCCCGCAGGTCGGCGGCGGTGATCCCCATCTCGCTCCAGAGGGTGGGGTGCATCTCCACGAACACCGCCAGCCCCTCGCCGCCGCGGCTGATCGTCTCGCGCGCGCCGCGGAGGACGTCGAGCTCGGCGCCTTCGACGTCGATCTTGATGAAGGTGGGCACGACGTTCTCGCGCCGGCAGAAGTCGTCGATCGTCACCGTCTCCACCCGCTCGCCGGCGGCGGACGCGTCCAGCCGGTTGGCGCCGCTCAGGCCGTCCCCCGCCAGCGTGGCCGTGCCGGTGGACGCGGCGGCGGCGGCGCGCACCGGCGTCACCACGTCGCCCAGCCCGTTCAGCGCCACGTGCCGCGCCAGCCCGCCGAACGCCTCGGGCGCGGGCTCGAAGGCGAACACGCGGCCGCCCGGGCGCACCCAGCCGCCCAGCAGCAGCGTGTAGGCGCCCACGTTGGCGCCCACGTCCAGCGCCACCGCGCCGGGCGCCGCCGCCGCGCGGAACGCCTCGTATTCGGCGGGATTCCAGGTGACGAAGCGGTACTCGGGGAGGAGCTTCACCGCCTCGCCGCCGGGCAGCCGCGCGGTGACGCTGCCGCCGGTGCGCAGGCGCACGGCCAGCCGGTAGACGGCGCGCAGCCCCCGGCGGAGCGCGCCCTGCGGCAGCAGCCGGCCCGCGGCGGCGCCCAGCCGCTCCAGCGCCGTGGGCTCGCGATAGGCGCTGCTCCCGGCCACCTGGGGCCGCGCCGGCTCAGCCATCCTGCCCCTCCGCCGCCGCGCGCAGCAGCCCCGCCAGCCGCTCGCCGTACCGCTCCACCGACGCCACCTCCTCGATCCGCCGCCGCGCCGCCGCCCCCATCTCCCGCCGCCGTCCGGGGGAGGCGACCAGGGCCCGCAGCGCATCCGCCAGCGCGCCGACGTCGCCCGGCGGCACCAGGAGCCCCGTCTCGCCGTCGATCACGATCTCGGGGATCGCGTTGATCGCGGTGCCGATGGCGGGGAGCCCGGCGGCGGCGGCCTCCTGGAACACCATCCCGAACGCCTCGCCACGCGTGGGCAGCACGAACAGGTCGGCGGCGCGCCACAGGCCGAACCACTCCGGCGTGTAGGCGCGCACCCCGCGCCGCGCCTCCACGCCCGGCGGCAGGCCGCCCGGGAGCGGCGATTCGGTGACCACCGTGAGCCGCGCCGCGTCGCCGAACCGCGCCGCGCGCCACGCCCGCAGCAGCTCCGCCCCGCCCTTGCGCCCGAAGTCGCCGCCCACGAACAGGACGCGCACGGGCTCCGCGGCCGGCCGCGCGCGGCGCTCGCCGATCCAGCCGGCGTCGAAGCCCTCGAGCGGCACCGGGTACGGCATCACGTGGACGCGGCCGGCGTGCCCCGGCAGGTCGCGCAGCACGTCGTCGGCGGCCCAGCGCGAGGTGGCCACGACCGCCGCGGCGGCGCGGAACACGCGCCGGTCCCACGCGGCGTTGGGCGCGTAGTCGCGGCGGGCGAACCCGGCCGGGAGCTCGCGCATCGCCAGGCGCTGGGTGACGTCGATGGAAACGATGCAGGGGGTGCGGCGCATGCGGCCCAGGCTGGCCCAGGCGGCCGCCTGGGTGTGGAAGTGGATCACGTCGAAGCGCTTCCCGGCGCGCTCCAGCGCGCGGATGCGGCGCGCGGCGGTGAGGCCGGCGTTCAGCTCGTGGCGGAAGCGCGCCGCCGTGGCCGCCCCCGCCGCCGAGCCCGGGCGCGGCCCCAGCGTGAGGAGCCGGCGCACCACGCGGTCGCGCGTGGAAAGGCCCGTGGCCAGGTCCACCCACTCGGCCACGATCCCCGGCCGCGGCGCGATCGCCCGGCCGATCACGTGGGCCACGGAGCGGTGCCCCAGGATCCCCGTGTTCACGAACAGCGCGCGCAGCACGTCATCGGACATCGGGGGCGGTGAACAGGTAGTTGCCGTGGCCGGCGGCGTCGTGCTCCAGCGGGCGGACGGTGTAGCCGTGCCCGGCCAGGATGCGGCCGGCCTCGTGCCCCGGCGTGGTCTCGCAGACGATGCGCCGCGGGGGGCTCTCGGCCAGGGTGCGCTCCATCCCGCGCAGCACCAGCGCCTCGGCGCCTTCCACGTCGATCTTGAGCAGGTCCACGCGCCCCAGCCCCGCGCGCGCGGCGAACGCGTCGAAGGTGGTGGTGGGCACGCGCACGGTGGCGTCGGCGCGGATCACGCCGCGCTCCAGCGCGTCGCCGTCCGCCAGCAGCGACGACAGCCCGTCGTTCACCGGCGACACCGACACGAAGAAGTCGGCCGACCCCTCCCGGTCCGCCAGCGCGTCGGGGTGCACCGACACGCGCCCCTCCACGCCGTTGCGCTCCAGGACGCGGCGCAGCGCCCCGGCCACGGCCGGGTTCGGCTCGAACGCCTCGACCCTTCCGCCGGGCCCCGCCAGCAGCGCGGCCAGCACGGTGAAGTAGCCGTGGTTGGCGCCCACGTCCACCACCGTGGCGCCGGGGCGGAGCGCGGCGGCGAAGAGCGCCACCGTCTCGGCCTCGTAGGCGCGGCCCTGGAACCAGGTGGTGCCGAAGGAGAAGTGGCTCACCTCGCCCCACACCTCCACCGGCCCCACGCGCATCCGCCGGAACACCGGCCCGGCGCCGGGGCGGCGCGCCTCGAGCGTCTCCACCGTGCGGCGGTAGAGCAGGTCGAAGACGCGCGAGCGCCCGTGCAGCGCGCGGCCCGTGGCGGCAACCGCGCGCTCGGCCGGCTCCCAGCGCGCCGCCGCGGCGCCCACCGCGTCGGCCGCCACGTCGCGCACGGCCTTCAGCGCGCGGAAGAGCGGCGGCCGGCCCGCGTGCGGGTCCACGTGGTCCGTCACGCCACCACCCGGTTCAGCGGAGGATTCATCTACCATTCAGTGGCAGGGCGAACGATCGTTGCCAGGGCCGGCCCGGGGAAGGGGGGAAGCGCGGTGGCAGGTCGAAGGGTCGATCTGCGGACCCGTGCCCGGGCGGATGAATCCGCGGCAACAACGGCCCGAAGTCCGCCTTCGCGGACTCCCACGCGACCATCCCTCGATCAAGCCGAGTGCCGTGCGAGGCCGGCTCCGCTCACGAAAGCCGGGGGATGAACGGACCGCGGTTCTCCGCTGCTCCGTTGCCCTCCGCTCCTCCGTGTGACCCCTCAGCGGCGCCCGCGCAGGCAGACAACGTGTCGATGCGGCGCGAGGCTCAGGCCGGCTTGCGCAGGCAGGCGCAGTACACGTCCCACCCCATCGGCGCGGTGGTGATGCGGTCCAGCGCCACCTCGCCGCCCGCGTCGTGCGAGAAGAAGCGCTCGTCCACCCGCTCCATCCCCGCGAACAGCGCCCGCGCCTGCTCCAGCCCGTAGATGCGGTGCGCGTTGAAGGCCAGCGCCGCCCGCCCGGCGGTGAGCGAGGTGGTCACCACCAGGGTCCCGCCCGGCCGCAGCACGCGCCGCATCTCGGCCGCGGCGGCGGTGTCGGCGTCCAGGTTCAGCGGGTCGCCGTAGCGCCCCAGCCCGAAGTGCTCGATGGACGAGAGCGACACCACCGCGTCGAACGCGGCGTCGGGCGCGGGGATGCGGGCCGCGTCGCCCACCAGGATCGTCTCCGTCCCCATCCCCGGCTGTCGCGGGCGGACGTCCAGCGCGGTCACGTCGTACCCCGCGGAGAGCCCCAGCACGAACGGCCGGTACGACCCGATGTCGAGCAGCGAGCGGACCTCCGCGCGCCGCAGGTGCCACGCGGCGAAGCGGCACTCGAAGTCGATGTACCCCTCGGGGTGCTCGCCGCCCTCGAACAGCGGGTAGCGGAACACGTCCACCCCCCGCGCCCCGGCCGCCGTCCTCACCGCCGCCAGGTCGCGCTCGTACGCCGCCCACCGCGCGCGCTCGCCCGCGTCCAGGCTGCGCCGCACCCTGCGCACGATGCGCCCGATCACGCCGCCGTCCCGCGCGCGGGGCGGCGCGCCTTGCCGACTGGAGCGAGCCAGGGATGATGAATCACAGCTTCCATTTCCGGGTGCATGGACGTTCGATCCCAACCGCGGGGATGACGCACGCGGGAGCGGAGGTCACGCGGCGTCCACCAGCCGCAGCCGTGCCAGCCAGGGGCGGATGCGCGCGGGGAGCGGCAGGTCGGCGTAGAGCGGGCGCATCACCCACAGGTACAGCAGCCCCAGCGGCGGCGCCAGCGCCAGCGCCAGCCAGGGCGACCCGCGCTCGCCCAGCACGCCCACGCCGGCGCCCAGCGCCAGCAGCGCCCCGCCGCGCCACGCCCACGGCCCCACCGCGCTGCGCCACAGCTCGCCCTGCGTGATCCCCGTGGTCCGCCGCACCATCCGCACCCCGGCGGGCCAGGCCACCACCGCCGTGCTCACCACCGCCGCCAGGGCCACCCCGGCCAGCCCCAGCCAGCGCCCCAGCAGCAGCGCCGCGCCCAGGTTCACCGCTCCCTGCGCCAGCGCCGCCCACCCGGCCTGCACGCGGGTGCCCAGCGTGGCGCTGGTGGCGAACAGCCCGTGCCCCAGCGAGTGGCCCACGATCACCGCGGCGATCAGCGCGTTCAGCGCCAGCCCGCCGAACTGCCGCGGGCCCACCCACAGCCGCACGAACGCGGGGTTGAACGCCACCACCGCGCACGCCACCGCGCCCGACGACACCAGCAGCAGCCGCAGCAGCGACACGGTGACGGCGCGCACGCGCTCGGGTTTCCCCTCGCCCTTGAGCTGCGCCAGTCCCACCAGCGCCGCGTCGGGGAGCTGCCAGCTCATCTGCATCCCGATCGTCCCCATCTTGGCGGTGAGGGCGTAGACCACCGCGGCGGTGGGGCCCAGCAGCGCCACGATCACCATGCTGTCGCTGGCGGCCACCATCCGCCACCCCAGCCCGGCCGTCCACGACCCCAGCCCCTGCGTGCTCACCTGGCGGAAGGTGGTCCTGGAGGGGACGTGCCAGCCGCGCAGCAGGTCGGGCGCCAGCACCCGCAGCCGCGCCAGGCTCGCGGCCGACGCCACCAGTCCCGGCACCGCGGCGGCGGCGGCCAGCGCGTACAGCCCCCATCCGCCCAGCAGCAGCCCCAGGGTGAGCGCCACCCCCAGCGCCAGCTGCGCCACGCCCACCACCCCGGTGAAGGTGGCGTCCTGCAGCCCCAGCAGCGCGGCGCTGAAGCTGCGCAGCGGCATGGTGAGGGCCAGGGTGACGGCCACCAGCAGCAGCGGCCCGCGCGCCTGGGCCGCCAGCTCCGGGGAAAGGTGCGCCAGCGACGGGGCCAGCCGCAGCGCTCCCAGCGCCAGCACCAGGAAGACCATGGCCGCGAGCGACGAGAAGAGCACCGCCGCCGCCACCACCGAGCGGATCGCCTCGCGGTCGCCCCGCCCGTCGTTCTCGGCCACCAGCCAGGGGACGACGCCGACCACGCCGAGATCGACCATCGACGAGTACGCCAGCACCTCGCCGAAGGCCAGCCACACGCCGTACAGGTCGGTGCGCACCCGCGACAGGACGAACGGCACCAGCACGATCCCCGAGACCAGCGCCAGCGCGAACTGGGCGTAGCCGAAGAGGGCGGTGATCCCCGCCCGGCGGGTGCGGCTCACCCGCGGGGCCGCTGGCCGGCGGCGTAGCGCGCGATCTGCGCCAGCGTGGCCGCCCATCCCGCGGGGGTGGCCCGCCGCCGCCAGCGCGCCTTTGCCCGCCCGTGCTCGGCGCGGATGGTGTCGCTCCAGCGCTCGAAGAAGATGCGGGCGTTGCGCAGCCCCTGCTCCATCCGCCGCTCGCTCACGGTGCGGCCGTAGGTGCTGCTCACCGCGTGCAGGTAGGCGCCGTCCCGCTCGAAGCCGTGCGTGGCGATCTTCCACCCAGCCTGGCGGATGCGGTAGCAGAAATCGACCTCGTCCCACTCGGTGGGCCGGAACGCCGGGTCCAGCGGCCCCACCCGGTCGATGCACTCCCTGCGCACGACCCAGGGCCGCATCACCCCGTCCACCTCCTGGATGCGCGCCCAGTTGAGCGGCGCGGGGCCGATGGTGCTCTGCACGCGGCGCCAGTCCACGCTGTCGTGCCAGGTGCGCAGCGGCTCGTCCACCGGCGAGAAGTCGAGGCCGCGGCTCAGCGCCAGCAGGCCGATGCGGGGGATCTGGCGGAAGGTGGCCAGCAGCTCGGGGACGAACCAGGCGCCCTGCAGGAACATGTCGTCGTGCCAGCTCAGCACCAGCGGGGCGCGCGCCTCGGCAAAGCCGCGGTTGGTGCACAGCAGCTCGTGCACGTCGTCGGTGTGCACCCAGCGCAGGTGGCGGCGCCCCCAGTCGGTCGCTTCGACTTCGCGCAGGTAGTCCGGCGTGCCGTCGGTGCAGCCGTCCTCGACCACGATCAGCTCCACCGGCTGGCCGTCGGCGTGCCGGCGCCACCCGTCCAGGCAGCGCTTCAGCAGCTCCAGGTTGTCGTGCGTGGCGATGATGACGGAAAGCTGGAGATCGGTCACGGCCAGGACGGCGAGAAGGAATGAGGATCAGCCATCTGGATGATGGAACGGCCGCATGATCCACAGATCACCCGGCCCCAGCACCCCGGCCCCCGGGCGAATGAATTCGTTCTCATCCGGAAATTCGGATGATGGGATGGCGGCAATAAAAGACGACGCATCCGGTGGTGCGGGGGCCGCGAAACAAGAGTAGGTTGGAAATGTGCGAAGTTTCCACCCTCTTGCCCGGGGACGC
>DASSME010000497.1:0-3305 GCA_035689035.1 Longimicrobium sp. | reverse complement strand
ATACTTCGCGGCCCGGCCCGGCGAGTTCCGGCTGGAGCACCGGTCACGCCTCCACGTGCGGCGCCGCTGACACCCGCGGCCCGCGCGCGGCCCCCTCCCTCAACCCGTCCCCGGGAAACCACCGTGCACCCCTTTCACCCCGCTCCCGTCCGCCCCGACCCGTTCCCGCACGTGCTCGAGGACGGCTTCCTGGAGCCGGAGCTTTACCAGGCGCTGGCGTCGTCGTTCCCCGAGTGCCCGCCGGGGAGCGGGCCCACCGGGTACAACTACTTCTGGGGCGACCCCGAGTACGAGGCGCTGCTGGAGGGGAGCGAAGCGTGGCGCACGCTCTTCCACCGCTTCCACAGCCAGGCTTTCGTGGACTACGTGCTGGCGCAGTTCCACGACGTGATCGCCCGCGAGTGCGTGGTGGACCTTTCCCGCGCGCGCTACGTGCCCTACCAGGAATCGCGCGCCGACAAGGAATCGCCGCGGCTGGCCAGGGTGGAGCACGCGCCCGACGAGCTGTGGGTGCGCATGGACGTGGCGCAGGCGCGCAGCGGCTACGACCGCGGCCCGCACCTGGACCACCGCCGCCGCGTGGCCACCCTGCTCCTGTACTTCTGCGACGCCGACGAGATCGAGATGGCGGGCGGCGACCTGCGCCTGCACCCCGGCCCCGGCGCCCCGCCCGCCGAGGTGATCCGCCCGCGCCACAACCGGATGGCCATGTTCCCCTGCCACAACGCGTCGTGGCATTCGGTGAGCCCCATCACCGCGCAGAAGGGGCCGCGCAACTTCCTGCAGGTCTCGCTCTCCAGCTCGATCGACCTGTGGGAGCCGCTCCCCACCTCGGCGCTCACGCGCGCCACGGCCGGGCTGCGCGCCCTGGTGGGCCGCGCGGCGAAGGTCTTCGGCTGAGCACGGCCGCCGCGGCCCCGGCGCGGGCGGCGCCGAGGCGGGCCGGCCCCGGCGCCGAGGCACTTCCGTACGTGGTCTGCAACCTGGTGTCGGCGGGGGTGGGGATCGCGGGGGTGATGCTGCTCAGCCGCCTCCTCCCTCCCGCGGAGTACGGCGTGTACGCGGTCACCCTCTCGTCCGCCACGCTGGCCCAGATGGGGCTGTTCCTGTGGCTGCAGACCTCGGTGCTGCGCTTTGCTCCCGCCGCCCCGGGGGCGGACGGGCTGGCGCGGCTGCGGGCCGCGGTGGGGCGCGGCTACCTGGCCGCGGCCGCCGCCGCCCTGTTCGCCGGCGTCGCGCTCGTGCTCGCCGGCGCGCCGCGGGCGCGCGGAGCGGCGGCGGCGGGGGTGCTGCTGCTGCTCACCCGCGGGTGGGTGGGGATCGTGCAGAACTGGAACCGCGCCACCGGCCGCGCCTGGCGCTTCGCCGCCATCGAGGCGGTGAACGGGGTGGGGATGCTGTCGCTGGCGGTGGCGGGGCTGGCGGCGCGCCCCGGCGACGCGCTCGTGCCGCTGCTGGCGGTCTCGGCCGCGGCGCTGGCCTCGCTGGCGGTGGCGCCGCGCGTTCCGGGGGCGACGCCGTTGGCAGCGCCGCCAGCGGCGCCGGGGGTGGGCGTGGGCGCGCTGTGGGCGTACGGGATGCCGCTCTCGCTCTCGGCCGTCGCCCTGTACGTGCTGGCCGCGTCGGACCGGCTGGTGGTGGCCGCGCTGCTGGGCCCGGCGGCGGCGGGGGCGTACGCGGTGGGGTCGGTGATCGCCGACCGCTCGATCGGGGTCGTGCTCACGGCGGTGGCCGCGGCCACCAAGCCGATGGTGTTCGCCGCCTACGAGCGCTCCGGGCCCGAGGGGGCGCGCGCGCTGCTGGAGCGCGTGGCGGGGTGGATGATGGCGCTGGGGTTTCCCGCGGCCACGCTGCTGGTGTGTGCGCCGGGGGTGGTGGCGGGGGTGCTGGCGGGGCCCGCGCTGGCGCCCGTGGCGGCGCGGGTGCTTCCCTGGGTGGGCGCCGGGGCGCTCCTCGCGGCGCTGCTGGGGCTGCACTTCGCGCTCGCGTTCCAGATCACCCGGCGCACGGGCGACATGGTGCGGGCGGTGGCGCCCGCGGCGGCGCTGAACCTGGGCGCCAACCTGGTCCTGCTCCCGCGCTACGGGGTGATCGCGGCGGCGTGGACCACGCTGGGCGGCTACGCGGTGGCGCTGGCCACGGCGGTGTGGCTGGGGCGCCGGCACTTCGCGGTCCCCTTTCCCGCGCGCCACGCTGCGCGCGCCGCGGCCGCGTGCGTGCCGATGGCGCTGTTCGTGGCGCGGGTGCCGCCGGCCGCCGCGGGCGGCGCGGCGGGGGTGCTGGCCGGCGCCGCCGCCTTGTACGCCTGCGCGGCGCTGGCGCTGGACGCGGGCGGGGTGCGCGCGGCCGTGCGGGGCGCGCTCACCCGCTGACGAACTCGCGGCAGCGTTGCACCAGCCCGGGGACGAAGGCGCGCCAGGCGTCGGGGTTGGGCGGCGGGTCCTCGGGGTCCCACCCGGCGCGCCCGTCCAGGAGCTCGCCGGCGGAGCGGTGGTGGGCCAGCTCCAGCGCGGGCTCCTGCCGCGCCAGGTCGGGGAGCAGGGGGATGAAGAGCACGGGCGTCCCCAGCGCCAGGCAGGGGAGCGCGCAGTGCAGCCGGGTGGTGACCACCGCCCGCGCGCGGGCGTACACGTCCAGCAGCGCCTGCGCGCGCTCCATGCGGGCCTGGGGGCCGGCGGTACGGGTGTCCAGGTGGTCCACGCGCACCGGGGGGCGGCGCGTGCGCCGGGCCAGCGCGGCCGCCAGCGCATCGGGCAGGCACGACGCCACCACCCGGTCGCCCACGGCGGCGGGGTCGCGCGGCGGAAGGGTGAGGGTGAGGCACCCCGAGTACTCGGCGTCCACCCCGGCGCGGCGCAGCAGCTCCAGCGTGCGCCGGTCGCGCGCGCCCACCGGGCCGTGGCGGCGCAGCCACCCCACGCGGCGCCGCGAGAGCAGCACCCGCGCGGCCGTCCGCCACCGCAGGCGCCCCAGGCGGCGGTCGTTCAGGTGGAAGCCCACCAAGAGGGGATCGATCTTCTCGTGCGGCGGCCAGCGCCGCGGGTGATGGAGGAACCACCCGGCCAGGATCACCCGCGTGGGCCCGCTCCCGCCGGGGTCGGCGTCCAGCCGCTCGCGTGGGACCCAGCGGTCCACCCGCGGCAGGAAGCGGCGGGCCGCCAGGCTCTGGATCTCGTCACCCAGGTTCGGCGACGCGTGGCTCAGCAGGCCGTACTCGGCGCGCAACGGGTCAGACACCGAGCGGCTCCGGGCCGGGCCCGGCGGCCGGCTCCGCCGCGGCGTCGCCGAACAGGGCGCCCACGCGG